>DASTFE010000025.1:0-10636 GCA_035708905.1 Acidimicrobiales bacterium | reverse complement strand
CGGCCAGGCGGGCTCGATGTACAGCCGCCTGCCGGTGTGGGCGGCGTCGGCCGTCGCGGACCCGCTGTTCCGCGAGGTGGCCCACGAGGTCGACGAGCGCGAGATCGCCGAGATCGTGGCCGGGTACGCGTTGGTGGCCGGGCACTGCAAGGCGGGCGGGTTCGCCGGCATCGAGCTGCAGTGCTCGCACAGCTCGATCGTGCGGGGCTTCCTGTCGCCCGCGGTGAACCACCGCAGCGACCGCTACGGCGGCCCGCTCGAGAACCGGGCCCGGCTGCTGCTCGAGATCGTGGCGGCGGTGCGCGAGGCGATCGGTCGCGACCTGGCCCTCGGCGTGCGGCTCTGCGGCGACGAGCTGATCGAGGGCGGCACCACCATCGACGAGGCGGTCGAGGTGGCCCGGATGGTCGAGGCCCAGGGCCTGACCGACTACGTGAACACGTCCATCGGGGTGGCCACGGCGTCGCTGTTCATGATCGAGGCGTCGATGCAGGTGCCGCCCGGCTACGCGCTGTTCATCCCCAGCGCCATCCGCAAGGCGGTCGACCTGCCGGTGGTGGGCGTGGGCCGGTTCAAGGACCCGCTGCAGGCCGACCGGGCACTCGACGAGGGCCACTGCGACCTGGTCGGCGTCGTGCGGGGCCAGATCGCGGATGCCGACTTCGCCGCCAAGGCCCGGGCCGGCCGCACCGAGGACATCCGGCTGTGCCTGTCGTGCAACCAGGAGTGCGTCGGCCGCATGGGCCTGAACCGGTGGCTCGGCTGCATCGAGAACCCCCTCACGGGGCGCGAGGCCGAGCGCTCGGCACCGGTGGCGCTGGTCGAGCGGCCGCGGCGCGTCGTGGTGGTCGGCGCCGGGCCGGCGGGGCTGGAGGCGGCCCGGGCGGCGGCCGAGCGGGGTCACCGGGTCACGGTGCTGGAGCGGTCGCCCCAGCCCGGCGGCCAGGTGCGGCTGGCGGCCAGCGTGCCCAGCCGGGCCGAGCTGGGCGACCTGGTGCGCAACCAGGTGCACGCCTGCGCCCGGCTGGGGATCGAGGTGCGCTACGGCGTCGAGGCCGACGCGGCCTCCGTGCTGGCCGAGGCGCCGGACGTGGTGGTCGTGGCCACCGGCGCGACGCCGGCCCGACCGTGGTGGGCACCGCCCGGCGAGGGTCGCGTCGTGGACGTGGTCGACGTGCTGGCGGGCCGGGCCGCCCCGGCGGGCCGGGTGGTGGTGGTCGACGAGCTGGGGTTCCACCAGGCGACGTCGGTGGCCGAGCTGCTGGCCGACCGCGGCTGCGCCGTGACGGTGGTGACGCCCGGCATGGTGGTGGGCCAGGACCTCGGCATCACCCTCGACATGGAGCACTGGCTGGCCAGGGCGGCGGCCAAGGACATCGACCAGCAGGTCGAGCTGGTGCCCATGGCCTGGGACGGCGAGGCCGGCCAGCTGGTCACCCAGCACCACCCGACGGGCGCCGAGCGGCGGCTCGACGCCGACTGGGTCGTGCTGGCGGTGCCCGCCGCGCCGTGCGAGGGCCTGTACCACGAGCTGGCAGGGCGCGACGACGTCGAGGTGCACCGGGCCGGCGACTGCGTCGCCCCCCGCCGGGCCCACGCCGCGGTGATCGAGGGCGAGCGGATCGGAGCGTCGCTGTGAACCCGATGGTCGCAGTGGTGGTCGTGCGCGACGGCGAGCTGCCGGCCGGCGCCGACGAGGCGGTGGCCGAGGCCGGGGGCGACGCCCTGCTCGCCGGCACCGGCACCGAGGCCGCCGCCAAGGACCTGGTCGCCTGCCGCCACGCCCGGTGCGCCGAGATCGGGCCGTTCGCCGCCGGCGCCTGGGCGCAGGCTCTGGCCCCGCTGGTGGCGGGCATTCGCGTGGTCGTGCTGCCCGCCAGCCCCGACGGCCGCGACCTGGCGCCGCGGCTGGCGCACGCCCTCGGCCGGCCGCTGCTGGCCGGGGCCACGGAGGTCGCCGCCGACCGGGTCGTGCTGGTGCGGCGGGGCGGCCTGGTGTCCGAGACCCACGCGCTCGACGGCCCCGCCGTCGCCACGCTGGTGCCCGGTGTCCGGGGCGTCGAGCCGGTCGCCGAGGGGGCGACCGTCGAGCCGGTCGAGGCCGGGCTGCCCTCCGGCACCCACGACACCACGGTGGTCGCCACGGTGCCGCCCGACCCCAGCACCGTCGAGCTGGCCGACGCCCGGCGCATCGTCGCCGGCGGCGCCGGGCTCGGCGGCCCCGAGCCCTTCGCCCTGCTCGAGCAGGTGGCGGTGGCGCTGGGCGCGGCGTTCGGGGCCACCCGCGTGGCCTCCGACGTCGGGTGGGCGCCGCACGACCGCTACATCGGCACCACCGGCGTGGCCGTCGACCCCGACCTGTACGTCGCGCTGGGCATCTCGGGCGCCGTCCAGCACGTGACCGGCCTCGGCCAGCCCGACCACGTGATCGCCGTGAACACCGACGCCAGCGCGCCGATGATGGCCATGGCCGACCTGGCCGTCGTCACCGACGCCCGCGCCCTGCTCCGGGCGCTGGCCGACCGCCTGGGGGTGAGCGATGCCGGCGCCTGACTGGGACGTCGTGGTGGTGGGGGCCGGCCCCGCCGGGGCCAGCGCGGCCCTCGTGCTGGCCCGGGCGGGCCGGCGGGTGGCGCTCGTCGAGCGCGGCCCGTTCCCCGGCTCCAAGAACATGTACGGCGGGGTGGTCTACGGGCGGATGCTCGACGACCTCGTGCCCCGCTGGTGGGAGCAGGTGCCCCTCCAGCGCTGGATCACGCGCCGCCAGACCATGGTGCTCACCGCCGGGCAGGCGCTGAGCATCGACTACCGCACCGACGCCTGGGGCCGCGAGCCGTACAACGGCTGCACCACGTTCCGACCCGACTTCGACGGGTGGCTGGCCGGGCTGGCCGAGGAGGCCGGCGCCACGCTGGTGTGCGGCACGACGGTCACCGGCCTCCGGCGAGACGGGGCCGGCCGGATCGACGGGGTGCGCACCGACAGGGGCGACATGGGCGCCGGGCTGGTGATCGCCTGCGACGGCGTGAACTCGTTCCTGGCCAAGGAGGCCGGCCTCCACGGTGGCGACGACCCCGACCACGTGACCCTCGGGGTCAAGGAGGTGCTCGCCTTCCCCCGCCACGTGATCGACGAGCGCTTCGGCGTGCGGGGCGACGATGGCGTCGACATCGAGATCCTGGGCTGCACCGGCGCGGTGCCCGGGGGCGGCTTCGTCTACACCAACGCCGAGTCGGTGTCGGTCGGTGTCGTGCTCCAGCTCTCGGCGCTGGCGGCGTCGCGGCTGCGGCCCGAGACCTTCATCGCCGACCTCAAGGCCCACCCGGCCCTGGCGCCCTTGGTCGAGGGCGGCGACGTCAAGGAGTACTCGGCCCACCTCATCCCCGAGGGCGGCTACGACCACATGCCCGACATCGTGGGCGACGGCCTGCTGGTGGCGGGCGACGCCGCCGGGCTGTGCCTCGCCGCCGGCATCTGGCTCGAGGGCGTGAACTTCGCCATCGGCTCGGGCGCGGCCGCGGGCGAGACCGCCCACGAGGCCCTGGCGGCCGGCGACACCAGCACGCGGGGGCTGAAGGGCTACCGGCGGCGCCTGTCGTCGAGCTTCGTGCTCAAGGACCACCGCAAGCTGCGCCGGGCGCCCCACTTCGTGCTGTCCGACCGGGTGCAGAACCACTACCCGCAGCTGGCCTGCGACCTCGTCGAGCAGCTCTTCACCGTCGAGAACCCCCGGCCCAAGAAGGGCGGCATCGCCGCCGCCCGGGCCGCCCTGCGCCACAGCGACCTGCGCCTGCGCGAGATCGCCCGCGACGCCTGGACCGCGCTGAGGACCTTCACATGACCGGCACCACCGGCAGCTCCACGGGCACCACGACGGGCGCCACGACCGGCATCGACTTCGAGGACCGCATGGCCACCGTCGAGTTCCGGGTGGGCGAGCGGGCCCACATCACGGTCGACGGCGACACGTGCCGGGGTTGCACCACCCGCGAGTGCGTGACGGCGTGCCCGGCCAACCTGTTCGTGCCCACCGCCGACGGCGGCATCCTGTTCAACTACGAGCAGTGCTTCGAGTGCGGCACCTGCTACATGGTGTGCAACCGGGAGGGCGCGATCACGTGGACCTACCCCGACGGCGGCCACGGCGTCGTCTTCCGGCGGTCGTGAGCCGATGATCGGCGCCTGCCTGAAGTGGGTCGAGCGGCGGCCCGAGGTCGACCCGCTCACCGGCGACGTGGGCACCGATCCCCGCACGTCCGGCGCCAGCGAGGCTGACCAGGCGGCGCTCGAGTGGGCGCTGCGCCTGGCCGAGGCCTGGGACGACGACGTGGTGGCGGTCACCGCCGGGCCGGCCGGCGCCGAGGCGGTGCTGCGCGAGGCGCTCGCCGCCGGCGCGGCCCGGGCCGTGCGGGTCGACCTGCCGGCCGGCGCCCCCAGTGAGGCGGTGGCGGCCGGGCTGGCGGGCGCGCTGCCGGGAGCCGACGTGGTCGTGTGCGGCGACTGGTCGCTCGACCGGGGCAGCGGTGCCGTGCCCGCCTTCGTCGCCGCCCACCTGGGCGCGGCCCAGGCGCTCGGGCTCGTCGAGATCGCGCCGGGCGAAGCCGGCCACGTGGACGCCGAGCGCCGGCTCGACGGCGGGCGCCGCGAGCGGGTCGCCGCCGCGGCGCCGATGGTCCTGTCGGTCGAAGGGCGCCTGCGGCTGCGGCGCGCGCCGCTCGAGGGCGTGCTCGCCGCCCGCGACGCCGCGATCGCGGTGCGGCCGGGCCCGCCGGTGCCCGAGCACCTGCCGGTGCGCACCGCGCCCTACCGGCCCCGCGCCCGGGTGCTGCCGGCTCCCCGGGCCGCGTCGGCCCGCGAGCGGGTGCTGGCCCTCTCCGGTGCCCTCGTCGACCGCACGCCGCCCGAGCAGGTCGTGCTCGATCCCGAGGCGGCCGCCGACCGCATCCTCGCCCAGCTCAGGGCGTGGGGCTACCTCGACCGATGACCACCGCCGGCGCGCCGCACCGGCTGGGCGACGAGACCTGGCGGGACGTGGCCGCCGCCGGTCGGCGCCTCCTGGCCGTGCCGCTCGGCTCGCCCGAGCAGCACGGCCCGCACCTGCCGCTCGCCACCGACACGATCGTCGCCGCCGCGCTGGTCGAGCGGCTGGCCGCGGCCCGCCACGACGTGGCGGTGGCCCCCGCCCTGCCGTACGGGTCGAGCGGCGAGCACGCCGGGTTCCCGGGCACGCTGTCGATCGGGCAGGCGGCGCTCGAGGCGGTGGTGGTCGAGTTGGTCCGGTCGGCCGACGCGTTCGCCGGGGTGGTGCTGGTGTCGGGCCACGGCGGCAACGCCGAGCCGCTGGCCCGCGCCGTGGCGTCCGCCCGGTCCGAGGGACGCCGGGCGCTCGCCTGGGTGCCCGCCGTGCCCGGCGGCGATGCCCACGCCGGCCGCACCGAGACGTCGCTGCTGCTGGCGCTGGCGCCGGGCGCCGTGCGGTCGGCGGCAGCCGAGCCCGGCGAGGCGCGGCCGCTGGACGAGATCATGCCCGCCCTCCGGTCCGGCGGCGTGTCCGCGGTGTCGCCCAACGGCGTGCTCGGCGACCCGACCGGCGCCAACGCCGCCGAGGGCGAGCGGCTGCTCGACGCGCTCGCCGTCGACCTGGCCCAAGCGGTGGCCGCCTGGGACCCGCTGCCGTGAGCACCGGTCCGCCGCCGGTGGCCGTGGTGACGGGCGCGGGCCGGGGCATCGGCGCCGCGGTGGCCCGCGCCCTCGCCGGGGACGGCTGGCGCCTGGTGCTGGTCGACCGCTGCGCCGACGACCCGGCGCTCGGCTACCCGCTGGCCACGCGCGCCGACCTGGCCGAGGTGGCCGCCGAGTGCGGCGGTGCCGACGTGGCGGTCGACGCCGTCGCCGACGTCCGCGACCAGGCGGCCCTCGACGCCGCGGTCGCGCTCGCGGTCGACCGGTTCGGCGGCCTCGACGCCGCCGTCGCCGTGGCGGGCGGCGTGGCGGGAGGCGAGACGGCGTGGACCACCAGCGACGAGTCCTGGGACGCGATGGTGGGGCTGAACCTGACGGGCACGTGGCGCCTGGCCCGGGCGGCCGTCCCGGCGCTGCTGGCCCGCCCGGCACCCCGCCGGGGCCGGTTCGTCGCGGTGGCGTCGGCCGGGGGCCTCGTCGGCCTGCCCCGGCTCGCGGCGTACGCGGCGGCCAAGCACGGGGTCGTCGGGCTGGTGCGCAGCCTGGCGGCCGAGCTGGGGCTGCACGGCATCACCGCCAACGCGGTGGCACCCGGGTCGACGGCCACCGCCACGCTCGACGCCAGCGCCGCGGTGTACGACCTGGCCGACGCCGGCGAGTTCGCGGTCCACCACCTGCTCGGCCGGCTGGTCACCGCCGGCGAGGTGGCCGCCCTGGTGCAGTGGCTGTGCAGCGAGGCCAGCAGCGGCGTCACCGGGGCGGTGCTGCCGGTCGACGCGGGCATGACGTCACGGTGAGCACGGGCACGCCGCCGCCGCTGCCGCCCCTCCCGCCGCTGCCGCCCGGGATGGCGCTGGCGCTCGACCCGGCCGCCCGGCGCATCGACGGCGGCACCGTGCTGGTCGGCGGTACACCCCTCCGGCTGCTGCGGCTGACACCCGCCGGTGCCCGCCTGGTCGACCGCCTCGCCGCCGGCGAGCCGGTCCCCGCCGCCCCGGCGGCGCAGCGCCTGGCCCGCCGGCTGCTCGACGCGGCGATGGCCCACCCTCGGCCGGCCGCCCTCACGCCGCCCTGCACGGCCCGGCAGGTGGCCGCTGTGGTGCCGGCGCACGACCGCCCCGGCGGGTTGGCCCGCACGCTCGACCGCCTGGGCGACGTGGGCGAGGTCGTCGTCGTCGACGACGGCTCCGCCGACGCGGCCGCCACGGCGACGGTGGCCGCCCGGGCCGGCGCCCGCCTCGTCCGCCACGACCGCGCCCGGGGGCCGGCCGCGGCCCGCAACGCCGGCTGGCGGGCGGTCGAGGCTCCCGTGATCGCGTTCGTCGACGCCGACGTCGAGCCGGAGCCCGGCTGGCTCGACCCGCTGCTCGCCCACCTGGCCGACGCCGCGGTCGCCGCGGTGGCCCCGCGCGTCGCGCCGCTCGACACGCCCGGTACGCCCCGCTGGCTGGCGGCGTACGAGGCGGTCAGGTCGCCGCTCGACCTGGGGGCGGACGAGGCGATCGTCCGCCCGGGCAGCCGGGTGTCCTACGTGCCCACGGCGGCGCTCGTCGTGCGACGGTCGGCGCTCGCCGAGGTGGGCGGCTTCGACGAGTCCATGCTTTACGGCGAGGACGTCGACCTGGTGTGGCGCCTCGCCCGGGCCGGGGCCACGGTGCGCTACGAGCCCGCCTCACTGGTGCGCCACCCGGTGCGGCGCACGCTGGGCGCCTGGCTGCGCCAGCGCTACGCCTACGGCTCGTCGGCCGCGCCGCTCGCCGCCCGTCACGCCGGGGCGGTCGCCCCCCTCACGGTGTCGGGGTGGAGCGCCGCGGCCTGGGGCCTGGTGGCGGCCGGCGCGCCGGCCGCCGGTGCGGCCCTCGGCGCCGCCACCACCGCGGCGCTGGTCCCCAAGCTGCGGAGCCTGCGCCACCCCGTGCGCGAGTCGCTGCGCCTGGCCGGGCTGGGCAACCTCTACGCCGGCCGCCAGGTCGCGGACGCGCTGCGCCGGGCCTGGTTCCCGCTGGCCGTGCCGCTGGCGCTGCGCCGGCGGTCGCGGCCGGCGCTGGTGGCGGCCCTGGTGGTGCCCGCCCTGGTCGAGCAGGTCGAGCGGCGGCCCCGCCTCGACCCGGTGCGGTGGGCGGCCCTGCGGCTGGCCGACGACCTGGCCTACGGCGCCGGGCTGTGGTCGGGGTCGATCCGGGCCCGCACGACCGCGGCGCTGCGCCCGGCGTTCTCCGGCCGGTTCCCCCCGCCGGACGACGGCGACGGCTCGGCGGCGCCGGCGCCCGGCGGCGCGGTGGGCTCGTCCCGCTGATCAGAGGCCGTTCAAGCGAGCGAGGATCGCCCACAAGGCCGCCGGGGTGGTGGCGTAGTCGTAGTGGCTGCCCCCGATCGCACCGCCGGCGATCGCCGCGTCGACGAAGCGGGACACGCGGTCGGCGGTCACCGGCGTGCGTTCCGTCCCCGGATCGTCGACGCCGCCCTCGACCGTGACGGGCCGGCCGCCGAGCGAGCGAGCGCGCTGCACCTGGTCGAGCACCCAGGCGTAGACCTGATCGGGCGTGAAGGCGCTGCCGTCGGCGTTGGAGCGGAACGACCAGAGCGCCATCGGGACCACGACGTCGCTGTAGGTGCCGACGCTCGGCCAGGGGAAGCCGGCCCACCGGCTGCCCGGGTCGGTGGCGAAGGGCGACGGGACGATGGCGCCGATCATCGCGTGGGTCTGCGCGCGGACCTGGGTGAGGTGCGCGACCGCCAGCCAGTGGAAGGCGTTCAGGCTGACCTCGTCGAGGCGCTCGATGTCGACGCCGACGGCATCGAAGCGCTGCCCGCCCGGGCTGACGAAGCGGGCGATGGCGACGGTGCGCCGGACGTCGCGGGCCAGGTCGCCGTACGCCGGCAGGTACCAGCCCACCACCTTGATGCCGTTCTGGTGGGCGAGGTCGAGCCAGCGGCCCGCTTCGGCGGCGTCGTAGAAGTCGGACGTGCCGTTGAAGCGCGCCGTGGCCAGGAACAGCACGCGCACGCCCCGCGACCTCATGTCCGGCACGGCGGTCTCGGGGTCGAGCGTCGCGTAGTCGAACACGTCGACCCACGTCGCCATGCGGCGGAACGGCAGGTACTGGTCGACCCGGGTCCACGCGCTCCAGGCGCTCGTCGGGCTGGCCCGCACCGATTCGATGACGTAGCCGCTCGACGACCGGCCGACGATGCGGACGTCGTCGCCGGCCGTCATGGCACCGGGGCCGGAGGTGAACCGGCCGCCGAGCGACGCCCAGGCGGTCCAGCCGCTGGCCGACGACCAGGACCTGAGCCACATCGCGCCGTCGGTGCCACGCATGGTGACGTCGAGGCGGCCGGTGCCGGGCGAGGCGGCCGCGGGCTGCGAGGTGGCCGTGCCGCCGAGGCGCGCCCAGCTGGTCCAGGCCGTGCCGGTGAACCGCTTGTGGTAGATCCCGTTGCCGCCGCCGCGGGCGAAGACGTCGAGCCGCCGGGCTCCCCACGACGTGGCGCTCGGCGACGAGCTGATGACGCCACCCAGGTTCTGCCAGGCGTACCACCCCTGACCCGAGACGAACCACTTGTGGTACAGGGCGTCGCCGGCGCCGCGGGCGAACACGTCCAGTCGCCCGGGCCCCCACGCCGCGACCGTGGGGGCGGACGTGATCGTGCCGCCGAACTTCTCCCACGCGGACCAGCGCCCTCCGGTGTACCAGCGATGCCAGAGCAGGTTGTCGGTGCCGCGGGCGAACACGTCGAGCCGTCCCGGCTCCCACGATGCGGCGGCCGGCTGCGACGCGAGCGACCCGCCCAGGTCGATCGGGCGCGTCCACGACCCGCCGGGCAGGCGGTACTGGTGCACGAGGTGGCCGGCCGACGAGCGGGTGAACACGTCGGTGCGACCGGCGCCGGCCGACGTCACGGCCGCCGAGGAGATCTCGGTCGTGGGCAGCGCGATCGCCGCGTCGGCCGTGGGCGCCGCGAGCGGGCCGCTCCGGGACGTCGTTCCCAGCGTGGCGACCACGATCGCCGCCAACGCCACCGGCACCAGCCTCCGCAACCGAGACGCCATGTCGCCGTCCTCTCCGTAGGAGGATCGCTCGCGACCTCATCGTCGCGCCGGCCGAGGCGGTGACGAGGGGAGGACGTCACCACACGGTCAGGACCTTGGGCCCCGGGCGGCGGCGGTGACGCCGCCTGCTCGCCGGCGGCGTCAGCGCGTGATGTCTCAGCGCCGAGGGTCGCGGAACTTCTCGAACTCCCACCACTCCTCGCCGTCGTAGGGCTCGTCGCCCCACCAGGCCCGCAGCCGCTGGCCGACCTGCGCCTCGTCGCCGTGGGGCGACGGGCGGTAGTAGACGCGCCGGTCGGGCGAGCCGATGTCGCCGGCGATCTCGGGCGGCCGGTACTCCTGGGCGACGAACCCGGACCGCTCGTTGTGGGGGTAGCGGTAGCCGCCGCCCTCCTTCAGCTTGTTGCGCTCGTAGGGGTGGACGCTGCGCAGGTGGCCGGGCACGGGGCCGGCCGGGCGGCGGCGCACGTCCTCGAACGCCCGCGACAGGGCGGCCATGGTCGTGTTCGACTTGGGCGCGGTCGCCAGGTAGACGACCGCGTGGGCCAGGTTGAGTGCCGCCTCGGGCAGGCCCACGAACTCGACCGCCCGGGCGGCGGCGTCGGCCACCACCAGCCCGGTCGAGTCGGCCATGCCGACGTCCTCGGACGCCAGGATCACCAGCCGGCGGGCGATGTAGCGGGCGTCCTCGCCCGCCTCGATCATGCGGGCCAGCCAGTAGAGGCCGGCGTCGGGGTCGGAGCCGCGGATCGACTTGATGAACGCGGAGATGACGTCGTAGTGGTCGTCCTCGCCGTAGCGGAGCACCCGGCTCTGGCGCGCCTGCTCGACGTCGTCGAGCGTCACCTCGGTGCGCTCGTCCGCCCCGGCGAGCGCCAGCGCCACCTCCAGTGTGTTGAG
>DASTFE010000024.1:0-13840 GCA_035708905.1 Acidimicrobiales bacterium | reverse complement strand
CGGAGGCCCCCGCGAGAGCGAGGCGTTGCACGTGCCGGGCGACGGCGCCGGAGGCGCCTTGGCGCCAGGCAGAAAATCGTCCTAAACGCCGCGTGCGGTTCGGGCGTTCTTGGGGCAGTGTTGGCTGTGTCCGTGGCACCTGAGCGCTCCACCCACACCGCGCCGATCTCCGTCGGCGTCGGCACCGCGCTGTCGTTCGAGGGCTTCTACATGGCCAACGAGCGGCGGCTCTTCCGCGCGCTCTACGTGCTCACCGGCAGCCGGGACGAGGCCGAGGACCTGGCCCAGCACGCCTTCTGCCGGGTGTGGGAGCGGTGGGACAAGGTCAGCCGCCTCGACGACCCCGCCGGCTACCTCTTTCGCACCGCCTTCAACGCTCACCACAGCGCCACCCGCCGGGCGGTGCGGGCCGCCCGCCGGGTGGTCGACGTGGTGGTGCACACGGCCCCGTCACCCACGCCGGGGCCGGCCGACCTGGCGGCCGACCGTGACCACGTCGCACGCGCGCTGGCCCGCCTGTCGCCCCGCCAGCGCGAGGCGGTCGTGCTCACCCAACTGCTCGATCGCGATGCGAGCGACGCCGCGCGGATCATGCGCATCCGCCCGGCCACCGTCCGAGTGCTGGTGAGCCAGGCGCGCGCGGTGCTGCTCCGCGACGACGCGCCGGGGCCGGGAGCGTGAGGGATGACCATGACCTCAGGTCACGGCTCGAACGCATCGCATCATCCGCCGGTGATCCCCCCGAGCACGGGCTCGAGCGGATCGCCGCGCGCCGGCACCGCCGGCTGCGCCGCCGCCGTGGAGCTGTCGCCACGGCGGCGGTGCTGGCGGTGCTGGCAACCTCGATCTCGCTGATCGTCGAGGGCACCGACCGGCGGGACGCCGTCACGGCCTCGCGGGGGGCGAAGCCCGAGGGGGCGCCGGCCGAGGTGCCACTCATCGTCGAGGTGCGGTGCGAGCCCACCGGCATCGTCGTGCCGGTCGCGTCGGTCCGGGCCCAGCGAGACGGCCTGCACATCCGCGTGCACAACCTGCTGACCACCGAGACCACACTGCAGGTGCGGGGTGGCGGCTGGTTCTCGGGCGACATCTCGGTGGCGGAGGGGACCCGCGAGGTGCGCCAGCCCGTCCCGCCCGGCGACCTCACCATCGGCTGCGAGATCGGGGACGAGCTCCAGCGCCGGCAGGTGACCCTGGTCGACCCCGCCGGCTACTACGACGAACCGGCGCTCGAGTGCGACGACGCCGGCACGGAGCGGCTGACCGACCTGCCGATCGATCCCCCCGAGCGCAGCCTGGTCGCCGCGGCCCGGGCCGGCCTGCACGAGCACCTGATCGGCGGTACGGAGAACATCCCCGCCGGGGCCCCGCGGGGCTACCCAGCGCAGAAGCTGAGCGACCCCAACGACGATCCCACCGTGCAGATCGAGCGCGGCGATGGGCGGGTCGTCGCCTTCGCCCACGTGCGAGGCGAGGACGGCGCACCGGAGGGACCGTGGGTCACCGTGCAGTGGGCCGAGGTGTGCGCCTCGGAGGTGGCCGCCGCCGCCGACGCCGGGTCGGGGACGACGACCAGCACGACCGAGGACGAGGACGCGACGGCGACCACGGCCGCCCCCTAGCGGCGCTCAGCCGTAGAGCGCGTCGATGCGGTCGCCGTACTTGGCGAGGATGCTGCGCCGCTTGAGCTTGGAGGTAGGGGTCAGCTCCTCGCTGTCCGGCTCCCACTCGTCGGCGAGCAACGCCACCCTCTTGACCCGCTCCGCGCTGCTGAACCGGGTCATCACGTCCTCGACCGCCCGCTGCAGCTCGGCCTGCGCCCGCTCGTCGCCGGCCAGCTCGGCCAGCGACCCGGCCTCGACGCCCCGCTCGGCGAACCAGGCCGGGGCGACCTCGGGATCGAGCACGATCAGCGCGGCGACGAACGGCCGCTCGTCGCCCACCGCGCACGCCTGGCCGACGGCCGGGATGGTCTTGAGCGCCGCCTCGAGGTTGGCCGGGCTGACGTTCTTGCCGCCGGCCGTGATGATCAGCTCCTTCTTGCGGTCGATGATGCGCAGGTAGCCGTCGTCGTCGATCACGCCGATGTCGCCCGAGTGGAACGTGCCGTCGGGGTCGAGGGCCGCCCCCGTCTTCTCGGGGTCGTCGAGGTAGCCGGCGAACACGTTGCCGCCCCGGCACAGCACCTCGCCGTCGTCGCCGAGGAAGACGTCGACGCCGGGGAAGGCCCGGCCGACGGTGCCCACCCGCACGTCGTAGGGGTCCCACGTCATCGGCCCGGACGTCTCGGACAGGCCGTAGACCTCGGACATCGGCACGCCGATCGCCCGGAACCAGGTGATGAGCTCGGCCGGGATGGGCGCGGCGCCCGTGACGGCGAACTCGACGGCGTCGAGGCCGATGAGCGCGCGGACGTTGCGGAAGGCGACGTCGTCGAGGAACTGCCAGGTCGCCTCGTCGTCGGCCGTCGCGGTGCCCGCGGTGCGCCGCTCGACGATCGGCGCCGCGGCGGCCACGGCTTCGTCGAAGCGGGCCTTGGCCTCGGGGTCGGCGGTGAGCGCCGCCTGCACCCCGGCGTGGATCTTCTCCCACACGCGGGGCACGCCGAACATGGTCTGGGGGTGGACCTCGCGGGCATAGGTGGCCACGAGCGAGGGGTCGGGGCATGTGGTGACCTCGAAGCCGCCGAGACCCGCCATGTAGTGGGTGACCATGCGCTCGGCGATGTGGGCCATGGGCAGGTAGGAGATCGCCCGGAACCCGGCTGGGTCGATGCCCACCAGGTCGAGGTAGCCCTGCACGGTCCACACGATGTTGCGGTGGGTGAGCATGACGCCCTTGGGCGGGCCGGTGGTGCCCGACGTGTAGATCACGGTGGCCAGCATCTCGGGCGTGATGTCGGCGGCCGCGGCCTGCAGGTCGACCGGCTCGTGCCCCTCGGTGAGGGCGCTGCCGGGCACGATGTCGTCGCCGGCCAGGTGCTGGGGGTCGGACAGCAGCACCAGGTGCTCGAGGTCGGGTAGCTGGTCGCGCACCGGGGTGAACCGGTCGGCGAAGCCCATGTCCTCGACCACCGCGACCTTGGCCCTGCTGTGCCCGACGAGGTAGCCGACCTGGTCGGGGGC
Source organism: Acidimicrobiales bacterium (assembly GCA_035708905.1). Classification (GTDB taxonomy): domain Bacteria; phylum Actinomycetota; class Acidimicrobiia; order Acidimicrobiales; family VFJN01; genus ZC4RG19. The sequence continues at coordinate 10,715 of DASTFE010000024.1, read as the reverse complement.
CGACGAGTTGTAGATCGAGATGGGCGTGGCCCCGCAGAACACGGTGGCGAGGTCGACGGCGTGGAACTCGGGGATGTTCCGCATCATCAGGACGACCCGGTCGCCCGGGCCGACCCCGAGGCTTCGCAGGCCGGCGGCCATGCGCGCCACCTGGTCGGCGAGCTGGGCGAAGGTCGTCTCGACCCAGCCGTCGCCGTCCTTGGCTCGCAGCGCGACGAAGTCGGGACGGGCGGCGACGTTCTCGAGCCAGCGGCTCGCGACCGTCTGCCCCTCGACCTTGGCGTCGATCACCTTCGCGTCCGTGTGGTGGTGGCTGGTGGTCTGCACGCGGGACCCCCTGGTGGCGAGTGTGGGTGTGGCGCAGGGCACACGCTAGCGGCCGCGTGGCGATCGAGTGGGGGGCCGGGCGCTCAGCGTGCCGGTTGCGCGTGCGCCGGGGGCTGGGCAGACTGGCTTGACCGAACGGTCAAGTGAGCCGGCCCGACCTCAGGACGCCGCTGGCACCCGGGGTCCCGCAGGGGCGGCGAGACAAAGGAGCACTCCATGCCCACCGCCGTCATCGTCGATGCCGTCCGCACCGCCGGGGGCAAGCGCAACGGCAAGCTGTCCGGGTGGCACCCGGCCGACCTGGCCGCCGAGGTCCTCACCGCCCTCGCCGAGCGCAACGACCTCGATCCGGCACTGGTCGAGGACGTGATCATGGGCTGCGTCATGCAGGCCGGGGCGCAGTCGCTCAACGTCGGCCGCAACGCGGTGCTGGCCGCCGGCTGGCCCGAGGAGGTGCCCTCCACCACCGTCGACCGCCAGTGCGGCTCGTCGCAGCAGGCGGCCCACTTCGCCGCCCAGGCCGTCATGGCGGGCGCCCACGACGTCGTCGTCGCGGCCGGCGTCGAGGTGATGAGCCAGGTGCCGATGGGGGCCTCGATCGGCGACGGCAAGCACGGCTTCCCGTTCGGGCCCCGGGTCAACGCCCGCTACGTCGACGTCGGCGGCCTGGTGCCCCAGGGCATCTCGGCCGAGATGATCGCCGACAAGTGGGGCCTCAGCCGCGAGGAGCTCGACGCCTTCGGGGCCGAGAGCCAGCGCCGCGCCGCCCAGGCCACCGCCGAGGGCCGCTTCGAGAACGAGATCGTCGCCGTGCGGTCGATCCACCGCGACAAGGAGACCGGCGACATCCGCGAGTCCGACGAGCTGGTCACCACCGACGAGGGCATCCGCGAGGGCACCACCGTCGAGACGCTCGCCAACCTCAAGCCCGCCTTCAAGCAGGACGGCAAGGTGACGGCCGGCAACTCGAGCCAGATCACCGACGGCGCCTCGGCCGCGCTGATCATGAGCGAGGAGAAGGCCGCCGAGCTCGGCCTGCGCCCGCGGGCCCGGTTCCACACCTTCGCCCTCGCCGGCGTCGATCCGGTCACGATGCTCACCGGCCCCATCCCGGCCACCGCCAAGGTGCTCGAGAAGTCGGGCCTGTCGGTCGACGACATCGACCTGTTCGAGGTCAACGAAGCGTTCGCGTCGGTGGTGCTGGCCTGGCAGAAGGAGACCGGCGCCGACATGGCCAAGGTCAACGTCAACGGCGGGGCCATCGCGCTCGGCCACCCGCTGGGCTGCTCGGGCACCAAGCTGCTGGCCACGCTGGTCAACGAGCTCGAGCGCTCCGGCGGCCGGTACGGCCTGCAGACGATGTGCGAGGGCGGCGGCATGGCCAACGCCACCATCATCGAGCGGCTGGGCTGATCTCGACGTTCGGGCCACCGGCCGGCGACGAGCGCGGCCGGCGGCCCGGTGCCCGCAGCCGGGGCTGAGCGGCTGGCAGAGACAGGGGGGACTCGATGGGACGGTCGATGCAGCGCGGGACCACGCGCCTGCTGCTGGTGGTGGCGGTGCTCGCGGTCGGGCTGGCCGCGTGCCGGCCGCCGTGGCCCGGGCCCGGGCCGGGAGGGCACGACGACCGCGGCTTCACCGGGCTGCTGCGGGGCACCGAGCCGGCGCCGTGGGAGGTGCGGCCAGGCGTCGAGCAGATCACCGTCACCGGGGCCGCGCCGGGCGAGCCGCTCACGCTCTACGGGCCCGGCCGGGACAAGCTGATGACCCTCCTGGCCGACGAGGACGGCCAGGCCCACTTCGCCTACGTGCCCGGCGACCACGCCACGCTGCAGTCGGGGACCGATCTCGACATCGCGGGCCTCGACGTCGTGGGCGGTGGGGTCGTCGAGCCCGGCCGCTACGCCATCGTCGACGACAGCGCCCGCCCACGGGTGGCCTCCGGGGTCGTCACCGTCGCAGGTCGCGACGACCTGCCGAGCGAGGCGCTCTACGAGGGCCAGCAGCTCACGGGCGCGCGGCTCGACATCCTGGGCAACGTCGTACCGGGGTCGTCGCTCGAGGACGGGTTCCAGTACCTCGAGATGCGCGACGGCGTGGAGCTCAGCGCCATGGTCCGGTTCCCGGACGAGGCCGTCCACGGTCCGGGACCGTGGCCGACGGTCGTCGAGTACTCGGGCTACAGCCCGTCCAACCCGGCATCCGAGGAACCGGGGGTCCGCCTGGCCCGGGCCATGGGCTATGCCACCGCGTCGGTCAACATGCGCGGCACCGGCTGCTCGGGTGGGGTGTTCGACGTCTTCAACCCCGCCCAGATGGCCGACGGCTACGACATCGTCGAGATCGTCGCCCGCCAGCCCTGGGCGTCCGGCGGCCGGATCGGCATGGTGGGCCTGTCGTACTCGGGAATCAGCCAGCTGTACACCGCGGCCACCAACCCGCCGCACCTGGCCGGCGTCACGGCGCAGTCGGTCATCGCCGACCCCTGGATGCAGGCGTGGCCGGGCGGCATCTACAACGCCGGCTTCACCAAGCAGTGGATCGAGCAGCGGAACCAGGCGGCGGCACCGGGTGGGACCAGCTGGGTGACGCAGCGCATCGCCGCGGGCGATGCCACGTGCGCCGCCCACCAGCCGCTGCGCAACCAGATCCTCGACTTCGAGGAGCTGTCGCACAGCCTGACCCACTACAACGACTCGGCCGCGGCCCGCGACCTGCGCCGGCTCGTGCCCGACATCGAGGCACCCGTGTTCGTGTCGGGCGCCTTCCAGGACGAGCAGACGGGTGCGCAGTTCACGGCGATGCTCGACGACTTCGACAGCGCCGAGGTGGTGCGGGTCAACCTGTGGAACGGGCGCCACCCGGACGGCTACGGCCCGGCCAACGTGATGGCGTGGTTCGAGTTCCTCGAGCTGTACGTGGCCGACCGGGTGCCGGAGCTGCCGCCCCTGCTGCGCCTGGCGCTGCCGGGCGTGCTGGCCGACCAGTTCGACCTGGCCGACGTCGAGCTCGGCCCCGACCGCTTCGCGTCCTTCGGCGACGACGTGGCGGCCGCCCGTGCCGCGTACGAGGCCGAGCAGCCGGTGCGGGTGCAGTTCGAGAGCGGCATGGGGGCCAACGAGGTCGGCGAGCCCGGGGGCACGTTCGCGCTCGACCTCGACGCCTGGCCGGCGCCCGAGGCCGAGGCGACCACCCTGTACCTCGGCGCCGACGAGACCCTCACCGCCGACCGCCCCCGGGGGCGTGACGTGGGCGGGGTCGACAGCTTCCGGTTCGACCCCGATGCCGGTGGCACGACGCTGTTCGGCGAGGCGGGCAGCGACTACCCGCTGCTCTCCCGCCTGTGGGACGTCGACTGGACCCGGTTCGACGACGGCGAGGAGCTGTCGTACATGACCGCGCCGTTCGAGGACGACACGGTGTTCGCCGGTCCCGGCTACGCCCGCCTGTTCGTGGCCTCCGACGCCACCGACGTGCACGTTCAGGTGTCGGTGTCGGAGGTGCGGCCCGACGGCACCGAGTACCTCGTCCAGAACGGCTGGCTCGACCTGGGTCACCGGGCCGAGGACCGCCGACGCAGCGACGGCCTCGACATCGTCCACCCCTTCACCGAGCGGGCCTGGCGGCCGCTGACGCCGGGGCGCTTCGTCGAGGCCCGCATCCCGATCCCGTCGTTCGCCCACGCCTTCCGGGCCGGCTCGCAGCTCCGCCTCACGGTGGCGACACCGGGGCGGAACCACGCCACCTGGGCGTTCGAGAACCCCGACTACGGTGGCCAGGTGCCGACCCACCGGGTCGCCCGCACGGCGCGGATGCCCTCGGCGCTGGTGCTGTCGGCCGTCGACGGCGTCGAGGTGCCGGACGTGCCGCCGGCGCCCTGCCCCGGGCTGCGGGGCCAGGCCTGCCGGCCGTTCGTGGCGACCGGGAACGCGCCGGGGTGACGCCCCCGCCGCCGGCCCCGCCTCGGGCGCACCAGGTGGGGCCGGCGGCCCGTACGATGTCCGGGTGAGCACCCGCAGCCTGCGCCGACCGTCCGTCTCGTGGCCGACACTGGTCACGCTGGCGGTCGCCGGCCTGGCCGCGTGGTGGATCACCGGTGCGAGCCTGCTGGCCGTGGCGGTCGCGGTCGCGGCCGGATGGCTGATCCTCAAGGCCGGGTTCGCCGTGATGTCGGGCCTGGCGACGCCCCTGCCGCCGCCCCCGCCCGCGGGCGAGCTGCGCAAGGTGCGCCTGGTCTACCGATGCAGCCTGTGCGGCACCGAGGTGCGGATGACCAGCGCCAACGACGAGGTGCCCGAGGCGCCGCGCCACTGCATGGAGGACATGGACCTGGTCACGCCCGTCGACGGCTGAGCCGTCGCTACGCAGCGTCGTTCGCGTGAGGGTGCCATCCCGCCGCTTCCCACAGCCTGTGGACAAGTCTGGGGAGCGTAACAGCGATGTAACTTACGTGGTCCTGTTGTCACCCTGCGTGAAGCTCGTGTCTCTGACCAGCCGCTTCGCCGTCATCCGGCGTTACCGTCCGGGACGCATGCCGTCACCGTGGTACGCCTGGGGCGCCGAGCGACCGCGCGACGCGGTCAGCGGTACTGGGTGGCGGTGATGATGCCGCCGCAGATGGCGGCCAGGCCCACGCCGAGGTAGGCGTTGCTCATCCCACCGGGCAGCACGTTGAGGTAGTTGAGGAAGATCACCACCAGGCCGAGCCCCAGCAGGCCGAACATCAGGATCGGCACCCAGGTGGGACTGACCTTGACCTCGCGGGGGATCGGGGGCGTGTAGCGGGTCGACGGCGCGGGCCGCCGGTCGTGCCCGTGCGTTCCCTTCGGCGTGACCCGGCCGCCCGGCACCCGGCGCTTCGCTGGCTTGGCCATGGCCGACGAGGCTAGTGCGCCGCGGGGTGGGGCCCCGCACCGCCGCCGGACCTGCCGGGCGCAGCCGGTGGTCCCCTCGCCGTCGCGTTTCGCCGGCCGACGCGCCAGAGTGGGGACGTGACGAGCGTGCTGGCGGCCGTGGACATCGGCACCAACTCGGTCCACCTGGTCGTCGCCCGCGTCGACGAGGACCGGATCGAGGTGGTCGAGCGCGAGCGCGAGATGGTGCGCCTCGGGTCGTCCGCCGGCGACATGAAGGTCCTCGCCCCGGACGCCATCGACCGGGGCATCGATGCGCTCGTGCGGTTCCAGCAGGTGGCCGCCATCCACGGAGCCAGCGTGCGGGCGGTCGCCACCTCGGCCGTCCGCGAGGCCGAGAACCGCGCCGAGTTCCTCGACCGGGCCCGCGCGGTGGGCGTCGAGGTCGAGGTGATCTCGGGGTTCGAGGAGGCCCGGCTGATCCACCTCGGCGTGCTCCAGGCCGTGCCCGTGTTCGACCGCCGGGTGGTGGTGTGCGACATCGGCGGCGGGTCCACCGAGCTGGTGGTGGGCAACCAGGGCGACGTGGTCGCGTCGCGCAGCCTGAAGCTGGGGTCGATCCGCCTGACCCGCCGCTACTTCCCGGGCGACAAGCTCGGGCGCGGCGCGGTCGAGGCGTGCCGGCGCGACATCCGCGCCGCGCTCGCGCCGGCCGTGCGCGAGGTCGAGCGATCCGGCTTCGACGTAGCCGTGGGGTCGTCGGGCACGATCGAGGCGGTGTGCCGGATGGTGGCGGCCCGCGGCGGCAACAACGTCCCGCGCACGCTCAACAACATGACGGTGACCCGTGACGACATCGACCGGGTCGTGCGCCGGCTGGTCAAGGCGTCGACGGTCAAGGAGCGGGCCAAGGTGCCGGGCCTCGACCCCGGCCGGGCCGACATCGTCCTGGCGGGCGCCCTCATCCTCGAGCAGGTCGTGCACGAGATCGGCGCCACCGAGCTGACGTTCTCCGACTATGCGCTGCGCGAGGGCGTGCTGCTCGACACGTGGCGGCGCGAGCACGGCGGCTCGCTGCACCACCTGTCCGACCTGCGCCGCCGCAGCGTGCTGCGGCTGGCCGGGCAGATGGACGAGGACCCGGCGCACTCGGCCCAGGTCGCCAGGCTGGCCCTCGCCGTCTTCGACGCCACCGCCCCCCGCCACGGGCTGGGCGACGACAGCCGCGAGGTGCTCGAGGCCGCCGCCCTGCTGGCCAACGTGGGCCTGTTCGTGTCGCACGCGGGGCACCACAAGCACAGCTACTACGTGATTCGCAACAGCGAGATGCTCACCGGGTTCACCGACCGCGAGATCGAGCTGATCGCCCAGGTGGCCCGCTACCACCGCAAGTCCGCGCCCCGGAAGAAGCACCCCGAGTTCGCCGCGCTGGGGCGCGACGACCAGCACCGGGTGCGGGTGCTGGCCGGCATCCTGCGGGTGGCGGTGGGCCTCGACCGCAACCACGGCGCCCGGGTCCAGGCGGTGACCTGCCGCGACGGCGACGGCCCCGGCGGCGACGGACGCGAGGGCGCCCTCGTCGTCGAGGTCATCCCCCAGCCGGGTGCCGACGTGTCGCTCGAGCTCTACGCGGCCAACGGCCGGGCCGAGCTGCTGTCCGACGCCCTCGGCGTCCCGGTCGAGGTCGTCGAGGCCGCCGGCGAGCCCACGGTGGCAGCCCAGGCCTGACCGCCCCGGCCGCCCGTGCGACGCCCGCGGTACAGTCCGCGGCCATGCCTGGGGGACCGGGAAGGCGGCGCGCCGTGAGCGGCACCCGGACGGCGCTCGACGTGCTCGCCCGGTCGGGCATCTCGCTGACGCTGGTCGACGTGGGGGCGTCGCTGGAACCGTTCCCCCCGTTCCGCCCGCTGCTCGGCCACGCCACCTACGTCGGCTTCGACCCCGACCGGCGCGAGATGCACACCGAGGCCAGCGCGGCGGGGCGCCGGGTCATCATCGACAAGGCGGTCGTCGCCGACGCCGACCGCCCGACCGTCCGGTTCTTCCTGACCCGCAACCCCACGGCATCGAGCACGCTGCGCCCGCTCGCCGACGAGGTGGCGCCGTACCTGCACGCCTACCGCTACGAGGTGGTCGACGAGGCCGAGGTGCCGGCCATCACGCTGGCGGGCGCCCTGGGGGCGGCCGGGCTCGACCGCGTCGACTGGGTCAAGCTCGACACGCAGGGCACCGACCTGCGGCTGCTCGACAGCCTCGACGAGCCCCTGTTCTCGACGCTCATGGCGGTCGACGCCGAGCCGGGCTTCGACCGCTACTACGAGACCGAGGACGTCTTCGGCGACCTGCACCGCGAGATGGTGGGCCGCGGCTTCTGGCTGTCCGATCTCCAGCTGACACAGGCCGTGCGGCTGCGGCGCGGCACCTTCGACACCGCCCTCGGTGCCCGCACCAAGTTCGGGCGGATGCGCTACGAGTTCACGCTCAAACCCAGCCCCATCGCGGCCGGGCCCCGCTACCTGCGCACGCTGGCGTCGCTCGACAAGGCGGGCGCGCCCCGGGACGACTACCTGCGGCTGTGGGCGTGCGCGTTCTTCTCGGGCAACCACCCGTACGCGCTCGACGTCCTCGTCGAGTGCCGGTCACGCCACGGCGACGAGCGTGACACCGCGGCGCTGCTCGACCTGACCGTGCGACGCAACCGCGCCACCGCCCGCCGGGGCGTGTGGCGGCTGGCCGGGAAGGTCAACGCCCGCAATCTCCGCCGGTTCGTGACCAAGCCCTACTGATCCGGCCTCCCGACCGATACCGCCTGGGGAGCGCAGCGCGCCCACCGGTAGCCTCCCGGTCGTGGCGCCCCGGGTCCTGGTCATCGACAACTACGACAGCTTCGTCTACAACCTCGTCCAGTACCTGGGCGAGCTGGGGGCCGAGCCCGTCGTGCACCGGTCCGACGAGCTGACGCTCGACCAGATCGTGGCCCTCGATCCCGATGCCGTGCTCGTTTCGCCCGGTCCCGGGCGCCCCGAGGATGCCGGGCTGTCGAACGCGGTCATCGAGCACTTCGCCGGTCGTCGCCCGGTGCTGGGCGTGTGCCTCGGCCACCAGTGCCTGGGCCAGGTCTACGGGGCCGAAGTGGTGCGGGCCGCCGACGTCATGCACGGCAAGACGTCGCTGATCCGCCACAACGGCTCGGGCGTCTTCACCGGCCTGCCCGACCCCTTCGAGGCGACCCGCTACCACAGCCTGATCGTCGAGCGGTCGTCGGTGCCCGACGAACTCGAGGTGACGGCGTGGACCGACGACGGCGTCGTCATGGGGTTGCGCCACCGCGAGCACGCGGTCGAGGGCGTGCAGTTCCACCCCGAGTCGATCCTGACGGCGAGCGGGCACGACCTGCTACGCAACTTCCTGGCCCAGGCGGCCGCCCCCGCGGCCTGACGAGGCACTGCGCGAGTGCTGAACGTGCAGTCGCACCCGGGCGTCGTCTTCGTCACCACGGTCACCGGCGAACGTCGTGCTGCGCTCGCCGCTGGCCCGCAGGTCTGGGTGGTCGCCGACGCGTGGCGAGGCCCTGGTGGCGTGGGAGCGCCGCCGGGCGCTCGATGCGGTCTGATCCGGTGACGATCCGCTCGATGCTCCACGAGCACCACCCGGGCAGCGCACCAAGCTTGATGGCTATGGCTCCTCCGCGCCGCGCATGGGTTCGAGCGTGCAGGGCCAGGCGTCACCGTTGAGGGGCGCGAGCGGCTCGCGCATGGCGTCGAGGCGGCAGCCGATGTCGTTGACGAGCAGGCCCTGCACCAGCGCCGGGTCCCACCGGCCCGACCGGGCCACGTGGGGCGTGTCGGGGGCGAGCGGGCGGAACGTCACCAGGCCGTTGACGGCGAGGGCGGCGATGGCCACCCACAGGAACGGCCGCCGGTTGCGGTCGCTGGCGGCCAGCCACAGCAGCAGCATCACCAGCGCCGGCAGCAGGTGGTTGTACTTCCAGGGCAGCACGAAGAACAGCGCCTGGCTGACGGCGAAGCCGAGCACGCCGGCGCGCAGCAGCGGGTCGCGGTGCCACCGGCGCAGCGCGCCGAGCAGCGCGGGCGCCGCCACCAGCACCACGATCAGGAACAGCCCGCCCGCCGTGGCGTAGTTCTTGTAGACGAAGCGACCCAGGTTGTTGGTGAACGAGCGCCACCCCTCGCCGGTGTCGAGGATCTCGGCCGAGCGGTCGTAGGCCAGCCACGGCGGCAGGTACAGCAGCGCCCCGAGGGGCAGCGCCACCGCGAGCGTCCGCAGGCCGGGGCGGCGACGGTCGCGGGCCCAGCCGTCGGCCACCAGCAGCGCGACGATCAGGAACACCGACGACAGCCGCGTGCCGATGGCCAGGGCCAGCAGCACGCCCGCCGCCACGGGCCGGTCGCGCAGGTGCAGCAGCGTCCCCCACACGAGGAAGGCCAGCGCCCACACGAAGTCGCCGGTCGACGTCGCGGCGATGATGGCGGCCGGCGAGGCCAGGAAGGCGAGGGCGACGAGGTCGCCGTTGGCGTGGCCCCAGGCGCGCACCAGGCGGGCGATGCCCACCACCGTCGCCGCCCCGGCCGCGGCGGTGGCGAGGTTGAGCAGCAGGTGGCCGCCGATGGGGTCGAGCACCGCCGCGATGGCCTCGAACACCGGCACGCCGGGAGGGCGCGACGGCGCGTAGTCGCCCCGGCGGATGCTCTCGGCCGAGGCGACCACGTCGGTCACGTCGATGTCGGTGCCGTAGCCCATCCACAGGATCGGCAGCGTCACCGCCGCGGTGACGGCCACGAGCGTGCGGTCGGACAGCTCGCGCCCGGGACGCTCGGCCGCGCCGGTCGCGCGGGGCTCGCCGTCACCCCCCGGCGGCGCCCCCACCGGCGTCGATGTCGCGGGCGAGGTCATCGAGGCGCCAAGCTAGTGACCTGCGCCGGTGCGTGCCCGCGGGCCACGGCGACGGGGTGGCGACCCGGGCGGAACCGATCCGGCGCAAAGTTGCGAATCCAGCACTCAACTTTTATCATCGGTCCCAGTTCAAGAGTAGTTCTCTACCCGTCCGCAACCAGTCACACCTACGGGAGGCACCCCCATGCCCAAGGCTGTCGGCATCGACCTCGGCACCACCAACTCCGTCGTCGCGGTCCTCGAGGCCGGCGACCCTGTGGTGATCCCCAACGCCGAAGGCTCCCGCACCACCCCGTCCGTCGTCGCCTTCGCCAAGAACGGCGAGGTGCTGGTGGGAGAGGTGGCCAAGCGCCAGGCCATCACCAACCCCGACCGCACGATCCGGTCCGTCAAGCGCCACATGGGCACCAGGTGGTCGATCGACATCGACGGCAAGAGCTACAACGCCCAGGAGATCTCGGCGCGCACGCTCCAGAAGCTCAAGCGAGACGCCGAGGCCTACCTGGGCGACACCGTCACCCAGGCCGTCATCACGGTGCCCGCCTACTTCGACGACGCCCAGCGCACCGCCACCAAGGAAGCCGGCCAGATCGCCGGCCTCGAGGTGCTGCGCATCATCAA
>DASTFE010000023.1:0-22761 GCA_035708905.1 Acidimicrobiales bacterium | reverse complement strand
GCCGGCGCCAGCACCTGCACGCCGACCGGCAGACCGCCCGCCCCGAGCCCGAACGGGACCGAGATGGCGGGGTCGCCGGACAGGTTGGACGGGATCGTGCACACGTCGTTGAGGTACATCGTCAGCGGGTCGGCCGTCTTGGCCCCCAGCGGGAACGCGGTCGACGGCGCCGTGGGGCTGAGCAGCACGTCGAAGTCGTGGTAGGCGGCCTCGAAGTCGCGCAGGATCAGGGTGCGCACCCGCTGCGCCTTGCCGTAGAACGCGTCGTAGTACCCGGCCGACAGCGCGTAGGTGCCGAGCATGATGCGCCGCTTGACCTCGGGCCCGAAGCCCTCGGTGCGGGTGCGGTCGTACATCTCGCCCGTCGTGGGCGCCTCGACCCGCAGGCCGAAGCGCACCCCGTCGTAGCGGGCCAGGTTGCTGGACGCCTCGGCCGGGGCGATCAGGTAGTACGCCGACAGCCCGTACACCGCCGCCGGCACCGACACCTCGGCGACCTTGGCACCGGCGTGGGCGAGGGCGTCGGCCGCGGCCCGCAGCCGGGCCGACACGTCGGCCTCGATGCCCTCGGCCTCGCACAGCTCGGTCACGAGGCCGACCCGCAGGTCGGTCACACCCTCGTCGAGCCCGGCGCTGACCGCGGCGACCGGCTCGGGGATCGAGGTGCTGTCGCGCGGGTCGTGGCCGGCGACGACCTCGTACAGCGCGGCGGCGTCGGCCAGCGTGCGGGCGATCGGCCCGATCTGGTCGAGCGAGCTGGCGAAGGCCACCAGCCCGTAGCGCGACACCGCCCCGTAGGTGGGCTTGACGCCGACCACGCCGCACAGCGCGGCGGGCTGGCGGATCGAGCCGCCGGTGTCGGAGCCGAGCGCCAGCGGGGCGAACCCGGCGGCCACCGCGGCCGACGACCCGCCCGACGAGCCGCCGGGCACGCGCGAGGTGTCGTGCGGGTTGCGGGTGGGCCCGAAGGCCGAGTTCTCGGTCGAGCTGCCCATGGCGAACTCGTCGAGGTTGGTCTTGCCCACGACGACCGCGCCGGCGGCGGCCAGCCGCTCGACCACGGTGGCGTCGTAGGGCGGGCGCCAGCCCTCGAGGATGCGGGACGAGCAGGTGGTGGGCACCCCGGCGGTGCACAGGTTGTCCTTGAGCGCCACCGGCACGCCGGCGAGCGGGCCCGGGTCGTCGCCGGCGGCCAGGCGCCGGTCGACGGCGAGCGCCGCCTGGCGCGCCTGGTCGGCCGTGACCAGGTTGAAGGCGTGGATCTCGCCGTCGCCGGCCGCGATGGCGGTGAGGTGCTCCTCGACCACGTCGACCGCGGGCCGGGCGCCCGACCGGACGGCGGCGGCGATGCCGAGGGCCGAGTCGGGCGCGGGGTTGGTGTCGCCGGCGCTCACGGCGCCTCCCCCAGCACGGGCGGCACGCGGAACTGGTGGTCCTCGACGACCGGGGCGGCGGCCAGGGCCGCCTCGCGCTCGAGGCACGGCGCCGGCTCGTCGGGGCGCAGCACGTTCCGCAGCGGGTAGGGATGCGCGGTGGGTGGCACGTCCCCCACGTCGAGGGCCTCGACGTCGCGGGCGTGGTCGAGCACCTTGGCGAGCTGCTCGGTGAAGGTGTCGAGCTCGACGGGGGTGAGCTGGAGCCGCGCCAGCCTGGCCACGTGCGCGACGTCGTCGCGGGTGATCTGCGCCATGGCGACCAATGCTAGGCGTGCATCTGCCGGGTGCCGGAACGAGGAGGACGAGAGCCCTCGACCGCCGATCTCGGTGGCGTCCCGCGACCGCGGCGCTCGCCCGGCGGCGGGTCAGCCCCCGGTGACGCGGCGGGCGAACTCGACGGCGCGCTGCTCGATGAGGTCGCGGTCGTAGTCGAGGGTGGCGACGTGGTAGCTGCGCTCCAGCGTGATCCGCTCGACCGGGCCGGCGACCGACTCGGCCAGCACGTCGCTGTTGGCGGGCTCGACCACGTGGTCCTGCGGGCTGGTCATGACCAGCACCGGGCACGTGACGCGGCCCAACTCGGCGCGCAGGTCGCCGGTTCCGGCCGCCAGGGTGAGCAGCGGCGTGAGCGGGGTCTGGTCGTACGCCTTCTCACGCCCGTCGGGGTCGGCGACGTCGCCGCCGATCGACGCGATGCGGTCGACGCCGCCGGCCAGCATGTCCTCGATGGCGGTGACCATCGGGTCGGGCACGGAGAGCACGGGGTTGACGCAGGCGATGCCGGCGATCTCGGGATGGCGCGTGCCCAGCCACGCCGTGAGCGAGCCACCCATCGACAGGCCCGCGAGCACGACCTTGTCGACACGCGCGGCCAGCGCGCGGTAGGCGTCGTCGGCCGCGGCGGTCCAGTCGGGCCAGCCGGTGGTGGCGAGATCGTCGACCGACGTGCCGTGCCCGGGCAGCAGCGGCAGGTCGACGGCGAACCCGGCGTCGGCGAAGGCCCGGGCCAGCCCGCGCAGGGACTGCGGGCAGCCGGTGAAGCCGTGCAGCACCAGCACACCGTGCGGGCCGCCGTCGGCGGCCCAGGGCTCGCAGCCCGGGATGATGTCCTTGCCGTCGGGGGTCTGCACGCGCTCCTCCTCGGTCGAGCGGGCCGCTGCGTCAGGCGCCGAGGTTACCCGGCCCGATTGACCGGCGGGTCAAGCGCCGACAGACTTGTCGCCGGGATGCCGTGAGGCCCAGGAAGGGCCACGGGGTCCACCGACTCGCATGAACGACCGACAGCTCACCTCACAGGGCGCCGAGCGCAAGCAGCAGCTGCTCGACGCCGCCGCCCGCCTCTTCGCGGAGCAGGGTTACGCCGCCACCCGGGTGGTCGACATCGTCGACGCCGCCGGCGTGGCCAAGGGCCTGTTCTACTGGTACTTCGACAACAAGGAAGCGCTCTTCCGCGAGCTCGCGACCGAGATCCGCCGCCGGCTGCGTCGCCAGCAGGCCGCGGCCATGGACCCGGCCGCACCCGCGCTGACCCGCCTGCTGCAGGCCACCGTGGCCAGCGTGCGGTTCATGGCCGAGAACGCGCCGTTCTTCTCCCTGCTCGAGGTCGAGGGCCGCAACGTGTCGGACGTGCTGCGCCAGGGCACCGAGCAGCACCTGCACGACGTGGCGCAGATCATCGTCGAGGGCCAGGCCGACGGCACGGTCACCACCGACGACCCCGCCGACCTGCTCGCGCTCGCCGCCGTCGGCACGGTGGGGCAGTTCAGCCACTTCCACCGCACGGGGCGCCTCGACCTGTCGCTCGACGAGCTGTCCGGCTACGTGGCCCGCCTCGTGGCCCGGATGCTCACCGCGGACGAGCAGGTCGCCCGCCAGTCGCTGCAGGCCCTGCGTCGCCCCCGGGCGGCGGCCCCCGTGGCCGGCAGCTGACCCCGGCGCGGCGGTCGCGGTGCGCCTCCGCCTGGCGGCGGGCGGGCCCCGGGTGTGATCGCGCTCGTGCCACCCGGATAGCCTTCCCCGGTCATCCGCTCACCGAGGTGCACCGTCCCATGACCCGTCGTTCCCGCTTCGTCGCCATCACCCTTGTCGCCGTGCTCGGCCTCGCGGCCTGTGCCAACAACGACGCCAAGGAGAGCGACGTGGTCAACGCCATGCGCGACGCCGGGCTGAACCCGGACGACGCCGAGTGCGTCGGCGCCGGCTTCGAGGAGGCGTTCGGCGACGACCAGGAGCTGTTCAACGAGGTGGCCGGCGCGGCGGAGCCCGAGGACCTGCCGGGCGACTCGCGCGAGACGGTCGAGTCGATCTTCGAGGAGTGCGGGGTCGGCGACGCCGGGGCGGCTGACACCGACGCCGACACGACCGAGACGACCGAGGACGGCGCCGCCGGCGACGGGCCCGACGAGGACGCCACCACCACGACCGCCTCCTGACCGCGCTGCGGGCGCGACCGTTGCACCCATCGCTGCAACCGGCGCGCTACAGTGCCGCCACCGTCGCCGGCGACAAAGGGGAGAGTGCCGTGGCGTACCAGTTCCTGTCCGACGAGTGGGTCGAGGCTGCCCGCAAGATCCGCGCCGAGGCTGCGGCGCCGACGACCAGGCCGCAGGCCGTCAAGATGAACCTGACCATCACCGACGTCCCGTTCGGCGACGGCTCGGTCGACGCCCACATGGACACGACCAGCGGCGAGCTGCAGCTCGACCTGGGTCACCTCGACGGCTCCGACGTCAGCGCCACGCTCGACTACGAGACGGCCAAGGCGATGATCGTCGACAACAACCCTCAAGCCGCCATGCAGGCCTTCATGGCGGGCAAGATCAAGCTGCAGGGCGACATGACCAAGGCGATGGCCCTGCAAGGCGCTCCCACCGACCCGGCTCTCACCCAGAAGCTGCAGGAGATCACCGAGTAGCACGGGTGGCCGGCGGCGGCCGCCGCCGCCGGCGCCACGACGCGCAGGAAGGGCGCCTCGGGGGCGCCCTTCCGTGCGTGCCGTGCTGGGGGATCGGCAGAGAAAGGAGTGTGCCGAGCCTGCTGGGGCGGCAGCCTCATCGCGGCGGCTGGGGAACACCGCGTCCGGCATACCGCCCCAACGGGCCCGGCACGCTCAGTAACATACTCGCTGCACTGGAGCTATGTCAGCCCTACCCGACACAGGCCGCCCGAAACCTGAAGTTTCGAGTGAGGGTTTCGGCCGTGGGGGGAGAAGCCGATGTGCCGGTGGGGAAGTCCGGCACGAAGGAGACTGCCCGAAACCGAGGCCCAGGTCAAGGGCTATCTAGCACAAAAAACGGGAATCTGCCCGGCGCCGCCGGGGACGTGCCCGGCGCACCGTCAGCCGCCGGGCCGCATGATGAGGTCCACCTTCGCGTCCTCGTCGACCTCGCTGCCCGGAAGCGGCCAGGTCCCCCAGACGACGCCATCCTCCGACCCGTGCACGTCGCCCACCTTCAGGTCGGCGTCGTCGAGCGCGTCCTCGGCGTCGTCGAGGTCGAGGCCCACGACGTCGGGCACGGTGACGCTGTCCGACTCGCTGACGCCCACGACCACCACGACGGTGTCGCCGGCGCGGACCTCGTCGCCGGGCCCGGGGTCGGTGCTGATGACCCGGCCCTCGTCGCGCCGCCGCACCCGCTCGCCCTGCGTCTCGACCGACAGGTTCATCTCGGCGAGCACGGTGGCCGCCTCGTCGTACTGCATGCCCTCGAGGTCGGGCATCTGCAGCGCGGCCGAGCCGGTCGAGACGACGAGGACCACGGTCGAGCCCTTGGGCAGCTCGGCGGCCACCTCGTCACCGTCACCGTCGATGCCCATGACGACGCCCTCGTCGAACTCGTCGCTCTGGTCGCGGGTGACCCCCGCCACCAGGCCGGCGGCCTCGAGCTTGTCGCGGGCCGCCTGCTCGGTGAGGCCGACGAGGTCGGTCGGCACCGGCACCAGGGTGGCGCCGGCCGACACGACCACCTGCAGCGTGCCGCCCTCGCGCAGCTTCTCGCCGGCCTCGGGGCTGGTGGACAGGATCTCGCCGGGGTCGGTGCCGTCCTGGCGCACCTCCTCGACATCGATCTGCCAGTCGAACCCGGCGGTCTGGGCCGCCAGCTCGCTGCGGTCGAGGCCGACCAGCGGCGGCACCGTGTAGGACGGCACCTGCGAGCGCATGTACGACCAGCCGGCCGCCATGCCCACCACGACCGCGAGCGTCACCACCAGCGCGCCCAGCATGAGCCGCCGCGCGCCGCGGTCGTTGGCCGACAGGCCCCCCGGGGGCGGCTCGGGCAGGGGCGGCTGGGGCCCGGCGGGGCCGCCCACGGGTGGCACGGCCCGGGTGTCACCGGGGCGGCGGGCTGTTGGGCCCGGCGGCGCGGCGACCATCAGCGCCGTCGCCTCGCTGGCGGCCTGCATGACGTGGGTCGCCGCGGACCCGTTGCCGAGCGCCCGGGCGGCAGGGGTCGACCGCGCCGACGACTTGGCCAGCATCGTCGTGTCCTGCTGCCCGTCGGTGCGGTCGGGCTGTGATGCGCCGACCAGCGGCAGGGGCGCCGGCCGCGTGAGGCCGGTGGCCGCCTCGACCAGGCCCGCGCCCAGCGCGGCGGCGTCGAGGCGCTCGCCGAGGTCGATCGCACCGGCCCGGCGCAGCACCGGCACGAGGGGCCCGAGCTCGCCGGGCACGTCGAGCGGGCGGTCGAGCCTGGCCATGAGCGTGCCGATGGTGGTGTCGGCGGCGAACGGCACCTGCCCCGTGACCGCCTCGACCATGACCAGCGCCAGGGAGTAGACATCGCTGCGGCCGTCGACCGGCTCGCCTCGGGCCTGCTCGGGCGACGCGTAGCGGGCCGTGCCGAGGACCGCCCCGCTGGGCTCGGTCCACCCCGCCTCGGCGATGGCCCGGGCGAGGCCGAAGTCGGCCACCCGCAGCCGACCGTCGCCGCCGAAGAGCAGGTTGGCGGGCTTGACGTCGCGGTGCACGAAGCCCTGCCGGTGCGCGTAGTCGAGCGCCCGCGCCACCTCGAGACCGACCACCAGGGCCTGTGCCGGCGTGAGCCGGTACCCGGCGTCGAGCATGCTGCGCAGGCTGCCCCCGCTGAGGTACTCGGTCACGAGGAACGGCGTGTCGTCGTCGCCGCTCCAGTCGAACACCGCGACCACGTGCGGGTGGCTGAGGGACGCGGCCGACTGGGCCTCCGCCCGGAACCGGCGCAGGAACGACTCGTCGTCGGCGAGGGCGGGATGCAGGACCTTGACCGCCACCCGGCGCCGCAGTCGGACGTCGTCGGCCAGGTAGACCTGTGCCGACGCGCCCGACCCCAGCGGGGAGAGGAGCCTGTACCGCCCGCCCAGGACACGACCGATCTGCTCGGTCATGCGGGACGTGGCCACGGCGCAAGGGTACTTCCCCGTGCGCCCCGGCACGCGAGCACGAACCGGCGGGCGGCGGGCGGCCGGAGTTCCGCGGCGAGAGGGGGGCGTGCCAGGATGGCCGACCGACATGGCCCGCTCCCCCGTCTACAGCACGCGGTTCAAGATCGTGGCCGCCGTCGTGGTCGCGATCGCCGCCGGCCTGTTCGCGGTGGCCGTCCGCAGCCTCGACGACAGCGGCGACGACCCCGCATTGCGCGGCGGCGACACCGCGGTGGTCGAGAACCTCATCCCCGGCCGTGACGCCCAGGTGCCCCAGCAGTCGAGCGTGGGCATCGACCTGGCCACCGGGTGGGGCGGCACCCTGGTGATCGACGGCGTCGAGATCCCCGAGGACGAGCTCGACCTCACCCCCGAGCTGGGACTCGTCGAGTTCACACCGGGCGAGGGCCGGACGGTCGAGGCGCTGCGCCCGGGACGCAACTGCGTCTCGGCCCTGATCTGGCGCCTCTCGGACGGGCGGGGCGTCGCCGACCGCACCGTGCCGTGGTGCTTCGAGGTGGTCTGACCGGCCCGATCACGGATTGCGACGCCATCGGCCGGGCGGCGACGCGGGCTACGCCGGCAGCTCGCCGGTGTCGAGCAGGTGGCGGAACCCGGCCTCGTCGAGCACCGGGATGCCCAGCTCGTCGGCCTTGCTGACCTTGGACGCCCCCGGGCCGTCGCCCACCACGACGGCGGTCGTCTTCTTGGACACGCTGCCGGGCGACTTGCCGCCCCGCGCCTTGATCTCGGCTTCGGCCTCGTCGCGGCTGAAGTCCTCGAGCGTGCCGGTGACCACGATCGACTTGCCGGCGAGCACCTTGGGGCGGCTCTCGCCCTCGGCCGCCTCGAAGTTGAGCCCCGCGGCCCGCAGCCGCTCGACCAGCTCGCGGTTGGCCGGGTCGGCGAACCAGGTGTGCACCGACTCGGCGATGATGGTGCCGACCCCGTCGGCGGCGGCCAGGGCCTCGACGGGCGCGTCCTTGATGCGGTCGATGCTGCCGAACGCCGCCGCCAACGCCTCGGCCCCGGCTGGGCCCAGGTGGCGGATGTTCAGCCCCACCAGCAGCCGCGACAGCGGCCGCGAGCGCGACGCGTCGATGGAGGCCCGCAGGTTGGCGGTGGACAGCTCGCCCATGCGGTCGAGCTCGGCGACCGCGTCCCAGTCGAGGGCGTAGAGGTCGGCGACGCTGGCCACCATGCCGGTCTCGATCAGCTGGGCGATGCGCTTCTCGCCGAGGGCGTCGATGTCGAGCGCGCCGCGGCTGGCGAAGTGCTCGATGGCGCCCTGGCGTTGGAACGGGCACTCGGGGTTGATGCAGCGGTGCTCGGCCTCGCCCTCGGGGCGGACCAGGTGCGACCGCAGCGGGCAGGGGCACTCGGTGGGGAACTGCCACGGCTCGGTGCCCGGCGGGCGCTCGGCCACGACGGCGCCCAGCACCTCGGGGATGACGTCGCCGGCGCGGCGGACGATCACCTTGTCGCCAGGGCGCACGTCCTTGGCGCGGACCTGGTCTTCGTTGTGGAGGGTGGCCTGGCCGACCGTCACCCCGCCCACGAACACCGGCTCGAGCACCGCGTAGGGCGTGGCCCGGCCCGTGCGCCCGATCGAGACCAGGATGTCGTTCAGCCGGGTGGTGCGCTCCTCGGGCGGGAACTTGTAGGCGATGGCCCACCGGGGCGCCTTGGCCGTGAACCCGAGCAGCTCGCGCCGGGCGAGGTCGTCGACCTTGACCACCACGCCGTCGATCTCGTAGTCGAGGTCGTGGCGGTGCTGCTGCCAGTGGCGGCACAGGTCGAGCACGTCGTCGGGGCCCGACACGCGGCGGATCTCGGGGTTGACCGGGAACCCCAGCGAGGCCAGCCAGTCGAGCGTCTCGTGGTGGCTGGTGAAGGCGGGACCACCCTCGACCTGGCCAAGCTGGTAGGACCACAGGGCCAGCTCGCGCTGGGCGGTGATGCGGGGGTCCTTCTGCCGGAGGGCGCCGGCCGCCGCGTTGCGAGGGTTGACGAAGGGGCGCAGCTCGGCCGCCACCTGCCGCTCGTTGAGCGCCCGGAAGGCCGACAGCGCCATGTAGACCTCGCCCCGCACCTCGAGCACCGCCGGCGCGTCGCGGCCCAGGTGGTCGGGCACCTGGGCGATGGTGCGCACGTTCTCGGTGACGTCCTCGCCGGTGCGCCCGTCGCCCCGGGTGGCCGCCCGCACGTAGCGGCCGCCCTCGTAGCGGATCGAGATGGCCAGGCCGTCGATCTTGAGCTCGCACACGTAGCCCACCTCGCCGGCGGGCTCGCTGGCCGCCGGCGCCCCCTCGAGGCGGCGGTGGAGGCGCTCGACCCACGCCCGCAGCTCGTCCTCGGCGAAGGCGTTGTCGAGGCTCATCATCGGCACCGCATGGGTGACCGGCGCGAAGACGGTGGTGAGCGGCGCCCCACCCACCCGCTGGGTGGGCGAGTCGGGCGTGATCAGCTCGGGGAACTCCTCCTCGAGCGCCCGCAGCTCGCGGACCAGCTCGTCGAACTCGGCGTCGCTGATCGTGGGCGCGTCGAGCTCGTGGTACCGCCGGTTGTGCTCGGCGATCTCGGCCCGCAGTTGCTCGGCGCGCTGCTCGATCTGTCGGTCGGCCATCCCCCGGACACTACCGAGGGGGTGGGACGGCCAGCGGGTCGGTCAGGCGCCCAGGATCAGCCCGAGCTCGAGCGCCCGGGCCTCGACCCGCTGCGCCAGGTGGTTCGTCAGGTCGACCACGTGCGCCGCCTGCAGCACGTCCATGCCGACCAGGCCGCACTCCGGCGTGATCAGCGCCTGCTCGACCAGCGAGCGGGGCTCGACCCCGGCCTCGGCCAGGGTGTCCCACTCGGCCACCAGGCGGCGCCACAGGATCTCGGCCGTCTCGCCCAGCGGGCGGGCGGTGGGGACCGCGCCCCAGACCAGCCAGCCGCCCCGCTCGAGGAAGTCGGCGAACGCGCCCGGGTGGTCGCTCGCCCCGGCGTCGACGGGCAGCGACAGCATCTGGGGCCCGGCCTGCAGCACGACCGGCCAGTCGGCCCGGCCGCAGCAGTGGAGGCCCGCGATGGCCCCGTCCTCCACCGCCGCCAGGGCGCCCGACACGAGGTCGAGCGTGTCGTCCACCCCCAGCGGGAAGCCCGGCTCGAGGGCGGCGGTCAGTCCGGGTTCGTCCAGGAACACCAGCGGCGTCGCACCCGGCGCCACCGCACGCGCCGCCCGCAGCACCTCGTGCACGCGGGTGCGGACCGCCCGGGCGGCCACGCCGAAGGCCCGGTCGGCGGCGACGCCCACGGCGTGCAGTGCCAGGCCCAGCGTGACCGGGCCCGTGAGCTGGATCTTGAACGGCGCCACCCGGCCGGCGATCGCCGCCAGGAACGCCCGCAGGCTGGTGAAGGGCTCGCCGTCGAGCCCGCCGTCGAGCGGCTCGTCGGGGTCGACGGCCGCCTCGTCGACCAGCAGCGAGCCGTCGGGCAGGACCAGCACGCCGGCGATGCCCCAGGCCGCCTGGGGGATCATCCCCTCGACCGGCCACAGCCGCGGCAACGACGGGGCGGCGGGCAGGCGCGGCTGGCGCTCGATCGCGAAGGCGACCGCCTCGGCCACGTCCATGTGCGGAAGGCTGCCGACGGCGGACGAGAGGCCGATCGGCAGGAGTACCTCTCTCATGGCACCGCCACCCGCGGTTCCACGTCGTCGGACACCTGGCGCCCCCACTCGGTTGTTCCCGGCACCTGGAATAGCCACCGCACGGCGGCATCGGCAAATCTCCGGTCCGTGGACTCCCGCCCCGCCGACGCGCCCGTGACCTCCGCCGCGCCGCCCCGGCGTGCCCGGCTCGGCGCGCTGGTCCACTCGGCCTGGCCCGCCCGGGCCATGTGGGTGCTGGTGGCGTTGCTCGCCGCACCGGCCCTGGGCGACGCCCTCGCCGACGCCAGCCGCCCGGTCCGGCTGGCCGCGGGCGTCGGGGCGTGGTCGCTCTGGTTCGTGGTGTTGGTCGCGACCCTGGTGCCCACGACCGTCAGCCTGACCGCCCTGCGCATCGCCGCGCCAGGCGCGGCCGCCGCCGCCGGGGTGGCGCTGGTGGCGACCGGTGCGACCACGGCGGCCGTGCTGGGGCTCGCCGCCGCCCTGGCCGCCGCGGTCGTCGCCCTGGCGCCCGAGACGGCCGAGGCGTTCGTCGACGGGTCGTCCTATGGCGACGAGCGGCGCATGCCGCTGCGGGCGCCGGTGGCGCTGCTGGCGGGCCCCGCCGAGCTGGCGTGGCTCGCGGTGGTGGCCGGTGTGTGCGCCGGACCGCTGCTGCTCGCCGCCCGCCAGTGGGTGCCGGGCGCCCTGGCGCTGGCGGCCGGGGTGCCCCTGGCCTGGTGGGGCGGGCGGGTGCTGCACGTCCTGTCCCGGCGGTGGCTGGTGTTCGTGCCGGCCGGGCTGGTCGTGCACGACCAGCTCGCGCTCGTCGACCCGGTGCTGTTGCGACGGTCGGTGGTGCGGTCGTTCGGGCCGGCGCCGGCGGGCACCGGGGCGACCGACCTCACCGCCGGCGCGCCCGGTCTGGCGCTCGAGGTCCGCCTGGCCGAGCCGGTGGCGCTCATGCCCGTCGCCCGCCCGGGACAGCCGGCCGAGCTGCGCGAGGCCGACGCGTTGCTCGTGACGCCGGCGCGGCCGGGCCGGGTGCTCGACGAGGCGCGCCGCCGCCGGCTGGCCTGAAAATGCCGGGAGACCTGTCGATACCGCCGACCCTGCGGCGTCCTACTCGATGACGCCGCGCTCCGAGCGGCGCGAACATCCGACCCAGGGAGGCACGATGCCCCAGTACATGCTGCTGATGTACCAGCCGGCCGAGGGTGGCCCACGCAACGCGGCCGGCGAGCCGATCACGTCGCCGGAGGCGATGGCCGAGGAACACCAGCGGTGGGTGACGTTCACCCAGGAGCTGAAGGACGCCGGGCTGTACGTCGCGAACAACGGGCTGCAGGGCGGCGAAGCCGCCACCACGGTGCGGGTGCGCGACGGCGAGACCCAGATCACCGACGGCCCCTTCGCCGAGACCAAGGAGCTGCTCGCCGGCTACTTCCTCATCGACGCCGACGACCTCGACACCGCCCTCGAGCACGCGGCCCGCATGCCCAACGCCACGTACGGGTCGGTCGAGGTGCGGCCGGTCTGGGGATGAGCGCGGCCCGATGAGCCAGGGCGACGAGCGGCGGCCGGGCGGCGGCGACCCGGCCGCCACCGTCGAGCGGGCGTTCCGCGAGGAGCGCCCCGCGGTGCTGGCCACGCTGATCCGCCATGTCGGCGACTTCCAGCTCGCCGAGGACGCCGTGCAGGACGCGTTCGCGGCCGCGGTGGCGACGTGGCCGCGCGACGGCGTCCCCGACAGTCCCCGGGCATGGATCACGGTCACCGCCCGGCGCAAGGCCATCGACCGGCTGCGGCGCGAGCGGTCGACCGCCGATCGAGCCGCCCGGCTCGCCGAGCTGGCCCGGCTCGACGCCCAGGAGCACCGTCCCGAGGCGGTCGACAGCGCGGTCGTCGACGACCGGCTGCGACTGATCTTCACCTGCTGCCATCCCGCGCTCGCGCTGCCGGCCCGGGTGGCGCTGACGCTCAGGACGCTGGGCGGCCTCACCACCGGCGAGATCGCTCGCGCCTACCTGGTCTCCGAGGCGACGATGGCCCAGAGGCTGGTGCGGGCCAAGCGCAAGATCGCCGACGCCCGCATCCCGTACCGGGTGCCGGCCGACGAGGCGCTGCCCGACCGCCTCGTGGGCGTGCTCTCGGTCGTCTACCTGATCTTCAACGAGGGCTACGGCGCGTCCGGGGGCGACCGGCTGGTGCGAGGCGAGCTGTGCAGCGAGGCGATCCGCCTCGGCCGCCTGCTCGCCACCCTGATGCCGGACGACCCGGAGGTGCTGGGCCTGCTGGCCCTGATGCTGCTGCACGACGCCCGCCGGGCGGCTCGGGTCGACGGTGGCGGCGGCTACGTCCCGCTCGACCGGCAGGACCGGTCGCGCTGGGACGCCGGGCGGGTCCGCGAGGGGCTGCGGGTCCTCGACCGGGCGCTGGGGCGGGGGCGGCCCGGGCCCTACCAGGTGCAGGCCGCGATCGCGGCGCTGCACGTGCAGGCGCCCAGCCCCGAGGAGACCGACTGGGCCCAGATCGCCGACCTCTACGGCGCGCTGGCCACGATGGCGCCGTCGCCGGTGGTCGAGGTGAACCGGGCGGTGGCCGTGGGGTTCGCCGCCGGGCCCGCCGCCGGGCTGGCGCTGCTCGACCCGCTCGTCGACGAGCAGGCCCTCGCCCGCTACCAGCCGCTGCACGCGGCGCGGGCCGAGCTGCTACGGCGCGCCGGCGACCACCGGGGCGCCGCCGACGCCTACCGGCGGGCCATCGCCCTGAGCGGGAACGCGGTCGAGCGGGCCGAGCTCGACCGGCGGCTGGCCGGCCTCTGACGGGCGGGCGCGGTCGCCGGACGCACCCATGGGACGCCATGGCCACCCTACGGCGGCGGGGCGGGCGACCAGCCGAAGCCGGGCAGCACCCGCTCGACCAGCCCGACGCAGTACGCCTCGTCGGTGGGCAGGCCGGCGATCAGCTCGCGGAAGATGACCGTGCCGCCCAGCAGGTCGAGCAGCATCTCGACATCGGTGTCGTCGGGCAGCTCGCCTCGCTCGATCGCCCGCCGCACCACGATCCGGGGACGGCTGCGCCGGTCGTCGACGAACTCGGTCAGCACCCGCCGCATCTCGTCGTGGACCGACGCCTCGGCGATGACGCCCGGCAGGATGCGGCCCGTCGCGGTGTCGCGCATCTTCTCGCCGAGGACCCGCAACGTCGCGACCAGGTCGTCGCGCAGCGAGCCCGAGTCGACGTCGGGCGGCTCGAGCCCCATCTGGTGGACGGTGTCGAGCAGCAGGGCACTACGGGAGGGCCAGCGTCGGTAGATCGTGGCCTTGCCGCATCCCGCCCGGGCGGCCACCTCGTCGACGGTGAACCCGCCCGGCCCCCTCTCGCCCAGCACCTCGACCGCCGCCCCGAGGATCGCGACGTCGGCCCGGGCGTCGCGGGGGCGCCCGGGCCGGCCGTCGGACGCGGTCGGCGTCGCGCTCCTGGCTCGCAGGCGCCGGCCGGCGCGCCGGCGCCGGAACTGGCGCCGTCCGTGCACTCCATGGCCCCATCTTGGCCGCCCGGCGGAGCGGCGTCGGCCACCACCACCGCGGCGTCGGCGGGCGCGCCGTCCCCGCCCGGCACCACGAGGTCCGCGGACCGGACGACGACGGCGGTGCCGGCGTCACCGGCCGCCTCGCCGCGGGCTCGGGCCGGCAGGTAGCGGCCGACGATCACGGCACCGACCAGCATGGCGGCCGCCCCGATCAGGAAGGCGACGCGCATGCCGTCGGCGAAGCCGCCCGACGCCGCCGCGGCCAGGGCGCGCCCCGGTTCACCGCCGACCTGGGCGGCTGCGGCCATCGCCGCACCCACCTGGTCGGTGACCGCCTGGGCCACGCCGTCGGGCACCGGGAACCCGCTGATGGCCTCGCTGACCCGGGGGCGGTAGGTCGAGGTCATGACCGAGCCCAGCACGGCGACGCCGAGCGCGGCGCCCACCTCGCGGGTGGTGTCGTTGACCGCGGATCCCACACCGGCCTTGCCGGGCGGGAGCGAGCCCATGATCGACTCGGTCGCCGGCGGCATGACCATGGCGAGGCCGGCGGCCAGCACGACCAGCGAGAGCAGCACCTCGGGGTAGCTGGCGCCCGCCGTGAGCCGGCTGGCGATGACCAGCCCCGTCGCCGCCACGACCAGGCCGGTGGCCACGACGGCCTTGGTGCCCACCCGCTCGACCAGCTTGGCCGAGAGCGGGGCCACGACCATCTGGACCGCGGCCATGGGCAGCAGGCGGACGCCGGCCTCGAGCGCCGTGTAGCCCAGCACCGACTGCAGGAACTGGGTGAGCAGGAACAGCGACCCGAACATGGCGAAGAACGTGAGCACCAGCGCGCCGCTGGCCGCGCTGAACCGCGGGTTCTCGAAGAAGGTCATGTCGAGCATGGGCGTGGGCGTGCGACGCTCCCACGCCACGAACGCGACCAGCAGCACCGCAGCCACCGCGAACGCGCCGAGCACCAGCGGGTCGGTCCACCCGTGCGGGCCCTCGATGATCGCCCACACGAGCACCAGCAGGCCGGTGATCGACAGCGCGGCGCCGGGCACGTCGATCGGCGGGGCCTCGGGGTCGCGCGAGGTCGGCACGAACAGCTGGCCGAGCACGAGGGCGACGATGACGACCGGCACGTTGACCAGGAAGACCGAGCCCCACCAGAAGTGCTCGAGCAGCCAGCCACCGGTGACCGGCCCGATGGCGACCGCCGCGCCGGCCATGGCCGACCAGATGGCGATGGCCTGGGCCCGCTCGCGTGGATCGGCGAACACGTCGGTGATGATCGAGAGGGTCGCCGGCATGATGAGCGCCCCGCCGACGCCCATGAGGGCCCGGGTGGCGATGAGCTGGTCGGCGCTGGTCGCGAGCGACGAGAGCACCGACGCCACCCCCATCACCGCGAGGCCGATGGCGAGCGCGCCCCGCCGGCCGAACCGGTCGCCGAGGGCGCCCATCGTGAGCAACAGCCCGGCGAACACCAGGATGTAGCTGTCGACGACCCACTGGAGCTGGCTGGTGGAGGCGCCCAGGTCGCGCTGCAGGGTGGGGATGGCGACGTTGACGATCGTGTTGTCGATCACGATCAGCAGCAGGCTGAGGCACATCACGGCGAGCACGAGCCATCGCCGGGGGTGCGACCGGCGAGCTGCGGGGGCGGCGGTGCCGGTGCCCGGCGGCACCGCCCGGGGCATTTCCGGATAATTACGAGACGATCGAGTCCGCATGAAGACGAGCCTGCGACCGCGGATTACGAAACGCAAGAGTTCCGGAACGATTGCGTCCGTGAACTTGGTCACAGCCACCGGCCAACTGGCCGGCGGTGTCTGCCTCGACAGCCCGGCACCGACGGTCATTACCTCGGGCCTGCTGGCTGCCGCCGAGGGCTGCCGCCGAGGGCTGCCGCCGCTCCCGCGGCCTCCGGCCGCAGGCGGCGGCTCCGGCCGGCCCTCGGGTGCGGGCTCGGGACGCGGGCTCGGGAACGCTCGCTCAGCGGCCCTGCTGGAGCAGCTCGGCCAGGTAGCTGCCGTAGCCGCTCTTCGACAGGGTGACGGCCCGCTGGCGCAGCGCCTCGTCGTCGAGCCAGCCCTGCCGCCACGCCACCTCTTCGGGGCAGCCGATCTTCAGGCCCTGCCGGGCCTCGAGGGTGTGCACGTAGTTGCCGGCGTCGAGCAGCGAGTCGAACGTGCCGGTGTCGAGCCACGCCGTGCCCCGGGGCAGCACCTCGACGCGCAGGCGCCCCTGGGCCATGTAGGTGCGGTTGAGGTCGGTGATCTCGAGCTCGCCGCGGGCCGACGGCCGCAGCTCGCGGGCCAGCTCGATCACGTCGTTGCTGTAGAAGTAGAGGCCGGGCACCGCGTAGTTGCTGCGGGGCTTGGCGGGCTTCTCCTCCAGCGACAGCGCCGTACCCTCGTCGTCGAACTCGACGACGCCGTAGGCGCTGGGCTCGGCGACCCAGTAGGCGAAGATGGCGCCGCCGTCGACCCCGGCGAAGCGGTCGAGACGGGCGCCCAGGCTGGGGCCGTAGAAGATGTTGTCGCCCAGCACCAGGGCCGCCGACTCGGCGCCCAGGAAGTCGGCGCCGATCAGGAACGCCTGGGCCAGCCCGTCGGGGCTCGGCTGCTGGGCGTACGAGATCGAGATGCCGAACTGCGACCCGTCGCCGAGCAGCCGCTCGAACTGCGAGGCGTCGTGTGGTGTGGTGATGACCAGCACGTCGTCGATGCCGGCCAGCATCAGCGTCGACAGCGGGTAGTACACCATCGGCTTGTCGTACACGGGCACGAGCTGCTTGCTGATGCCCTGCGTGATGGGGTGCAGGCGGGTGCCCGAGCCGCCGGCCAGGATGATCCCTCGCATCCGACCAGTCTGCCCGACGCCGCCGGGCGGCCCCCACACGCCCACCCCGCGGCGAGATTCGCGCCCACCCGCCGCGATTTGGCAGGATCACGTGCATGGCGAAGCGTGCGGCGCCCCACGAGTTCAAGCGCGGCGAGAAGGTCAGGAACCTCGACCCCTTCCCCGGCGTGCCCCAGGGCACTCGCGGCCGCGTCTACCTCGTCGACGGCTTCGCCTGGACCCGCTACCGGGTGCTGTTCGACAACGGGGTCGACGTCGGGTCGATCGACGGCACCGCGCTCGCCCGCCCCCGCGACTACGAGGACGCGCTCGCCCGCCGCGAGCAGGCGGCCGCCGCCGAGGTCGTCGCGGCGACCGACGGCGCCGACGACGGGGCGGCCGCGGGCGGGGGCAGCGGCGACAAGACCGTCAACGGCGTCGTCGTGCCGGCCCTGCTGCTCGACCGCTCGAAGCGGGCGCGCGAGCGGCTGAGCGCGGCCTGACGCCGCCTGAGCGCGGTCGCTCGGGCCGCAGAGGGGAAGGCCCATGAAGGTCAGCATGCCGCTCAGCTATGCGGGCGGGTTCAAGGAATCGGCGCAGCAGGCCGTCGCGCTCGAGAAGGCGGGACTCGACACCGTCTGGGTGGCCGAGGCGTACGGCTTCGACGGCGTCAGCCTCATGGGCTACCTGGCGGCGGTCACCTCGACCGTCGAGATCGGCGCTGCCATCCTGCCGATCTACACCCGCACGCCGACGCTGCTGGCCATGACTGCCGCCGGCGTCGACGCCCTGTCCGACGGGCGCTGCATCCTGGGCCTCGGCGCCTCGGGCCCGCAGGTCATCGAGGGGTTCCACGGCGTGCCCTACACCCAGCCGCTGACCCGCACCCGCGAGATCATCGAGATCTGCCGCACGGTGTGGGCCCGCGAGCGGGTCACCTACGAGGGCTCGGCCTACACGCTGCCGCTACCGCCCGAGCAGGGCACGGGGCTGGGCAAGCCGCTCAAGCTGATCACGCGGCCGGTGCGCGACCGCATCCCCGTGTACGTCGCTGCCCTCGGCCCCAGGAACGTGCGCATGACCGCCGAGGTGGCCGACGGCTGGCTGCCGCTGTTCTACCTGCCCGACAAGGTCGACGACGTGTGGGGCGACGACCTGGCGGCGGGCACGGCCGCGCGGGCCGACGACCTGGCACCGCTCGAGATCGTGGCGGGCGGGTTGCTGGCGGTCGGCGACGACGCCGCCGAGATGCGCGAGCTGGCCCGCCCGATGATCGCCCTCTACGTCGGCGGCATGGGGGCCCGGGGCCGCAACTTCTACAACGACCTGGCGCAGCGGTACGGGTTCGAGGCCGAGGCGCGCGAGATCCAGGACCTGTACCTCGACGGCAAGAAGGACGAGGCGGCGGCCGCCGTGCCCGAGGGGCTGCTCGAGGCCGCGACGATGTGCGGGCCCGAGGGCTACGTGCGCGAGCGCATCGCCGCCTACAAGCAGGCGGGCGTCACCTCGCTCAACATCACGCCGCTCGGCCCGGACGTGCCCGCCCTGGTCGGCCAGGTCAAGGAGTGGGCCACGCACGCCTGATCGAGGGCTCGGCCGGGGCGGCGCAGGGTGGCCGCCCGCCGCTCAGGGGCGCAGCTTGGCCAGCACCGACTCGGCCTCGTCGACGATCTGGTGGACCAGGTCGCCGGCGGGCACCAGGCCGTCGATGGCTCCCACGCCCTGGCCGGCGGGGAAGAACTCGCGCTCGGGGTCGACCCCCTCGGTGGACTCGTCGCCGCCGAGGTGGTTGGCCCCCTCCTGCATCGACCGGAAGATCTGCTCGGGGAAGCGCTCGGCCTCGACCTCGCCCGTCTCGTAGGGCTGGGTGTAGCGGTTGGCGATGACCCGGCACGTCTTGCCGGTGTACGCGCGGGTGACGACCGTGTCGTCCTCGTGGCTGCGCAACAGCACGTCCTTGTAGCCGCGCACGGCGCGGGCCTCGGGCGTGGCGATGAACCGGGTGCCGATCCACACCCCGTCGGCGCCGAGCGCCAGCGAGGCGGCCAGGCCCCGGCCGTCGACGATGCCGCCGGCGGCCACGACCGGCACCCGGTCGCCGACGGCGTCGACCACCTGGGGCACCAACGCCATGGTGGCGATGCGCCCGGTGTGGCCGCCGGCCTCGGTGCCCTGGGCCACCACGATGTCGCACCCCGCCTCGACGGCGGCCACCGCGTGGCGCACCTTGCCGCACATGTTGACCACCACCAGCCCGCTGGCGTGGCACAGGTCGACCACCTCGCGGGGCACCCCCAGCCCGGCCACGAAGGCGGTGGCACCACCGGCGACGATGTCGCGGACCTTGTCCTCGAGGCCGGCCGGGAGCGCCGTGAGCAGGTCGACACCGAAGGGACGGTCGGTCGCCTGGCGGACCGCGGCGATCTCGTCGTTCATCTGGTCGTGGCTCATGGTGGACGCGCCGAGGCACCCGAAGCCGCCGGCCGCGCTGACCGCCGCGACCAACCGGTGGTACGACACGCCACCCATGCCGGCGAGCATCACCGGATGGTCAATCTGGAGGGCGTCGGTCAGGCGGGTGGAGAGCATCCGATGATGCGGGCCGCGCTTGACCGGCTGGTCAAGCGCGGCCCGGCCGGTGGTGCGGTCAGCGCCCGTCGTAGGCGCCGGGCCCGTGGAGTGCGTTGCGGCGCCACCGGCGCGGGGTGGCGACCACCGCCCGCGGGTAGTCCTCGAACAGCCAGCGGGCGAAGTGGCGGCGGGTCCAGCCCGTGGCGCCCGCCACGCGCATGCCGGCCCGCACCCCCTTGCGGTGCCGCACCGCCCGGATGAGCAGCAGCGACATCCGGTGGTCGGCCACCAGCGCCCGCCGGGCCGCACCGCGGTAGGCGGCGGAGACGGCCTCGGCGTCGGGCGCGTGCCGGGCGATGGCCTCGGCCGCCAGCGTGCCGGTGAGCAGGGCCTGGCCGATGCCCTCGCCCGTCAGCGGGTCGGTGGCGGCCGCCGCGTCGCCGGCGAACAGCGTGCGCCCCGCCGCCAGCACGGCGGCGTCGATGCGGGCAGGGATGGGCCAGGCCCGGTGCGGGGCCTCGGGCCGCGCCCCGTCGCCCAGCACGGCGCGGATGTGGGGGCGTGCCAGCAGATCGGGCCAGATGGCCGCCATCTGCTGGACGCGTGCCACCTTGCCGCCCCGCTGGATGCCGAAGCCGACGTTGGCCCTGCCGCCCGGCAGCGGGAACGACCACGCGTAGCCGGGCAGCAGGTCGGGCTCGAACCAGACGAACAGCTCGCGGGCGGCCCGGGGCCCGACCCCGGCGAAGTACTGCCGGAACGCGTGCCACTCGCCCCGGTAGCCCGGGGTCGCCAGGCCCAGGTGCCGGCGCACCGGCGACCACATGCCGTCGGCCGCCACCGCGAACGCGGCCCGCAGGTCGCCGGCGCCCTCGACGGCCACCGTCACGTGGTCGGCCTCGTGGCGGGCACCGGTGCAGGCGTGGCCGTCGAGGACCTTGACCCCCGTCGTGCGGGCGAGGTCGACGAGCGCGGCGTCGAGATCGAGCCGGCGGGCCACGGCCGCGTAGGTGCCCCGCCCGCGGGGGAGGGGGAAGGTGACCTCGCGGCCGGCCGGGCCGCGGACCACCACGTCGTCGACCCGCTGCCACGAGTCCACGGCCCCGGGGTCGAGCCCCAGGTCCTCGAGCAGCCGCAGCGCGCCGGTCGTCAGCCCGTCGCCGCAGATCTTGTCGCGGGGGAACCTCGCCCTGTCGACCAGCGTCACCTCGTGCCCCGCCCGGGCGAGCGTGACGGCTGCCGCGACCCCGGCCGGGCCGGCGCCGACCACGACCACGTCGGGGGAGGTCATCGCAGCAACGCTAACGGCGCCGGTCCCCGGTCAGCAGGTCTCGCCCTCGCCGGGGCGGTAGGTGGCCCGGAACGTGTCGGTCTCGGTGCGGCCGTCGGGGTAGGTGCGGGTGCGGGTGGTCGACACGTTGGTGCAGGCGCCGTTGGGCGACTCGCTGATGCCCGTCTGCTCGGCCGTGGCGTACGGCGTCGAGTAGAGCGTGACCGTGATGCTGCTGTCGGTGTAGGACGTCCAGATCATCACGCCGTGGGGCGTGTCGTTGGTGATCTGCAGGTCGGGCGCCGGGTGCCCCATGGTGGCCTCGCGACCGCGCGGGTACCGGGAGAAGTACTCGGAGTGGGCCTGGCTGACGGGGATGTCGAGCCCGGCGAAGTAGGCGGCGTTGAACAGCGTCGTGGCGAACTGCGACACCCCGCCGCCGATCTCGTCGACGTGCTCGCCGTCGCGGATGGCGCCGGCCGGCACGAACCCCTTCTCTGCGGTGCGGGGACCGACGTGCTCGTTCACCGAGAACGTCTCGCCCGGCAGGATGATCGCGCCCCGCACGAGGTCGGCGATCCTGTGGATGTTGGTGACCCGGGGCTGGCCGGGGTCGTGGTAGGTGGTGAAGCCGGGGCCGGCGGTCGTCGGCGCGCCGTTGCGCCACGCGCGGTTGCCGCCCACCGGCTCGACGATGCCCAGGCCCTCGGCCACCTCGGTGGTGATCTCCGGCTCGGTGAGCACGACCTCGAGCTCGACCGCCGTCTGGCCGGACGTCAGCGCCTCCCAGATGCGGTCGGGGCTG
Source organism: Acidimicrobiales bacterium (assembly GCA_035708905.1). Taxonomy (GTDB): domain Bacteria; phylum Actinomycetota; class Acidimicrobiia; order Acidimicrobiales; family VFJN01; genus ZC4RG19. The sequence goes on along the minus strand of DASTFE010000023.1, from coordinate 1,278 downwards.
TCCTCGGCGCAGCACGTGACGCCGGCCTCGGAGGGCACGACGACCGGCGTGCCGTTCTCGAGCCTGAACGACGCGTTCACCGGCTGGGTGGCCATGCCGGCGAACAGCTCGGGCAGCGCCCCGGCGACGACGTCGGGCAGGAGGTCGAGCTCGAGGCTGCCGTCGGCCGTCGTCGGCTCGTACCAGGTGCGGAGCATCTCGGGAGGGACCTCGACCGTGGTCTCGCCGGCGGTGAGCGTCAGGCCGGCGGCGGCGATGGCGTTGGCTTGATCGGCCAGGGCCTGAGCCTCGTCGTCACTGAACCGGGGCGTGACGTCGACGACCTCGGCATCGATCTCGATCGGCCCCTCGGTGCTGGCCGCCGCGGCCTCGGGCAGCTCGGCGACGATCTCGTCGGTGTCGACGCCCTGCCCCGGCTGGCCGGGCGAGAGGACCCATCCCTCTTCGGTGCGCTCGATGGTGGGGTCGTGCGCCGCCCGTAGGTCGGCCCCCTGCTTCTGGAACATCGTGGCCACGACCTGCGACTCGGCCACCGCGTACCGCACGTCGACATCGCGGGCGCTGAAGAACGAGGCCAGCCAGAGGAAGGGGCGGGCCACCGGGCTGTCGCTGCGGCCGGCGTCGAGGGCGGCCTCGGCGGTGGCGTCGGTGTCGACCGTGAGCCCGATCTCACCGGCGGTCGTCTCGTAGCGGCGTGCCTCGGTCTGGTCGACCGAGCGTTGCAGTCCGTTGGTCGGCGTGCCCGCGCCGCCGACCTCGATCACCACGGGCCGGTCAGCGAGCTCGTCGTTGAGCTCCTCCATCACGTCGGGCAGCGAGGCCTCGCCCAGCCCGCCGACCGAGCGGCCGGCCACCTCGACGTTGCGCATGACCTGCCCCGACAGGGCGACCGTGTCGACGGCCCAGCCGGCGACGAGCAGCACCAGGGCGACGATGGGGACGGCGCCGGCGGCGAGCGGCCACCAGTTGCGGCCGGCGCCGGGGGGCGCGAAGTGGCGGCCGCGCTCCTCGGTTGTGTCGTCGGGACCGTCGTCCTCGCCCGGCGGGTGCGTCGGCCCCGCGATGCGGGGGTTCGGCCCGGTGGTGCGCCCCTCGGCGGCGGCGGCCCCGCCCAGCACCGGGGTGCCCTCGCGGCCGTTGGGCCGCCCGGGACGGACCTTGTCGGGCAGGTCGCCGAAGATCTTGGGCTGCTCGGCCGTGGTCGCCCCCGCGGCGGCCGGGTCGGGTGGGGCGGGCGCCGGCGGCGGGCTGGGTGCGGGGGGGTCGGGGGGCGCGGGT
>DASTFE010000022.1:0-14786 GCA_035708905.1 Acidimicrobiales bacterium | reverse complement strand
ACGGTCGCCTCGACGGCGTTGGCGCCCGCGGCGCCGTCGGGGGCCTCGACCGCGACGCGGACCCGCTCGGGCCGCACCATCAAGCTGGCGTCGCGCCCGGCCTCGACGCGGGTGTCGCCCGGCAGCGACCGCAACGCCGTGCCGAGCGCCGCCACGGCCAGCGTGTCACCGTCGGTGGCCGTGACCTGGCAGGGCCACAGGTTGGCCTGGCCGATGAACCCGGCGACGAACACGTTGGCCGGCCGGTCGTAGATCTCGACGGGGCTGCCGATCTGCTGGACGCGGCCGGCGTCCATCACCGCGATGCGGTCGCTCATGGTCAGCGCCTCGTCCTGGTCGTGGGTGACGTAGACGAACGTGATGCCCACCTCGCGCTGGATGCGCTTGAGCTCGAACTGCATGACCTGGCGCAGCTTCAGGTCGAGGGCGCCGAGCGGCTCGTCGAGCAGCAGCGCGCTGGGGTAGTTCACGAGCGCCCGGGCCAGCGCGACGCGCTGCTGCTGGCCCCCGGAGAGCTGGGCCGGCTTGCGCCGGGCGAAGTCGCCGAGGCGCACCACGTCGAGCAGATCGCCGACCCGCCGGGCCACCTCGGCCTTGCCCAGGCGGCGGCTCCGGGGGCCGAAGGCCACGTTGTCCCACACGGACATGTGGGGGAAGAGGGCGTACTGCTGGAAGACGGTGTTGACGTTGCGCCGGTAGGGCGGCGTGCGCGAGACGTCCTCGCCGGCCAGCCACAACGTCCCCTCGCTCGGCGACTCGAAGCCGGCGATCATGCGCAGCGTCGTGGTCTTGCCGCAGCCGGACGGGCCGAGCAGCGAGAAGAACTCGCCTGCGGTGACCGAGAACGAGACGTCGTCGACGGCGACGAAGTCGCCGAAGCGCTTGGTCACGCGGTCGATGTCGATCACCGGCGAGGCGCCGCCCGCGGGGACGCTGCCCGGCCGGGTCGTCGCCACGTCCCCCTCGGACCCGGCCGCTCTGGTCTCGTCGCTCAGCGGATGTCCTTCCCCGGGCCGCCGCCACAGCCGTCTGTCGCTACGTCGTACCCCTCAGGACGTGCAGATTCGCGCCATCAACGGTCATCCGCAACTGATCCTGTCGTCAGTTCACGCGGCTGCAACCGAATCCCTTGCGCCGTGGCCCGGGGTCGTGGATGCTCTGCCGAGCGCAGTCCGCACGGGGGAGAGCCGTCCATGCCGCACGAGAACTTCATCGGCGGGGCCTGGAAGCCCGCATCCACCGGGGCCACCGACGACGTCGTCGACCCCGCCACCGGCGAGGTGATCGCCAGCGTGCCCGCCAGCGACGCCACCGACGTCGACGCCGCCGTGGGGGCCGCTGCCGAGGCGTTCGCCTCGTGGGCCCGCACGACGCCGCGCGAGCGCAGCGAGGCCCTGCTCGCACTGGCGGGCGCCATCGAGGCGAACATCGACGAGCTGAAGCGGCTCGAGATGCGCAACGTGGGCAAGCCGGTCTCGATCATCGACTTCGAGTTCGACCTCACCGTCGACAACCTGCGGTTCTTCGCCGGCGCGGCCCGCACGCTGCAGGCGCAGGCAGCCGGCGAGTACCTCGAGGACCACACCTCGATGCTGCGCCGTGACCCGCTCGGCGTGTGCGCGGGCATCGCCCCGTGGAACTACCCGCTCAACATGGCGACCTGGAAGCTGGGCCCAGCGCTGGCCGCCGGCAACACGTTCGTGCTGAAGCCGTCCGAGCTGACGCCGCTCACGGCGCTCAAGCTGGCCGAGCTGGCGGCCGACATCTTCCCGCCGGGCGTGTTCAACGTCGTGTGCGGGCAGGGCGAGACGGCGGGCGACGCCCTCGTGCGCCACCCCGGGGTCGCGATGGTGTCGCTGACCGGCGACGTGGCCACCGGCAGGCTGATCGCCCGCAACGCGGCCGAGTCGCTCAAGCGGGTCCACCTCGAGCTGGGCGGCAAGGCGCCGGTGGTCGTGTTCGACGACGCCGACCTCGACGCCGTGGTGTCCACGCTGGCCGAGAACGCCTACTACAACTCGGGGCAGGACTGCACCGCCCCCTGCCGGGTGGTCGCCGGTCCCGCCGTGTACGACGACCTGGTCGCCGGCCTCGGCTCGGCGGTCTCGGGGCTGGCCGTCGGCGACCCCACCGACGACGCCACCGAGGTCGGCCCGGTCATCTCGGCCGAGCAGCGCGAGCGGGTCGCCGGCATGGTCGACCGGGCGGTGTCGGCCGGTGCCGAGGTCGTGACCGGCGGGGGCGCCCTCGACCGCCCCGGGTTCTTCTACGAGGCCACCGTGGTGGCCAACCCGGCGCAGGACAGCGAGCTGGTGCAGCGCGAGGTCTTCGGCCCGGTGGTGAGCGTGCAGCGGTTCTCCGACGAGGAGCAGGCCCTCGCCTGGGCCAACGGCGTCGACTACGGCCTGGCCGCCAGCGTCTGGACCACCGACGTCGGCCGGGCCATGCGCATGTCGCGGTCGCTCTTGTTCGGCACGGTGTGGGTCAACGACCACATCCCGATCGTGTCCGAGCTGCCCCACGGCGGCTTCAAGCAGAGCGGCTACGGCAAGGACATGTCGCTCTACGCCATCGAGCACTACACCGAGCTCAAGCACGTGATGATCAAGCTGTAGACGCGTGCTCGCCGCGGGATCCGGTGCCTGCCGGCCGGGCGACCGTTCGCCGCCCACTCCCGATCGGCGGCTCAGGACATCTCGAACCAGATGGTCTTGCCCCCGGGGGTCGGCCTGACCGACCACCGGTCTGCGAGGAGCGCGACCAGGTTGAGTCCCCGTCCGGTCTTCTCGGAGGCGGGTGGCTTCCGGGCGCTGGGCAGAGGGGCTCGTTCGGTGTCGTGGACCTCGACGTGGAGAGTGCTGTCGAGGTAGGAGGCGGAGAGGGTGATCGGGCCGCCTACGTGGACCACCGCGTTGGTGACCAGTTCGCTCACGACGAGCGCGGCGTCAGCACCCAGATCGGTTCGGCCCGATCTGGCGAGGAGCTCCATGATCGCCTGGCGTGCGTGTCTCGGAGCGGCGCGCGACGAGGCGAGCGCGATCCTCAGGCGCTCGGCCACGGGCTCTGTCCGCTGATGAGTCTCATCCCTCACCGTCTACCCCGGCACAGGGCCGGCATGCGGTGTTGACGCACTCATCGCTGAAGGCTAGGTTCCGTCGAAGAATTGTCTAGATATTTTCCAAGTTTGGATGAACTGGTGTCGAGATTTGCCCCCGAAGTCGAGGCAGCGGAGTCCGTGGGCGGGTGCGTGTTCACAGCGTGGGTCCATCGCGGGAGCCCGGCCGTGGTGCGAGCGATCGGCGAGCTCGACCTGGCCGCTGCACCGCGGCTCGTCTCGACGCTGGAACGGCTCCACGGTGATGTCGACGTCGATTGCTCCGGCCTGGAGTTCATCGACGCGGCGGGCCTGGCGGCCCTCGTGAGGGCGCACAGAGCGTGTGCGGCGCGTGGGGCCCGGTTGGCCGTGGTGGATCCGAGCCCTGCGGTCGTTCGTCTCCTGCGCCTCGTCCGGCTCGATACGGTCCTGCACCTTCGCCGAAGCGACGAGGCGTCTTGAGCAGCTCGGTGACAGCAGGTGATGCCGTGGAGCAGTCGAACGCGGCACGCTCCGCGAGCCGCCCCGTCTATTCGATCGGGGCCGTGGCACGGATGCTCGGTGTGGAGCCGGCGACGCTGCGAGCGTGGGAGGAGCGTTACCGAGTCGTGGTTCCGGCGCGGAGCCAAGGCTCACATCGTCTGTTCTCGCGAGATCAGGTCGAGCACCTGCGGTTCGTCGTACGCACGATGGAGGACGGGTCCAGCGCAGCTGACGCGCATCGTCTGCTGGCGGAGCAGCTCGGCGAGCCGTCTGCCCGCACCGCAGGCGATGCCCGGCGGGATGTCCTCATGGTGATCCTTCTCGCCGAGCGGGACCGCTTCGCGGCGGAGCTGTGCGAGTACTTCCTGCGAACCGAGGGGTACGAGATCTGCCTCGCGTCGAACTCGGCGGAGGCGGAACGCCGCGTCGTCGAGCACCGTCCGCGCCTCGCCGTCGTGGAGCTGTCGATGTCCGGCGGCTTGGCGCTGTGCCGGCAACTCGCACGGGACGAGACCACGCTGGTGCTCGCCGTCTCCGCGCTCGGGCTGCACGACGAGGCCCTCACCGCCGGAGCCAGCGCCTTCCTGCAGAAGCCGCTCGAACAACTGCAGTTCGTCTCGACCGTCCGGGACCTGCTGGGTTCGAGTGCGCTGACAGGCCGGGACCAGGCGCCCGTGCCGTGATGGAGCGCCTCTCCACGGGCAACGACCGGCTCGACACGATCCTGGGCGGCGGCCTCGTCCTCAACTCGATCACGCTGCTGGTCGGGGCTCCGGGGAGCGGCAAGACCCTCGTCGCCGAGCAGTGCGTCTTCGCGAACGCCTCTGCCGAGCGCCCGGCGCTGTACCTGTCGACGGTTTCGGAGCCGCTGGACAAGCTGCTGCGCTACGGCGAATCGCTGCGGTTCTTCGACGCGAAGCAGGTCGGCCGGTCGGTCTTCTACGAGGAGCTCGGAACGGTCCTCGACGAGGCAGGTCTCCCGGGAGCGCTCGAGCGGATCGACACGCTCATCAAGCAGCACCGTCCCGGCGTGGTCGTGATCGACAGCTTCAAGGCGCTCACGGTCTTCGCCGGAAGCGAGGCCGACTTCCGTCGCTTCCTCCACGAGCTCGCCGGTCGTCTCACCGCACGTGCGATCTCCTCGTTGTGGGTCGGCGAGTACGCGGCCGCGGACGCGATCTCGTCGCCCGAGTTCGCCGTGGCCGACGCCGTCATCGATCTCAGCACCAAGCGCACGGGGGAACGATCGATCCGTTACCTGCGTGTGCTCAAGCTGCGGGGCAGTGATTTCGCCTCGGGCGAGCACTCGTACCGCCTCTCCAGCGACGGGCTCACGGTCTTCCCACGCCTCGCCGACACCCGCGACGGGTCGGCCTTCGACGCCGGTACCGAACGGCTCTCGACGGGCATACCCGCCCTCGACGACGCCCTCGGCGACGGCTACTGGTCCGGCTCGGCGACTCTCGTCGCCGGTCCGTCGGGTGCCGGCAAGACCCTCATGGGCATGCACTTCCTCTACGCCGGCGTGGCCCGCGACGAACCGGGCGTCCTCGTCACCCTCCAGGAGTCCCGTACGCAGCTGGCGCGCATCGTCGAGGGCTTCGGCTGGTCGCTCACCGATCCCGCGGTCACGGTGATGGACCGCTCGCCCGTCGACGTCCACATCGACGAGCTCGTCTACGACCTCCTCGACTGCATCGACGAGACCGGTGCCCGGCGGATCGTGATCGACAGCTTGAACGACCTCGTGATCGCCGCCGGTGACCCGCTGCGCTTCAGGGAGTTCTGCTATTCCCTCGTCCAACGCCTGGCCCGTGCCGGGATCAGTGTCATGTTCACTCTCGAAGTCCCCGAGCTGTTCCGCATCACACGGCTCAGCGAGCTGGGGATGTCGCACATCGCCGACAACGTCGTCCTGCTCCAGCACCTCCACAGCGGCGACGAGATGACACGCGCGCTCACCGTCCTCAAGACCCGAGGCGCATCCCACGCGTCGACCGTGCGGGAGTTCCAGATCACCCCTGAGGGCATCGCGCTCGGTGAGACCCTCGACATCGAGACCCTTCTCCGTTAGGGACACGACGGAGTCAGCCCCGGTCCTGCCAGCGGAACCACAGACCGACGGCGGGGAGCCAGGCGCGGCGCAGGCGGTGGAGGGGGATGGGCCGGTGGCGCAGCTCGGCGAACGCGGGCACGGGCGCGTCGCCGGCGAGGTGGCGGCCCACCTGGGCGCCGAGCCAGGTGTTGAGCGCCACGCCCGAGCCGTTGCAGCCCGCCACGTACCAGGCCCCCTCGATGCGGCCGACGTGGGGCAGGCGGTCGAGCGTGATGGCCACCGACCCGCCCCACGCCCGGGCGACCCGCACGCCGGCGAGCTGGGGATGCACCCGCACCATGGCGTCGTAGAGGAAGTCGCGGGCCCGGGCGACGGTCGACGGTGCCAGGCTGCGCCGCCCGCCGAACAGCACCCGGTCGTCCGGGGTCAGCCGCCAGTAGTGGAGGAAGTTCTTGCTGTCGACCAGCATGCGGCGGCGCGGGCTGACCGACCGGGCCAGCTCGGGGTCGAGCGGCTCGGTGGCGATGATGAAGCTGCCCACCGGCAGCACCCGGCGGGCCAGGGCCGGCACCGCGCCGTCGGCGTAGGCGTTGGTGCACACCACGACGGCGCCGGCGCCGATCGTGCCCCGCCCCGTGGCCACCGTGAGCCCGGCGCCGCCGGGCCGGCGGGAGACGGCCGTCACCCGCGTCGAGTCGACCAGCGTGGCCCCCGCCGCCCGGGCCGCGTCGACGAGGCCGGCGTGGAACCGGGCCGGGTGCAGCCCGCCGGTCCGTTCGAACACCACGCCGCCGTGGTAGGCGGTCGAGCCCACCTCGAGGCCCAGCTCGTCGCGGGGCACGAACCGCACCGGCTCGCCCAGGTCGTCCGCGTGCTCGCGGGCCATCGCCCGGAGGTGGGGCACCAGGCGGGCCGCGTGGGCCAGGTAGAGCTGGCCGGTGCGCTCGTAGTCGCAGGCGATCGCCGGCGCCGGACCGGCGACCAGCGACTCGACGTGGTCGAAGGCCTCGTTCACCTCCCGGTACAGGCGCCGGCCCAGCGGGCCGAGGGCGCGCTCGAGGGCGCCGGGGCCGGCCTTGAGCTCGGGGATGACCATGCCGCCGTTGCGGGTGCTGGCCCCCCACCCCACTTGGCGGGCGTCGAGCGCCACCACCGACCGGCCCGCCGCCGCCAGCTCGCGCGCCGCGGACACGCCGGCGTAGCCCGCGCCCACCACGACGGCGTCGGCCTCGGCGGGCAGCGGCGGCGGTGGCTCGACCCCGGCCGGACCGGGCCCCCGCGGACCGTCCCCGGTGGGACGAGCCTCGGCCGACCCGACCTGCTCCTGCCACAGCACGGCCTCGTGGTAGCCCGGGGCCAGCGGTGCGCTCACGGCCGAACACTAGCGATCGGCCACCGATCCGCTTGACAAGGTGGCACTGACGCGAATGAATCGTCAGCGCACCGGCCGCTGGGCAACCGATTGTGTCGCCCCGCCCGGTACTGACCCCGCGGACGGAGGACACCGATCGCCGTGACCAGCCACGCCGACCTGCTCGATCGCCACCGTCGCGTCATGCCGAGCTGGCTCGCCCTGTACTACGACGAGCCCATCGAGATCGTGTCCGGCTCGGGCCGCCACGTCGTCGACGGCGAGGGCAACCGCTACCTCGACTTCTTCGGCGGGATCCTCACCACGATGACCGGCTACGGCGTGCCCGAGGTGGTCGACGCCATCCGCACCCAGGCCGGCCGGATGATCCACACCTCGACGCTGTACCTCATCCGGCCGATGATCGAGCTGGCCGAGCGGATCGCCACGCTGTGCGGCATCCCCGGCGCCAAGGTGTTCTTCACCACCTCGGGCACCGAGGCCAACGAGGCGGCGCTGCTGCTGGCGTCGACCGCCCGGCGCTCCAACCAGGTGCTGGCCCTTCGCAACAGCTACCACGGCCGCTCCTTCGCCACGGTCGGCATCACCGGCAACCGGGGCTGGTCGGCGTCGAGCCTGACGCCGTTCACCGTCCACTACGTCGACGCCGGGCACCGCTTCCCCGGCCCTGGCGGCCGGCCCGACGCCGCCACCGCCATCGCCGCGGCGGTCGACGACCTGCGCGACGTGATCGTCACCGCCACGGCCGGAGACGTCGCCTGCCTGATCGCCGAGCCCATCCAGGGGGTCGGCGGGTTCACGGTGCCGCCCGACGGGCTGTTCGGCGCCATGAAGGAGGTGCTCGACGAGCACGGCATCCTCTACGTCAGCGACGAGGTGCAGACCGGCTGGGGGCGCACGGGCGAGCACTTCTGGGGCTACGAGGCCCACGGGCTGACCCCCGACCTGCTCACGTTCGCCAAGGGGCTCGGCAACGGCCTGGCCGTGGCGGGCGTGGTCGGCCGAGGCGAGCTGGTCGACGGCCTGACCGCCAACTCGATCTCCACCTTCGGTGGCAACCCCCTCGTGTCGGCGGGCGCCCTCGCCAACCTGCGCTACCTGCTCGACCACGACCTGCAGGCCAACACGCTGGCGCAGGGGCGCCGCATCCTCGACCGGCTGCACCCGCTCGCCGGCAAGCTCGGCGTCGTGGGCGAGGTGCGGGGCAAGGGGCTGATGATCGGCGTCGAGCTGGTGGGCCCCGACGGCCGCTCCCCTGCCCCGGCGGCCGCCGGCCGGGTGCTCGAGCTGGCCCGGCAGCGCGGCCTGCTGGTCGGCAAGGGCGGGCTGTTCGGCAACTGCCTGCGCATCGCGCCGCCGCTCTCGCTCACCGCCGCCGAGGCCGACGAGGGAGCTGGCATCCTGGCCGACGTGCTGGCCGACGTCGACGGGGAGGAGCTCGCATGAGCGAGACGATCGTCCACTGGGTGGACGGGAAGCGCTGGGAGGGCACCGGTGACCGCACGTCGCCGGTGCACGACCCGGCAACAGGCGCCGTGACCGCCTTGGTGCGCCTGGCCACCCGGGCCGACGTCGACACCGTGGTCGCGTCGGCCCGGACCGCGGCCACCGCGTGGCGACAGGTGTCGCTCAACCGTCGCACCCAGGTGCTGTTCGCGTTCCGCGAGCTGGTGCACGCCCACCGCACCGACGTGGCCGCCCTCATCACCGCCCAGCACGGCAAGGTCAGCGCCGACGCCCTGGGCGAGGTGGCCCGTGGCCTCGAGGTGGTCGAGTTCGCCTGCGGCATCCCCTCGGCGCTGGCCGGGCGCCACAGCGAGCAGGTGTCGACCGAGGTCGACGTCCACTCGCTGCGCCAGCCCCTCGGGGTGGTGGCCGGCATCACGCCGTTCAACTTCCCGGCCATGGTGCCGATGTGGATGTTCCCCGTGGCCATCGCGTGCGGCAACGCCTTCGTGCTCAAGCCGTCCGAGCGCGACCCCGGCGCCTCGCTGCTGCTGGCCGAGCTGTGGGCCGAGGCCGGGCTGCCCGAGGGCGTGTTCTCGGTCGTGCAGGGCGATGCCGAGGCGGTCGACGCGCTGCTCGACCACCCCGAGGTCGCCGCCATCAGCTTCGTGGGCTCGACGCCCGTGGCCCGCCACGTCTACGAGCGGGGCGCCCGGGCCGGCAAGCGCGTCCAGGCGCTCGGCGGGGCCAAGAACCACATGGTGGTGCTGCCCGACGCCGACCTCGACCTCGCCGCCGACGCCGCGGTGAGCGCCGGCTACGGCTCGGCCGGCGAGCGCTGCATGGCGATCTCGGTGGTCGTGGCCGTCGACCCCGTCGGCGACGACCTCGTCGGCCGCATCCGCGACCGGATCGCCGGCCTGACCGTCGCTCCCGGCACGGCCCCCGGCGCCGACATGGGCCCGCTGATCACCGCCGCCCACCGCGAGCGCGTGGCGGGACTCGTCGCGGCCGGCGAGGCCGAGGGGGCCGCGCTGGTGGTCGACGGGCGCGACCTGACCGTGGGCGGCCACGAGGACGGCTTCTTCCTCGGGCCGTGCCTCTTCGACCACGTCACGCCCGCCATGTCGATCTACCGCGAGGAGATCTTCGGCCCGGTGCTGTCGGTGGTGCGGGCCCGCTCGTACGACGACGCCGTCGCGCTGGTGGCCACCAACCCGTATGGCAACGGCGTCGCCCTGTTCACCCGCGACGGCGGCGCGGCCCGGCGCTTCGAGAGCGAGGTCGAGGCCGGCATGGTGGGCATCAACGTGCCCATCCCCGTGCCCGCCGCCCACTTCTCGTTCGGGGGGTGGGGCGACTCGCTGTTCGGGGACACCCACGCCTACGGGCCCGACGCCGTGCACTTCTACACCCGGGGCAAGGTGGTCACGACGCGATGGGCCGATCCGCACACGCGCGGCCCCGACCTCGGCTTCCCCACCCACGCCTGACCGCCGGTGAGCGGGCCGCCGGCGAGCGGCGCGCCGGCCGGTAGGATCGAACCTGACGGCCCGTCAGAGTCGGGCCCATCGGGTGACGGCGCCGCCGGGGGGAAGCATGCACGATCTCGTCATCAGAGCAGGCTCGGTCGTCGACGGCACCGGCGCCCCCGCCCGCACGGCCGACGTGGCCATCACCGGTGGGGTGATCACCGAGGTCGGCCGGGTCGACGGGCCGGCGCGCCAGGAGGTCGACGCCGACGGCGCGCTCGTCACGCCGGGGTTCGTCGACGTCCACACCCACTACGACGGCCAGGCCACGTGGGACGCGCTGCTCTCGCCGTCGTGCTGGCACGGCGTGACCACCGTGGTGATGGGCAACTGCGGGGTGGGGTTCGCGCCCGTCGAGCCCGACCGCCACGACTGGTTGATCGGGCTCATGGAGGGCGTCGAGGACATCCCCGGCGCCGCCCTGTCCGCGGGCATCCGCTGGGGCTGGGAGAGCTTCGCCGAGTACCTCGACGCCGTCGCGGCGCACCCCCACGTGGTCGACATCGGCGCCCAGGTGCCCCACGGGGCCGTCCGCGCCTACGTCATGTGCGACCGCGGCGCCGCCAACGAGCCGGCCACGTCCGCCGACATCGAGGCGATGGCGGCCATCGTCCGCGACGGCATCCGGGCCGGCGCGCTGGGGTTCTCGACGTCGCGCACGCTCGCCCACAGGGCCATCGACGGCGAGCCGGTGCCCGGCACGTTCGCCGCCGAGGACGAGCTGTTCGGCATCGGCGCGGTGCTGGGCGAGCTGGGCACCGGCGTGTTCGAGCTGGCGCCGGCCGGCGCCCTCGGCGAGGACCTGGCGGCGCCCGAGCGCGAGATCGACTGGATGCGACGCCTGTCCGCAGCGGTCGGCCGGCCCATCACGTTCGCCCTGCTGCAGAACAACGCCGACCCCGACCTGTGGCGGCGCCAGCTCGACCTGGCGGCCCGGGCCGCAGACGAGGGCGTGGCCGTCCGGCCCCAGGTGCACGGGCGCACCGTGTCGATCCTGCTCGGGTTCCAGACCTTCCACCCGTTCAACTTCGCCCCCGCCTGGGGCGAGACCGGCGTGGGCCTGCTGCCCTGGGACGAGCAGGTGCGCCGCATCCAGGCCGAGCCCGACCTCCGCGCCCGCCTGGTCGCCGAGGTGGCCGCGATGACCGACGACCCGATCATCCAGGGCTTCATGCACCCCGATCGCATCTACCTGCTCGGCGACCAGCCCGACTACGAGCCGGGCCCGGCCGCCTCGGTCACCGGCCTGGCCGGCGCCGAGGGGGTCGACAAGTGGGACAAGCTGCTCGACCTGCTGCTGGCCGACGGCGGGCGCGAGCTGCTCAACAGCCCGGTCGCCAACTACAGCCACGGCAACCTCGACGCCGTGCGCGAGATGCTGCTGCACCCCACGTCCGCGTTCGGGCTGGGCGACGGCGGTGCCCACGCCGGCCAGACCTGCGACGCGTCCACCACCACCTTCCTGCTCACCCACTGGGCGCGCGACCGGGCCGAGGGGCGCCTGCCCGTCGAGCTGGCGGTGCACAAGACGACCCAGGCCACCGCCACCCTCTACGGGCTGGGCGACCGGGGCGTTCTGGCACCGGGCTTCGTCGGCGACGCCAACGTGATCGACTTCGACCGCCTGGCGCTGCGCCGGCCCACGAAGGTGGCCGACCTGCCCGGTGGGGCGTCCCGGCTGATCCAGCGGGCCGACGGCTACGTGAAGACGGTCAAGGGCGGCACCGTCACCTTCGACGCGGGCGAGCACACCGGCGCCACCCCCGGCGAGCTGCTGCGGGGGGCACGATGAGCGACGCCGAGGCCGTCACCGCCGCCTTCTGGCAGGCGCTCTACGCCCGCGACTGGGACCGGGTGGGCGCGTTCTTCGGCCCGGCGTCGATCTACCTCGACGTCCCGACCGGCCCCGGCGCGGCCGCCCGCGGCCCCGACGACATCGTCAAGCGCCTCCGCCTGGGGCTCGAGAGCCTGGCCGGCTACGACCACGGCCCTGCCACCGTGGTGAGCGACGGCCGCGTCGTCATGACCGAGCACACCGAGATGTGGCGGTGGCCGACGGGCGAGACCGTCACCCTGCCGTTCGTGTCGGTGCAGCACGTGGCCGGCGACACGATCACCCTCTGGAAGGACTACTGGGACCTGGGCACCCTGATGGGCGCGGCCCCGCCCGGCTGGATGGACCAGCTGACGGCCGGCGACATCTCCTGGATGACCGACGTCACCGGACTGATCTGAGCCGGACGGCTGGCCTACGGTACGGGCGGCGCGCGGACCGACGAGGGGGAATCGCAGATGTCGGAATCGACGGCCGCAACCGAGATCGAGGTCGTCCGCTCGTTCTTCGACGCCCTGGAGGCCAAGGACATCGACCGCGTGCTCGAGCTGGCCGACCCGGCCATCGTCTACCAGAACGTCCCGCTGCCGCCGGCCCGGGGGCGCGACGCGTTCGAGCGCCAGATGCGTTGGTTCGAGCGGTACGTCAGCGAGTTCGGGGCCGACATCACCCACGCGGCCGCCGACGGGCCGATCGTGCTCACCGAGCGCACCGACGCCATGACGATCGGCCGCCTGCACGCCGAGTTCTGGGTGTGCGGCACGTTCGAGGTGCGTGACGGCAAGGTCGTGCTGTGGCGCGACTACTTCGACTTCGCCGCGGTCACCGCCGCCTTCGCGAAGGGGGCGGTGCGGGCACTGATCGCGTCGGCACGCTCGGCGACGTCGTGACGGCGACCCATGTGCGATGACCGACCTACCACCGGGCGGGTCGACCGGCGGGCCTTCCTCGCCGGTGGCGCCGCGGCCGTCGCCTGCTCGACGCTCGCCCGGCCGACGGCCGCGGGCGCTGCGACCTGGCAGGCGCCCGCCCCCGTGCCCGTCGAGGTCGCCCCGGCCCTGGCCGTGCTGCGCCGCGAGTCGTGGGGCCCCGACCTGCCCGCCCCGGCCGACCTGCCGACCGAGGCGGCCGGCGACGTGCGGGTGCTGGTCGTGCACCACAGCGCGTCCGCCAACGGCTACGACGAGGGGGCGGTGGCCGGGAAGATCCGCCAGTTCCACGCCCTGCACACCGGTGGCGAGCGGGGCTGGCGCGACGTGGCCTACAACTTCTTCGTCGACCGCTTCGGCCGGGTGTGGGAGGGCCGCACCGGCAGCCTCGACCGCCCCGTGATCGGCGATGCCACCGGCGGCAACCAGGGGTTCTCGCAACTCGTGTGCCTGATCGGCGACCACGTGAGCGAGCAGCCGTCGCCCCAGGCGGTCGGCGCCCTCAGCCGGGTGCTGGCGTGGCTCGCCCGCCGCGAGGGCGTCGACGTCACCCCGGGCGCCGTCACGTCGTTCACGTCGCGGGGCTCGAACCGCTGGCCGGCCGGCGCCACCGTCCGGACGACCACGATCGCCGGGCACCGCGACATGTCGCGCACGGCGTGCCCCGGCGATGCCGCGTACGCCCGGGTCGTCGGCGACCTGCCGTCGCTCGTCGCGGATCGGCTCGCCGAGCAGGAGGCCGCCGATTCCGCCGGGCCGGCGCCGACGACGGCCCCCGCCGACACCACCGCACCGCCCGCCGCCGACGAGGCCCAGCCGGCCGGCGGCGAGGCCCCGGCGGACGCCGACGACGAGCGGACGTCGGCCGCTACCCCGGGCCAGAGCGGGGGCTCGCCGTTCCGCCTCCCGTTCCTCGCCGCCGGCACCGCCGTGGCGGCCGTCGCCATCCCGATGGCGGTGCGCCGCCGCCGGGTCGGCGAGGCGCGGGCCGCCGCACCCGCCGCGACCGCCGCGGCGGGGAACGCCGCGGCCGGGGCCGACGCGACCGGAGACACCGGGGCCGGCGGCTCCGAACGGGTCGAGGACGTGACCGACCGGCAGACGGCAGCGAACCACTAGCGTCCGGCGGATGCGACCCGAGCGCTACCTCGAGCTGATCGAGCAGGACGGACGGCGGCTCGTGGCGGCCGCCCGGGACGGCGACCTCGACGCGCCCATCCCGTCGTGCCCGGGGTGGACGGTGCGCGACTGCATCGTCCACACCGGCGAGGTGTACCAGCACAAGGTGGCCACGCTGCGGCTCGGCCGCCCGCCCGGCGAGGGCGACGACCAGGGGCCGCCGCCCGGCCCGGACCTGCTGGCCTGGTTCGACGGCACGCTCGCCGCGCTGCTCGACGAGCTGCGCGCCCGGCGCCCCGAGGCGCCCGCCCACACCTGGTGGCCGGCCGACCGGACCGTGGGCTTCTGGTACCGGCGGATGGCCCAGGAGACCGCGGTGCACCGGCTCGACGTCGAGGACGGCGTGGGCGCGCCCACGCCCGTCGACGAAACGCTCGCCGTGGACGGCATCGACGAGGTGCTCGATGCGTTCGTCTCCGACGACTGGTCCGAGGTCACCGACGACGAGTGGGGCGACGTGGACCCCCGGGCCGGAGCGGGTGCGACCGTCGCCGTCCGCAGCGGCGGGCAGGTGTGGCGGTCGACTCTCGCTCCTGACGCCATCACCCTCGCCCGCAGCGACGGGCCCGCCGACGCCACGCTGTCCGGCGAGCCCGAGGCGGTGCTGCTGTGGCTGTGGGGGCGCCGCCCCGACGAGGCGGTCACGATCGACGGCGATCGGTCGGTCGTGGCGGCGTTCCGCGACCGACTGCGGCTGGCGACCCAGTAGCGTCAGCCGCTGACGGCGTGCAGGCCGCCGGGGCGGCGGCCGTTCAGGATGTCGAGGGCGGCCGCGGCCTCGTCGTCGGCCGGCAGGTAGACGACCAGGCGCTGCTCGTCGTCGTCGGGCAGGTCCAACGTCTCGAACGCCACCCGCACCTC
>DASTFE010000021.1:0-20593 GCA_035708905.1 Acidimicrobiales bacterium | reverse complement strand
GGCGCTCTCGGTGTGCGAACATGCGTTCGTGGCCCAGGGGGCGACGATCCTCCATGCCGACCTCGACGCGTTCTACGCCTCGGTCGAGCAGCGTGACGACCCGGCGCTGCGCGGTCGACCGGTCATCGTCGGCCACGGCGTCGTGCTGGCCGCCAGCTACGAGGCCCGCGCCTGCGGCGTGCGCACGGCGATGGGCGGGGCGCTCGCCCGCCGGCTGTGCCCGCACGCCGCCGTGGTCGAGCCCCGCATGGCGGCCTACAGCGAGGCCAGCCGGGCGGTCTTCGCCGTGTTCGACCACACGACGCCGCTCGTCGAGGCGCTGTCGATCGACGAGGCCTTCCTCGACGTCGGCGGTCTGCGCCGCGTGGCGGGCCCACCGCCCGTCATCGCCGCCGGGCTGCGGCGCCGGGTGCGCGACGAGGTGGGCCTCGCCATCACCGTGGGCGTGGCCCGCACCAAGTTCCTCGCCAAGGTGGCCAGCGGCGTGGCCAAGCCCGACGGGCTGCTGGTCGTCCCACCCCAGCGCGAGCTCGCGTTCCTGCACCCGCTGCCGGTCGAGCGCCTGTGGGGCGTCGGTCCGGTGACCGCCGCCAGGCTGCGCGATCGCGGCGTCCGCACCGTCGGCGACGTCGCCCGGCTCACCGAGCCGGCGCTCGTGGCCATGCTCGGCCGCGCCGCCGGCCGGCACCTGCACGCCCTCGCCCACAACCGCGACCCCCGGCCGGTGCAGGTCGGCCGGCGGCGGCGGTCGATGGGCGCCCAGCGGGCGCTGGGCCGGTCGTTCTCGCCCTCGCGGTCGCCCGGCGAGCTCGACGCCGTCGCTGCGGCCCTGGTCGACCGGGTCACGCGCCGCCTGCGGGCCGCCGGTCGGGTCGGCCGCACGGTGACCGTGCGCCTGCGGTTCGACGACTTCTCGCGCGCCACCCGGTCGCACACGCTCGACCGGGCCACCGCCGAGACCCGCCCGATCCTGGCGGCCGTGCGCCGGCTGCTGGGCGTCTCGGCGCCCGTGATCCACCGCCGGGGGCTCACGCTGGTCGGCATCGCCGTCGGCAACCTCGACGACGACGGTGCCGTGCAGCTCACCCTGCCGTTCGAGCCCCGCGACGGCCGGGCGCTCGACGCCGCCCTCGATCGGGTGCGCGACCGGTTCGGCACCGCCGCCGTCACCCGGGCGGCCCTCGTCGGGCGCGACCCTGGCATCACGGTCCCCCTGCTGCCCGACTGACGACGGGTTGCGCCCCGCTCGTCGTGAGGTGTCGGTGGAACGGCGCGCCTACGGTCGGTTTCCGCCGACACCTCGGGTCCGGCGGGCGGTCAGGCGGGCGGCGGGTCGGTGAGCAGCGTGCCCTCCATCACCGTCACCGCCCGGCCCGACAGCACCACGCGGTCGCCCTGCAGCCGCATGCCGACGATGCCGCCCCGGGACGACGCCTGCTCGCCGGTCAGCTCGGTGCGGCCGGTGCGGGCGGCCAGCCACGGGGCGATCAGGCAGTGGGCGGCGCCGGTCACGGGATCCTCGTCGATGCCGATCGCCGGGGCGAACACCCGGGCCACCGAGTCGACGCCCGCGCGGTCGCCCGCAGCGGCCACGGCCACCATCTGGCCGCCGAGAGCGAGGATCGCCGCCCGGTCGGGCACGATCGCCCGCACGTCCGCAGCCGACGCGATCTCGACCAGCGTCGACCTGCCGCTGGACCACACCCCCACCACCCGGTCGGGCGCCAGGCCGAGCGCCGGCCCCCAGTCGGGCGGGTCGGCCACCGGCTCGAGTGGGCTGGCGGGGAAGTCCAGCGTGATCACGCCGCCGGGCCCGGTGCCGCAGGTCAGCAGGCCGCTGCGGGTGTGGAAGCGACGCTCGCCGCCGAGCACGTGCGCCGACGCCAGCGTGGCGTGACCGCACAGGTCGACCTCGGCGGTCGGGGTGAACCAGCGCAGGTCGTGGTCGCCGTCGTCCCGCGGCACCAGGAAGGCCGTCTCGGACAGGTTCATCTCGGCGGCCACCGCCTGCATCCACCGGTCGGTGGTGGCCGCCGCGAGCACGCACACGGCCGCCGGGTTGCCCGCGAAGGGCGTGTCGGTGAACGAGTCGACGACGGTCACGGCCTGGCCCATGCGGGCGCAGGCTACCGACCGGCCGCCGCGGTCAGGCCAGGTGCGCCGTCTCGTTGAAGGTGCGCAGGGACGGGCGGCCACCGGCGACACCGATGCGCGTGATCGACGCCGGCCCCACCCACATGCGCCAGGCCGTCTCGTCGCCGACACCGAGCGCCCAGGCCACGGCCGCCTTGATGGGCGACACGTGGCTGACCACCACGACGTCGCGCCCGGACGCCTCGTCCACGAGCCCCTCGCACGCCTCGCGCACCCGCGCCCCGAGCGAGGCCAGCGACTCGCCGCCGGGCGGCCGCCAGCCGACGTCCGACCGCCACGCCGCCCAGGTGGCCGCCGACACCTCCGAGATCGGGCGGCCGTCCAGCTCGCCGTAGTCGAGCTCGATCCAGCGCTCGTCGACCTCGATCGCCGGCATCGCCGACACCCCGGCCGCGATGGCGGCGGCCGTCTGGTTGCACCGTCCCAGCGGGCTCGTCACGATCCGCCCGACGTCCAGTGCCGTGCAGGCCGTGGCCAGCGCGGCGGCCTGGCGGGCGCCCTCGTCGTCGAGCGGCGGGTCGGCCCGGCCCAGCAGCAGCCCGCCCGCGTTGGCGGCCGTGCGGCCGTGGCGCACGACGACGATCACGGCGTCGCGACGTCCCGGTCGAGCTGGCCGGTGCGCAGGAACCGGGCCCGGCGGGCCGGCTCGTCCAGCCGGAACCGGCGCCAGCACCACCACAGCGCCCCCGCGCCCGCGACCTCGAGCACGACGGCGAGGCCACCCCGGGCCAGCTCGGGCAGCTCGGCCTCGCTCCACTCCAGGCCGGCGAACGGCCACCAGAACGCCCGCGTGTCGGTCCAGATGCCGTCGAGCACCAGGTGCACCAGCACGCCGATCGGCACCGCCACCAGGCGGCGCTGCACCAACCGGCGGCGGGGGGTGGCCACCATCGCCAGGCCCAGCAACGCCGCCGCACCGGTCAGGCTGTGCATCACCCGCGGCGAGCCGAACGGCAGCTCGACCAGCGGCAGCAGCGCTCCCACCACGACCAGGCGGTAGTCGACCGCCGGGCTGCGGAACACCAGCCACACGAGCAGGAACGCGCCGCCGGCGAACCAGAGGACCACGGGAGGGCGACCCCGGGTCAGTCGCGCACGAGGAGGCGCCCGCACTCCTCGCAGTGGACCGGCTCGTCGGGGCTCAGCTTGCGGATGCGGTCGACCTCGACCGCGGACAGGGCCAGGTGGCAGCCCTGGCAGGTCGAGCCCACGAGGCGGGCGATGGCGACACCGCCGAGCTGGGCGCGCAGCGCGTCGTACTCGGGCCAGAGCTCGTCGGGCACGGACGCAGCCGCCGCGTCGCGCTCGCGCCGCACCTCGGCCAGCTCGCCGGCGATCTCGGCCTCGGTCTCGGCCAGCTCGTCGTTGAGCCGCTGCGTCTCGGCGTCGAGCCGCTCGCGCGCGGCCAGCAGGTCGGCCCGCTCGGCGTCGACCGGCTCGGTCAGCTCCATGATCTCGAGCTCGTCGTCCTCGATCTGGCTGATGCGCCGGCGGATCGACGCCACGTCGTCCTGCAGCGCCTGCAGCTCACGCGGGTTGCCGACCGACCCCGAGTAGAGCTGCTTCTCGGCCTGGTTGGCCCGCTCGGAGAGGGAGGCGACCTCGTCCTCGAGCCGCTGCTGGCTACGGCGCAGGTCACCGAGGCGCGCGTCGACCGCCGCGATCTGCGCGTCCACGGCCGCGATCTGCTCGGCGACCTCGGCCAGCCGGCCGCGGACCGGCAGCGTCTCGAGCCGGTGCTCGAGCTGATCGACCCGTGTGTCGTGGCCTTGCACGACGAGGAGCGACTCCCAGTGGCTCATCAGGCGGCGACCCTACCCGCGATCTCCGCGTCAGTCGTCGTCCGGCGGTGGGTCCTCGGGCGGGTCGGTCGGCGGTGGCGGCGGCTCGGTCGGGGGTGGGGCGGTCGTGTCAGGGCCGCCGTTGTCGTTCCCCCCGCCCCCCGGCCCCTGGGCCCCCGGGCCCGGCGGAGGTGCCGGCGGGTTCTCCTCGTCCGGGTCGGGGGGCTCCGGAAAACCCGGTGGCAGTGGCGGCGGGTCGGGGGTGATCTCGATGTCACCGGGCACCGTCAACAGCTCGCCGCCGGGCACCGACGGCGGGCCCGGGAAGCCCACGGGCTCGCGTCCCTGCTGCCAGGCGTTCATGAACGCACCCCAGATGCGCGCCGGGTAGCTGCC
Source organism: Acidimicrobiales bacterium (assembly GCA_035708905.1). Taxonomy (GTDB): domain Bacteria; phylum Actinomycetota; class Acidimicrobiia; order Acidimicrobiales; family VFJN01; genus ZC4RG19. Next base: position 16,262 of record DASTFE010000021.1, on the reverse strand, counting down.
GCCCGTGATACCCCGGCCGCCGAGGTCGATCGTGAACTTGCGGCCCAGCCCGCCGACCCACACCGCCGTGGCGAGCTGGGGCGTGTAGCCCACGAACCAGCCGTCGGTCGAGTCGTTGGTGGTGCCCGTCTTGCCCGCCACCTGCTGGCCGGGCACCCGGGCGGCGGTGCCCGTGCCGCTCTGCACGTTCTGGATGAGGACGCTGGTGACCAGCCGGGCGGTCTCGTGCGAGATGCGCCGGTCGGGGGCGTGCTCGTGCTCGAAGATCACGTTGCCGTGCTGGTCCTCGACCCGGTCGATCAGGTACGGCTCGTTGTAGACGCCGTCGTTGGCGATGGTGGCGTAGGCCGACGCCATCTCGAGTGGCGTGAGGTCGGCGACGCCCAGCGGCAGCGACTTCACCTCGGGCAGGTCGGACTCGATGCCGAGCCGGTGCGCCATGTCGACCACCTTGCCCAGGCCGGCGATCAGGCCGAGGCGCACGAAGGCGCAGTTGGACGACTTCAGCGTCTGCGACGTGATCGTGCCGATGCTGCCGCTGCCGTCGGCGTAGTTGCCGGGCGCGTAGACGCCGTCCTCGCTGAACTCGTCGTGGAACTGGCACGGCCCGGTGCCGTTGATGATGTCGTCGGGCGAGTAGCCCTGCTCCATCAGCAGGGCGAGCACGTAGGTCTTGAACGACGACCCGACCTGGCGCTGGTTCTGCGTGGCGAGGTTGTACTTGTAGCCCTCGAACCCCGGCCCGCCCACCATGGTGCGCACGGCCCCCGTGGCCGGCTCGACCGACACGATCGCGGCCGATCCCTGGTTGGGCTGGCCGGTCTCGGGGTCGGTGCCCGACACCGTGAACTTGCCGTTCTCGAGCGGCAGCTGCGAGTCGCGGGCGGCCAGCGCCTGCTGCTGGGCCGCCGGGTCGAAGGTCGTGTACACCCGCAGACCGCCCTGGTAGACGGTCTTGTGCCGCTCCTCGCGCGTGGCCCCGAGGCGCTCGTCGGCCAGCAGCTGCTGCTCGACCTCGGACGGGAAGTAGTCGTTGGCCTTGGGCAGCACCTCGTGGAACTCGGGCAGCGTCGGTGCCGCGTGCCACCAGGTGGCCTCGTCGTCGGTGAGCATCCCCACCTCGTGCATGCGGTCGATGGCGACGTCGCGGCGCTCGGCCGCCCGCTCGGGGTAGCGCACCGGGTTGTAGGTGATCGGGTTGCGGATGATGCCGGCGAGCATGGCCGCCTGGCCGACGTCGAGATCGCCTGCGGACACGCCGAAGTAGGTCTCGGCCGCCGCCTGGATGCCGTAGGCGTGGTTGCCGAAGTAGACCGTGTTGACGTAGCGGTTGAGGATCTCCTCCTTGGACATCTGCTGCTCGAGCCGCTGGGCCAGCACGATCTCCTGCACCTTGCGGTCGAGGGTCTGCTCGGTGCTGAGCAGGTTCAGCTTCACGAGCTGCTGGGTGATCGTCGACCCGCCCTGGCTGATGCCGCCGGAGTCGACGTTGGCCTTGAAGGCGCGCAGCATGCCCCGCACGTCGTAGCCGTCGTGCATCCAGAACCCGGCGTCCTCGACCGCGAGGATGGCGTCGATGACGTGCTGGGGCACGTCCTCGAGGGGGATGGGCTGGCGGTTCTCCTCGTCCTTCAGCGACGCGATCAGCGAGCCGTCGGCGGCGTAGACGTAGGACCGCTGGGCCAGGGGGCCGAGCTCGATGGTCTCGGGCTCGCCGGAGCCGACCTCGCCCAGCCAGCTGACCGGCACCGCCAGCGCCGCCGTCGCCACGGCCATGACGGCGCCCGTGACGAGGATGACGACGGCGATTCTTGGCAGGACGCGGCGCATCGGGCTTTCGGGCTGGAGAGAAGCGACGTCGAGCCTACCCGAGCCACCCGCCGTGAACCGCGTCACCCGCCGCGGCACGGCACGGCCCCTAGGGTGAGCGCCATGCCACACCCGCGACCGTTCCGCTTCGGCGTCCAGCTCAGCACGGCGGCCACGTCGGGCGAGTGGGCCGACCTCGCCCGCGAGGCCGAGGCGCTCGGCTACTCGACGCTGTTCGTGCCCGACCACTTCGGGGGCCAGCTGTCGCCCGGCCCCGCGCTGACGGCGGCCGCCGACGCCACCAGCGACCTGCGCGTCGGCACCCTGGTGCTCGACAACGACTACAAGCACCCGGTGGTCACCGCCAAGGAGATGGCGACGATCGACCTGCTCTCCGGCGGTCGGCTCGAGCTGGGCATCGGCGCCGGCTGGATGGCCAGCGACTACGAGCAGTCGGGCATCCCCATGGATCCGGCGGCCACCCGGGTCGAGCGCCTCGCCGAGGGTCTGGCCGTGCTGCGCGGCCTGTTCGCCCCCGGGCCGTTCAGCTTCGCGGGCAAGCACTACCGCATCACCGACCTGGACGGGCAGCCCAGCCCGGCGCAGTCGCCGCACCCGCCCTTCATCATCGGGGGCGGCGGGCCCCGGGTGCTGGCCCTGGCCGGGCGCGAGGCCGACATCGTCGGCGTGAACCCGGCCATCCGGTCGGGGCGCGTCGACGGGGACGCGGCCCGCGACGGGTCGGCCGACCTGACCGACCGCAAGGTCGCCTGGGTGCGCGAGGCGGCGGGCGACCGCTACGGCGACATCGAGATGCAGATGCTGCTCTACGCGTGCGTCGTCACCGACGACCGGGCCGGCACGCTCGACACTATGGGGCCGCTGTTCGGGTTCGATCCGGGCGAGCTGGCCGGCTACCCGCACGCGCTGGTGGGCAGCGTCGACCAGATCGCCGACGACCTGGTCGCCCGCCGCGATCGGTGGGACGTGTCGTACCTGGTGGTGCAGGGCCCCGACGCCATGCGGGCCGCGGCGCCGGTCGTCGCCCGCCTCGCCGGCACCTGACCTGCCGTGGCGACCACCACGCTCGCCTTCGCCGGCGCGGGGTGGGTCTCGGCCGTGCACGGCCTGGCCGCCGACGCCACCGAGGGCGTGCAGGTCGTGCGCGTCGCCTCGCGCCACGCCGAGGCGGCGGCCCAGCGCGCCGCCCAGACCGGCGCCACCGCCTGCCGCTACGAGGACCTGCCCGGCGGCGCCGACGCCGTCGTCGTCGCCACGCCACCGGCGCTGCACCGCCGCGAGGCCGAACGGGCGGTCGACGGGGGCGCGCTCGCCCTGGTCGAGACGCCGCTGGCCGCCACCCTGGCCGACGCCGACGCTCTGGTCGCGCTGGCGGGGCGGGGCCGCCTGGCCTACGGCGAGAACCTGGTGCACTCCCCCGTCGTCGCCGACGCCGTCCAGGCGTGCCGCCGGATGGGCGACGTCACCCACCTCGAGGTGCGCTTCGTCCAGGGCCGCCCCGAGCCGAGCCCCGACCGGCTGGCACCCGGCTGGGGCGGCGGGGCGCTGTTCGACCTCGGCATCCACGCGCTGGCGGTGGCCGTGCTGCTGGCGGCGCCGGCGCGGGTCGTGGCCGCCCGGGCCGACGTCGAGCCCGGCGACGGCCTCGAGGTCGACGACGACGCCACGGTCGAGCTGAGCTTCGACACGGGCCTGCGGGCGCAGGTGCGGGCGTCGTGGCGGGGCGCGGCGCCCACCTGGGACGCCCAGGCCGCCAGCGCCACCAGCGCCGTGCGGCTCGAGCTGGTGCCCGAGCCGACCGTCGAGCTCAACGGCGTGGCGCTGCGGCTGCCCATCGCCCCGCCGGGCCTGGCCACCGACCAGCTCCACCACCTGGGCTACCTGGGCCAGACGGCCGCGGTCGCCGCGGACGTCGCCGCCCGCCGGCCGCCCCGGGTGGGCCCGGCGCTCGGCCGCCTGCTGCTCGAGGTCGTGTGCGCCGCCTACACCGCGGCGCGCACCGGCGAGGCCGAGGCGGTGCCCTTCACCGGCCCCCGCGACCGCACGCCCCACGAGCTCTGGCGGGGCGCGTAGCCCGCGCGCCGTGCTTCCTGCCGCGGGATCGGGGGCCGGAGCCCCGAGAACCGCGGCGAGAAGCCCTGGCGGCCACGATTACTGTGCGTGGCGTGGCGTCACTCGACGATGTGCGCACGCTGGTCGCGCTCGACCACGGGCTGGCATCGGTGTCGACCGTGCGGCCGGACGGCTCGCTGCAGACGACGGTCGTCAACGCCGGCGTGATACTGCACCCGCGGCACGGCCGGCCGGTGGCCGCGTTCGTGGCGCGCGGGGGCACCCGCAAGTTGGTCCACCTGCGCTCGGACCCCCGCGCCACGTTGTCGTGGCGGGCCGGGTGGGCGTGGGCCACCGTCGAGGGGGCGGTCGAGCTGTGCGGACCCGACGACCCGCTGCCCGGGATCGACGACGACGGCCTCCGCCTGCTGCTGCGCGAGATCTTCGAGGCCGCCGGGGGCGAGCACGGGGACTGGGCCGAGTACGACCGGGTGGTGGCCGCCGAGCGCCGGGTCGCCGTGCTGGTGACGCCCACACGCATCTACCAGAACCCGTGAGGCGTCCCTCCTACGCCGGGGCGACCCCCGGAGGCTCGCCCTCGGGGCCGTCGTCGACCCACGACCAGTCGACGAGGCCCGGCACGCCCCGCAGGCGGGCCGGCACCGCGGAGGCGGGGGCCCGTCCGCCCTCGAGCCCTGCCAGCGCCGCCTCGCTGAGGCCCACCCGGCGGGCGAAGGTGGCGCGGTCGTCGCCGGCGACACCGCGCAGCAGCACCACGGCGGCCGCCACCCGCGGCCACGCCGCCCCCCGGGCGGCGGCGCGGGCCGCCAGCCGCTCGAGCAGGCGGCGCCGGTCGGGGGCCCAGGCGCGGGCGGTGGGATGGCGCGCCCGGGCGGCGGCCACCGCCGCAGCACGCGACCGGGGTCGCCCGGACCGGCGGCCGGGGTCGGGCGCACCGCCGGGCGGGCGCCCACCGCGCCGCGGCCGGCCGAACGGCACCTCGGGGCCCGTCATGCCGCCCCCTCCGCCGGCCGACGCCGGCCCGCCACCCACCCAGACCAGTGGCCGCCGTGCCCTCTCATGCCAGCAACGGGAGGTCGGCGAGGGGGGCGAACCGCTCGTCGCGGGCGGCGAGGCGCAGCAGGCGCAGGCGGGCCCGGCGAGCGGCCTGGCGCACCGACACCTCCTTCATGCCGAACACCGGCGCCACCGTGGCCGCGGGTGACGCGTTCCCGCTCTGCTTCTCGAAGGCGTACTCGAGCCACAGCTCGCGGTCGCGGGCGCTGATGCCCTCGTGGTCGAGGGCCTCGGCCAGCAACCGGGCGCTGCCCAGGTCGGGCACCAGCCGGGCCAGCGCGTCGAGCATCGAGCCGCCGGACGTGGCCGGCCCGGCCGGTGCCGCCTCGCGCTCGAGCGCCGCCAGGTGGGCCTCGTCGAGCGGCTGGGACCACTGGCCCAGCACCCGGTCGACCACGTTGGCCACCCGGTGCCGCGCCCACACCCAGGGCAGCGCCCCACCGGCGGGCGACCAGGCCGAGGCGACCGAGCCCAGCTCGAAGCAGATCTCGAGCACCGCCTCGTCGAGCTCGTCGCGGTCGAGCCGGCGCCGCCGCAGCCCGGCGACCCGCTGCGCCGCGGCGGCGATGGGCCCGCCGTAGCGCTCGTACAGCGTGACCGCCGCGGCGTCGTCGCCCTCGGCGAGCCGCCGCATGATCGCCACCAGGTCGTCGTCGCACCTGTGCCCGTCCACTTCCGGTCTCCTCCGTCACGAGGGGCGCTCGCCCCGATCCACGCCGCTCATCATCCCGACGGGGTGTGACGAACAACATGCGTGTCATTCGGGCGGGGCGTCGTGGCAGGCGACGACCGGAACTGGCGGCATGTGACCCCCTACGGCGGCGCCGTGACAGCCCGCGCCGCCGGTCAGTCGGCCGGCAGCTCGCCGAACCGCTCGGTGGGCGCCGGCTGCCGGCTGCTGGGGAAGTCGCGCAGCTCGCCCTGCGGCGTACGGTCCCAGCGCTCGAACGTCAGCGGCGAGAGGATGTAGGCGCACAGCAGCCGGGCGACCGCCTCGATCGAGTCGACGTGGGTGCGCTCGGCACCGTGGCTGGCGTCGACGCCGAAGGCCACGAGCGCGGCCCGGGTCTCGGCACCGGCCTCGAGCGCAGCGGCCACGTCGGACCGGTAGAACCGGAACAGGTCACGGGCGTAGCGGATGCCGTGCTCGTCGCACAGGCTGCACAGGTGGCGGGTCAGGTGGTAGTCGAACGGGCCGGTGGCGTCGAGCATGGGGATGGTCACGCCGTCCTCGATCGAGTGGTGGCCCGGCGCGCAGACGGCGTTGTCGAGCGACACCATCTCGGCCACGTCCTCCTGCAGGCCGTGGCTGGCGCCCTGCCCGACCTCCTCGGCGATGGTGATGAGCAGGTGCACCGCGTGGGGCAGCGCGCAGCCGTCGCGGCACAGCGCGTGCAGGGCGCCGAGGGCCGCGGCCACGCCCGCCTTGCCGTCGAGATGGCGGGCGTTGATGTAGCCGTTGTCGGTGACGATCGGCAGCGAGTCGATGGCGACGAAGTCGCCGACCCTGATGCCGAGCGCGGCCAGGTCGCCGGCGTCGTCGCAGCGCTCGTCGACCCGCACCTCGACGTGGTCCCACCCGGTGGGCTGGGTGTCGATGCCGTCGCCGTAGGCGTGTCCGCTCGCCAGCAGCGGCAGGATCGTGCCGGTGTAGGTGCGCTCGGGCTCGTCGGTCAGCACCGTCACCCGGCATCCCTCCGAGAAGCGCGAGCTGTGCGTGCCCACGGGGGCCACCGCCAGGCGACCGTTGGGCTTGAGGTCGCGGACCATGCACCCGATCGTGTCGGCGTGGGCGACGACGGCACGGGCGCCGTCGGCCCGGCCGGGCAGGCGGGCCAGCAGCGAGCCTCGCCGGGTGACGGCCAGATCGACGGGCAGGTCCGCGAGCACGTCGCCGAGCAGTTGCATCACCGTGTCGGTGCGGCCGGCCGGGCTGGGCGTGCGCAGGAGCTTGAGCAGCAGGTCGAGCGTCCACGGCACGTCGATCTTGGGCAGCGACGTCACCGCTGCACGGTACCGCCCGGTCAGCGCCGCGCCGTCGGCTCGACGGGCGGCTCGGGCCGCCAACCCCAGGGCAGCGCCCGGGTCGTGGGGAACAGCAGGTCGACGAAGCGCTCGGCCGTGGGCTGGGGCTCGTGGTTGGCCAGCCCCGGCCGCTCGTTCGCCTCGATGAAGACGCCGTCGGGGCCGTCGGCCCGGGGCACGTTCATGTCGAGCCCGGTCACCGGGATGCCGATCGCCTCGGACGCGGCGACGGCCGCGGCCGCCAGGTCGGGGTGCAGCTCGGCCGTCACGTCGTGGATGGTGCCCCCGGTGTGCAGGTTGGCGGTGCGCCGCACCGCCAACCGCTTGCCCTCGGGCAGCTGCTCGTCGAGCGCGTGGCCCGCCGCCTCGACGGTGCGCGCCGTCTCGTCGTCGAGCGGGATCGACGACTCGCCACCCGTCGCCGCCTCGCGCCGGCGGCTCTGCGCCTCGATCAGCTCGCGGATCGTGTGCCGGCCGGTGCCGACGACGCTCGCCGGCCGGCGGACGGCAGCCGCGACCACCTCGTGGTCGATCACGACGATGCGCAGGTCGTCGCCCGGTACGCACTGCTCGATCAGCACCTCGGGGCAGTACGAGCGGGCCAGGTCCAGCGCCCGGTCGAGCCCCTCGCCGTCGGCGACGCCGACGCTGATGCCCATGCCCTGCTCGCCCCGGGCGGGCTTGACGACCACCTCGCCCACCTCGGTGAGGAAGTCGTGGTCGCGCTCGTCGAAGGTGGCGTCGCGCCCGGCCGCCACGGGCAGGCCGGCCCGGGCGAGGATGCGGCGGGTGTGGCGCTTGTCGTCGCAGCGGCTCATCGCCACCGCGGTGGTCAGCTCGGACAGCGATTCGCGGGTGAGGATGCTGCGGCCCCCGTGCGACAGCCGCATCTCGCCCGACCGGGCGTCGACGACGTCGACCGTCACGCCGCGGCGCAGCGCCTCGTCGGCGATGATCCGGGCGTAGGGGTTGAGGTCGTCGAGGCCTTCGTGCTCGCCCACGAACAGCCGCTCGTTGATGGCGTTCTTGCGCTTGATGGCGAACACCGGCACCCGCTCGAAGCCCAGCTTCTCGTAGAGGGCGATGGCCGGGTGGTTGTCGTGCATCACCGACAGGTCGAGGTAGGCCCGCCCGCGGGTGTGGAACCGCTCGACCAGCGCCCGCACCAGCGCCTCACCCACGCCGGGCACCTGCGACCCGGGGTCGACGGCCAGCGTCCACAGCGAGGCGCCGCCCTCGGGGTCGTCGAAGGCCAGGGCGTGGTCGATGCCGGCCACGGTGCCGACCAGGTCGTGGGTGCGGGCGTCCTCGGCCACCAGGTAGGTGACGTGGCGGGCCTGCTGGTTGGCCCACAGCACCTCGGCGGGCGCGGGCACCATGCCGCAGCGCACGTAGATGCGGTTGACGGCGTCGGCGTCGTCGCGGGTGGTCAGCGCCCGCACGGTGACGCCCCGCGGTGGGTCGCGCCGGGGCATCGCCTGGTGCAACCAGAACCGGTAGGTGTACGACGGGTCGACGAACAGCTCCTGGGGCGCCTTGGCCACCAGCACGTGCGGGTCGCGGGCGTACAGGCAGATGTCGCGGCGCCCTTCGGCCTCGTCGCGCAGGTGGGCGACGATGTCGGCGGCCGAGCGGAACGTCTGTCCGAACAGCACCCGGCCCCAGCCCATGTCGACGACGACGTCGCGGTCCATCGAGGCCACCAGGTGCTCGGGTGGCTGCTGCCAGCTCGTGGTCGAGATGGCGTCGTGGCGGTCCCAACCGCCGACGAGCCGGTGGGGCATGGCGCCGCCGCCGGCGTCCTGGCGGCGGCTGCGCTCGTAGGTCGTGGGGGGCTCGGCGTCGGTGCGGCTGTCGGGGCCGGGGTGGTGCTGGGCGGCGCCGCCGGGGCCGGCGTCGGTCACGGCGCGATCCCGTGGGCCTGGAGCCAGAGCTCGAGCAGGCCGAGCTGCCACAGCTTGTTGCCCCGCAGAGGCGTCAGCTCGGCGTTGGGGTGCGAGAGGAGGTGGTCGACGTGGTCCTGCTCGAACAGGCCCCGCTGCTTGGCGGCGGGATCGGTGAGGGCGTCGCGCACCATGTCGAGCAGGGGTCCCTCGAGGTGGGTGAGGGCGGGCACCGGGAAGTAGCCCTTGGGCCGGTCGATCACCTTTGCGGGGATGACGCGCCGGGCCGCCTGCTTGAGCACCCCCTTGCCACCGTGCGCCACCTTCAGCTCGGGCGGGCAGGCGGCCGCCAGCTCGACGAGGTCGTGGTCGAGGAACGGCACGCGGGCCTCGAGGCCCCAGGCCATGGTCATGTTGTCGACCCGCTTGACCGGGTCGTCGACCAGCATGACCTCGCAGTCGATGCGCAGCGCCCGGTCGATGGGGCTCGACGCGCCCGGCCGGGCGAAGTGGCTGGACACGAACGCGCCCGAGGCGTCGTCGGCGCACCGGTGGGCGGACGCCACCACCTCGGCCATCGCCTCGTCGGGCCGATCGAAGAAGGCCTGGGAGTAGGCCAGCACGCCGCCGTCGACGGCCGTCCCCGGATCGAGCATCGGCGGGTACCAGTGGTAGCCGGCGAACACCTCGTCGGCCCCCTGACCCGACTGCACGACCTTGACGTGCCGGGCCACCTCCTGGGACAGCAGGTAGAAGGCCACGACGTCGTGGCTGACCATGGGCTCGCTCATCGCCCCGATGGCGCCGCCGAGCGCCGGCAGCAGGCGGTCGCTCGGGATGCGGATGCGATGGTGGTCGGTGGCGAAGCGCTGGGCGATCACGTCGGAGTAGCGGAACTCGTCGCCCTCGATGCCGCCGTGCGACTCGAAGCCGATGCTGAACGTCAGCAGGTCGGACACGCCGGCCTCGGCGAGCAGGCCGACGACGAGGCTCGAGTCGAGCCCGCCCGAGAGCAGGCACCCGACGGGCACGTCGGCGACCATGCGCCGGTCGACGGCGGTGCGCAGCGCCCCGAGGATGGCGTCCTCCCAGTCGCGCGCCGACCAGCCCTCGTGCTCGGGCCGGCGGCCGAACTCGGTGCGCCAGTAGGTGGTCTCGTGGCGCCGGCCGTCGGGCTCGATGGCCAGCAGGGTGGCCGGCGGCAGCTTGCGCACGCCCCGCAGGATGGTGCGGGGCGCGGGCACCACCGAGTGGAAGGTCAGGTACTGGTGCAGCGCCACCGGGTCGATCGACGTGTCGACACCGCCCCCGGCCAGCAGGGCAGGCAGCGTCGAGGCGAAGCGCAGCGCGTCGCCGACCTCGGCCAGGTAGAGCGGCTTGATGCCCAGCCGGTCCCGGCCCAGCACCACCCGCCCGGTGTCGCGCTCGACCAGGCAGAAGGCGAACATGCCCGTGAGGTGCTCGACGAAGCTGTCGCCCCAGTGCCGGTAGGCCTTGACGAGGACCTCGGTGTCACCGGACGAGAAGAACCGGTAGCCGGCCGACTCGAGCTCGCGCCGCAGCTCGTGGTGGTTGTAGATGCAGCCGTTGAACGCCACCGTGATGCCGAGCTCGCCGTCGACCATCGGTTGGGCCGCCCGCTCGGACAGGTCGATGATCTTGAGCCGCCGGTGGCCGATGGCCACGGGGCCCTGCGCCCACAGCCCCGATCCGTCGGGGCCGCGGGCGGCCATCGTGTCGGTCATGCACGCGACGACGGCAGGATCGGCCGCCCGTCGCGTGAGGTCGAGTTCGCCGCTGAATCCACACACGCGCACCCGACCGTACCCACTGAGCGGCCCGGTGCGTCATGGTCGGCGGGGCCACCGGTGTGACCTCCACCACCGCAACGGCCGCCGCGGGGTGGGCTACTCGCCGGCCGGCTCGGCCTCGCCGGTGGACCGATCAGGCGCCAGGAAGCCCGTGAGCGCGTCGTTGAACGACAGCGGGTCCTCGACGTTGGGCAGGTGGCCGACGTCGGGGATCACCACCAGCTCGCCCTTGAGCAGCGACCGCAGGCTCATCGCCTCGGCGATCGGCGTCACGCGGTCGAGCTCGCCGACGACGACGAGCGCCCGCACGTCGGCCTGGCGCAGCAGCAGCATCGAGTCGGGGCGGTCCTTCATCGCCTCGAGAGCAGCCACCCACCCGCCGGGATCGGCGCCCTCGGCCAGGGCGTGCACGTACTCGACGAGCTCGGGACGGGCCATCGACCCCGACGACAGCAAGCCCTCGACCGTCTCCTTGGCCAGCGAGGCGACCTCGGCGCCGTCGCCGAGCTGGTCCTGCTGGGCGCTGCGGCGCTGCGCGACGGCGGGATCGTCGGAGCGCGCCCGGGTGTCGGCCAGCACGAGCTGGCGCACGCGCCGGGGGTGGTGGCGCAGCAGGGCCATCGCCAGGTAGCCGCCCATCGACGCCCCCACGATGGTGGCGTCGTCGACGCCGAGCTGGTCGAGCACGCCGTCGACCAGCGCCGCCCAGCCCTGCACCGAGGCGTCGCGGGGCGCCTCGGGCGGCGGTGACTCGCCGAAGCCCGGCATGTCGATGGCGATGCAGCGGTGGCTGCCCTCGAGCGCCTCGATCTGGTAGTCCCACATGGCGGCCTGGAGGGGGAAGGCGTGGAGGAAGACGACGGCATCGCCCGCTCCGCGGTCGATGACGTTGACAGGCTGACCGTGGACGTCGAGAAGCGGCACTGACGGGCTCCTTGGGGCGGGCGGAGGCGCGGGGGTTACCCCTCACGAGTACCCGATGACACGCGTGTCAGGCGAACTGACCGGCCGCCCGTTCGGACGTCCGCCACACACCGTGACCAGCGATGATGTATGAGCGCGCTGCGCGGCGACCGTGGCGGCCGCCCGGACTGGCCCGCTCGCCCGACCATACCCGCCTGGGGTACCGTCGGCGCCATTCGCTGACCTTCCCCACCCTCGCGCCGGCGCTGAGGCCGGGGCCTTCAGGCGTGCGCGAGGCGGCGGAGCGACTCGAGCTCGAGCCCGAGCTCACCGACCTCGACGAGGGCGTCGTGGACGTCGGCCGGCGTGGCCCCGGACCGCCGCAGGAACGTGAGCGGGCCGCGCTCCTCGACCTCCCACCCCGCGAACCCCGCGGTCAGGCGGCCGGCGGCGCGGCAGCGAAGGACGATCTCGGCGACGTCAGGCACCCCGCCGATCCTGGCCGCCGCGAGGGTGAACGCCCCACACCCCGCGGGGGTGATCGCGCGGTCCGTCGACCAGCGTCTCCGCTGGCCGGGTCGGCTCGTCGCGTCAGATGAGGCCGAGCTGGCGGGCCCGCCGCACGGCGTCGTCGCGCCGGTCGACGTCGAGCTTGCGGTAGATCGTCTTCAGGTGCGACTTGACGGTGTTGAGCGACACGTACAGCTCGGCGCCGATCTCACGGTTCGACAGGCGGCTCGGCAGGTAGCGCAGCACCGACAGCTCGCGGTCGCTCAACGGCTCGACCAGGCCGCGGTTGCCGTCGGGTCGGGCGACCGGGGCGCGGCCCGCCGCGCCACCCGCCCGGGCGAGCTCGGCGATGTCGAAGCCCTCGTCGAGGAACGTGCGCACCGCCCCCTCCCGCTCGACCGCCTCGGCCACCTCGCAGAGCAGGCGACGGGCGGCCGCCGGGTCGCCGGCCTCGGCCAGCGCGCGGCCGGTCAGCGCCACGGCCTCGAGGCGCCGGGGGCCGTCGCCGCCGCGCAGGTCGGCCAGCAGCGGCCCGACCTCCGCACCCCGCCCCGCGGCCAGGGCGAGACGGGCCTCGAGCAGCAGGCGCTCGGGCCCGGGGTCGATCTCGCCGAGCAGGTCGCCCGCGCGCTCGAGGTCGCCGGCCTGGATCCGCACCCGGCACTCGGTCTGGTCGAGCATCTCGGCCAGGAAGGCAGGCGTGCCGAGCGCGGCGCGATCGCGCCGGACGCGCAGCAACCGGGCGATGGCCTGGTCGGCCCGGCCCTGGGCGCACTCGACGCGGGCCATCTCGACCTCGCCCAGCGTGGCGATGGCCACCAGGCCCTCCCGGCACGCTGCGTCGATGTGGGGCGCCAGCACCTCGACGGCGCGGTCGAGCTCGTTGCGCTCGCGGTGGACGAGGGCCAGCGCCGTGCGGGCCCCGATCAGCGCCCGCCGGGCGCCGCGCCCGTGCTCGGTGCCGAGGACGAGCGCCTGGTCGGCCAGCTCGGCCGCCGTCCGCAGCCGGCCCCGCCGCGCCTCGACCCAGGCCTCGGCGCCCAGGATGCCCACCAGGTCGCTCGGCAGTCGGGGCCTGTCGCCCCGCATGACGCGCGCCCACCGGCGGACGCCGGCCCGGTCGTCGAGCATGGCGTGAGCGCGCGCCATGGCCAGGGGCAGGTAGCCCCACAGCTCGCGCACCCCGAGCGCCAGCTCGGGCGGCAGCGCGGCGACGTCGACGTCGTGACGCCGCTCCCACACCGACCGGCCGAGGGTCACCGCCGTGTCGGGGTCGCCGATGGCCGACGCCACGCACGCCTCGACCACCTCGTAGTGCAGGCCCACCTCGTCGAGGGTCTGCGGCGTGGCGGCAGCCCGGGCCCGCTGGACGATCCGCCGGGCCTGCGCGAGCTCGCCGGCCCGGCCGAAGGCCCATGTGAAGAAGAGCTGGCGGCCCGGGCGCTCGGCGACGAACTCGGGCGGGAACCGGTTCAGCCAGCCGCGGACGGTCTCGTGCCGGCCCGCGACGAGGCGGTCGTGGACGTGGCGGGTCAGCAGCGAGTAGGCCGCGTCGTGATCACCGGCCTCGAGGAGGTGGTCGATGGCCCGTCCCGGTTGGCCGTGCGCGGCGAACCATTCGCCGGCCCGCCGGTGCCCGGCCCGTTCGAGGTCGGGCCGGGTCATCCGCAACTCGCGCCGGAGGAGCTGGCCGAACAGGTGGTGGTAGCGGAACCAGTCGCGGTCGCGGTCGAGCGGCAGCAGGAACAGGTGGTCGTGCTCGATGCGGCGCAGCAGGTCGGCGGCGTCGGGCCGGCCGGTGACGTGCTCGCACAGGGGTGCGCACAGGCGGTCGAGCACGGACGTCGCCAGCAGGAAGTCCCGCACGTGGTCGGGCTGCCGGTCCAGCACCTCGTCGAGCAGGAAGTCGGCCACGTGCCGATCGCTGCCCGCGAACCGCTCCACGAAGGCGTCGGTGTCGTCGCGCCCGGCCAGCGACAGGGCCGCGAACTGCAGGCCGGCCACCCAGCCCTCGGTCCGCTCGGCCAGGCGCTCGACGTGGTGCTCCTCGAGGGCGAGCTGCGGGAAGCGCTCGAAGAACAGGGCGGCCTCGTCGGCGTCGAAGCGCAGGTCCGACTCGCGCAGCTCGACCAGCTCGCCGGCCAGGCGGAACCGGTGGAGCGGCAGCGGCGGGTCCGTGCGGCTGCACACCACCAGCGTCAGCTTCTCCGGGATCACCTCGACCAGCCGGGCGAGCAGCGCCGTCGTCGGGCTGCGGTCGACGGTGTGGAGGTCGTCGAGCACCACCACCGACGGTGGCGCCGTGCCCAGGTGGTCGATGGCCCGGACGACCGCCTGGTCGGCCGCGTGGTCGCCCGGGTCGTTGCGCCACGTGGCCTCGTGCAGGCCGGGGGCGACCTCCTCCAGCGCTGTGAGCAGTGCCTCGAGGAAGTGCTCGGGGTCGGAGTGGCTGGGATCCAACGCCAGCCAGGCGGTGGGCTCGCCCGTCGCTGCCACCCAGTCGCGCACCAGGACGGTCTTGCCCGAGCCGGCGGGGCCGGTCACGACGATCAGGCGGGCGGCGGGCGCGCTGAGCGCGTCCATGAGGCGAGTGCGCCGCACGATGTCCAGCGTCGGGCGCGCCGGCGTCATGCCTCACCCCTGATGTGTGCCATCCGCACGCTCCCGCTGCCCCCCGCCCTTCCCGCGAGCGGGGTCTCCGGCCAGCTTACGGTGTTGTCACCGTGCGTGACGGCTCGACCGCCGCTCCACGGCGAGAAGGTCCAGGCCGAGGACGAAGAGCCGGTCGAGCACGCCGTGCAGCGCGGCGCGGTCGACCAGCTCGCCGGTCAGGCGTTCACCGCTGTCGACCGGCGTCCAGCTCAACCCGGTCTCGGCGGCCAGGTCAGCGAGCTTGATCCTGACGTCGGGGTCACCTCTGACGAGGATGTCGTAGTGGGGCACGTCGGGGTCACCTCGGGGGAAGGATGGGCGGAGTGCATGGCGGTGCACCAGGCAGTACCCAGGATGGCGGACCGCAGGGTGAGCGCGCTTCGCTCCGTGCGGGTGACCCGTGGTCGGCGGCGGTCGTCGGCGCGAGGGGTCACGCAACGTGGCTCGCGGTCCAGCGGCCCCGGCGACGGCGGGCCGACCGGGTGACTCCGGCCGGCGCGACCCGGGTGAGCGGGTGAGGCGCGCGTCGCCCCCTGACATCACCCGGTTGGTATGACGAAGCGTCACCCGCTGAACGCATAGCGTCCTCGGCGTGACCACGTCCACGACGTACCCGTCGATCGGTCCGGCGCTGCCGGCCGCGATCCGGGTCGCGGTGGTGGGTGTCCCCAGCCGCCCGCTGCGTGGTCACGCCGCTCGCGCTACCCAGCCGCGAGCGAGCGCGGGCGTGGCCGACCTTGCCTCCCCCTTGGTCGGCCACGCTCTCGCTCATCCCTGACCCGTTGCGGACACGCTCGGCCACCTCGTCCCGGTCGACGCCGGCGTCGATCACCACGCCCACCACGTCTCCGCCCCAGCCCGGGCGGAAGAACGGGAGGAGACGGGGCCTTTCGTCTGGCGCCGCCGGGCGGGATACTTCCTGGCGAGCGGGCATCCCAGAGGGGAAGGGGGACCGATGGGCAGCACCGACGACCCGGGCTACGACAAGGTCACCGACGCGACCCGGGCCTTCGAACTGGAGGACCAGCAGGTCTTCGCCGGCGCCGGGCGCGGCCCGACGCCACGGGAGGCGGCCGCCGCCGAGCGCGCCGCGCCGGTCTCGGACCGGACGCGCTCGGCGTACCGGGAGATGACGTTCCGGGGCGCCAACCAGCTCGGCGAGGGCCGCATCTGATCCGCCCTGCCCCCTGACCGTCGCTACACGGGATCCGTTGCTCGTCGGCGCCGGCGCGCCCGGCGCCGGTGGTGGAGCGCCCCGGCGGCGATGGTCGCCCCGGTGAGCCCGGCGACGGTCGCGGCGGTGCGCCCCGACGGGCCCGACGGGGCCGCGATACCGAAGATCCTCGCGTCGCCCTCGCCGTCATCACCGCCGCGGTCGTCGTCGCCGGTCGTGCGGTCGTCGGCTCGGACCTCGCTGGGTCCGGCGGTCGCGGTCGTCGAGAACGCGATGCCCGCCTCAGCCGTGGCCCGGTTGGTCGCTGCGCTGCGGGTGCTGATCGACACCGGGGGGTGGGCGGGG
>DASTFE010000020.1:0-4758 GCA_035708905.1 Acidimicrobiales bacterium | reverse complement strand
ATCCGGATGGCACGTTCCGTCCGGGGGCGGCGATCACGCGGCAGGCCATGGCCGCCTTCTTCTACCGCCTCGTCCAGCCGCAGAAGGCGCCGCCCCACGGCATCAGCGACGTGTCCGAGACGTTCCAGCCGAGAGGCGTCGCCTGGAACGGGGTGAGGGTCTACCTCTCGTCGCCCCGCCACGCGAGCAGCGGCAGCCGCGGTGAGTGCGGCTGGGAGGAGAACGTCAACGGCCGCATCTTCAACCTCTACGCCGCCGAGCTCAACGAGGGTGCCGAGACCCTGACGACGCGGGGCTACGAGGCCCGGGTGAGCCCGAACACGCGGGACGACGGCTGGCGCCTCAACAGGGACGAGTCCGACAACTGGGGTGCCGACGTCCACATCGTCACGCACACGAACGCGTTCGGTGCCGGGTGCGGCGACCCGGTGCAGCACCTGCTGGTCATGTTCCGCTCCAACGACCCCGACAGCACGGGCCTGCGAGACGAGCTGCTCGACCAGCTCGACCCCCACGTGCCGGGGGGCCAGAGCACGAGGGACTGCGACACCCTGGGTGAGTGCGGGGCGCTGGCGCAGCACGTCGCCTACGTCGAGCTGTTCTTCCACACCAACCAGGCAGCGGCCGACTGGTTCACGGGCCCGGTGCACGACCCCCGGCCCACCGGCGCCGTGCAGGCGAGCCCCGCCGTGGGCGTCGCCCTGGACGAGCACCTCGGGTACCCCCGCGCCGCAGAGGTGGTCGCCCAGTCCTCGCTCGACACGTACGCCGGGTTCGGCACGTCGCCCGACGCGGTGCTGCGCGACGAGACGATCGCCTACGCGGAGGCGTTCGAGCGCGAGCAGGCCGTGCGCGGGTGCATGGCCGACGCGGGCTTCGAGTACGCACCTGAGGTGGCGTTCCCGGATCAGGACGTGGTCGAGATCGCCGATGGCCTGGGCGTCGAGCCGGCGCAGGGCACGCCGGGGGACCCGGCGGGCGGTTCGTCACCGTCGACCTGGAACCGCACCTACGAGCAGGGCCTCTCCGCCGGCGAGCGCGAGCGGTACAACCAGACCCTGCTCGGTGAGAGCGCCGAGGACGTGGCCGAGGCCGACCGGACGGGAGCGGTGCCGGACGGTCGTCCCGAGGACTTCGCGACGGGCGGGTGCGTCGGCCAGGCCAGGGACGCCGTCCCGAGCGTCTGGGACGCCCGGCGCGCCCTCGGCGACGAGCTGGACGCCATGCAGCGCGAGATCGCATCGGCGGATCACGACCGGTCGGCCGCGGCCGCCGTTGCCGACCGGTTCGTCGAGCGCAACGCCGCCCAGCTCGCCAGCGTGGCCGAGCGTTACGAGGGGATCGTCGACGACATCGCGCAGGACCGGGATCTGCGGGCCCACCTCGCCGTGCGCGCCGCCGAAGTGGGCTAGCGCCGGGACGCCGCGCGTCAGGGCGTTGCCCGGCCCGGTCCGAGGGTATGTTGCCGACGGTCGAGCCGGGAGGTCCCGTGGATCACCTCAGCACCCTGGACGCCGAGTTCCTCCACGTCGAGGACGGGATCGCCCACATGCACATCGCCGGCGGCTGCGTCTTCACCGGGCCGCCACCGACGCTGGACGAGCTGTCGGCGCTGGTCCGGGGGAAGATGCACCAGATCCCCCGGTACCGTCAGCGGGTCCGGTCCGTGCCCCTCGAGCTCGGCCGCCCGATCTGGGCCGACGACCCCGAGTTCGACCTCCGCTACCACCTCCGGCGCACCGCGCTGCCCAGCCCGGGGGACGACGCCGCCTTCTGCGCGCTGATGGGACGCCTGATGTCCCAGCCGCTCGACCGCGACCGGCCCCTGTGGGAGACCTGGCTGGTCGAAGGGGTCGAGGGCGGCAACTGGGCCCTCATCTTCAAGGTGCACCACTGCCTGGTCGACGGCGTGGCCGGCGCCGGCCTGCTGCCGGTGCTGCTCGACCTCGAGCCGACCACCGACGTGCCCGAGCCGCTCCCGTGGGCGCCGACCCCCGAGCCCAACGGCGCCGCCAAGGTGGTCGACGCCTGGGCCGGGCTCGCCCGCGACGCCGCCGCCTCGGCCCGCGGCCTGCCGGGCGCCATCCGCGACCCGCGGGGCGCGGCGCGGTCGGCGGTCTCGACCGCCCAGGGCCTCGTGCGGTGGGCCGCCAACCTCGGCACGACGTCGCCGCTGTCGGTCGACGGCACCATCGGCCGCCACCGCTCGTGGGCCCACGCCAACGTGCCGCTGGCCGACGTCAAGGCGGTCGGCAAGGCGTTCGGGGCCAAGGTGAACGACGTCGTCGTCGCCGCGGTCACCGGTGGGTACCGCGACCTGCTGACCGAGCGGGGCGACGACGTCGAGCACGCCGTGCTGCGGTCGCTCGTGCCCGTGTCGACCCGGCGGGACGACGGCCAGGGCGTGCTCGACAACCGGGTCTCGGCCATGCTCTACGAGCTGCCGGTGAGCGTCGCCGACCCGGTCGAGCGGCTGCGGATGGTGGAGGAGCAGCTCACCGAGCTCAAGGGCTCGCGCATGGCCGAGGCCGGGGCCGTGCTGACCGAGATCGGCGACCTGGCGCCGCCGCCGGCGATCGGCACCGTCACCCGGATGGTGGTCCGGGCGATGCGGCGGCTGCCGCAGCGGTCGATCAACACCGTGACAACCAACGTGCCCGGGCCGCAGTTCCCGCTGTACTGCCTCGGCCGCGAGATGGTCGAGTACCGCCCGTTCGTGCCGATCTACCACGGCGTGCGGGTCGGCACGGCGATCCTGTCCTACAACGGCACGGTGTACTTCGGTGTGACGGGCGACTTCGCGACGACGCCCAACGTGCGGGTGGTCGCCGATGGCGCCGTCCGGGCCGTGCGCGAGCTGCACGACCGGGTGACGGGCACCGGCCGGACGGGCCGCAAGCGGCGCACCCGCTCGACCGACCCGGCGCCGTAGCCGGGGCCGGTCGGCCCACCGCACCGGTGACCTCCGGCCCTCGCACGCCCGGCCCGCGCCCCCTAGCGTCACGCGCAGTCGACCGAGTCGGGAGGCGCCGTGGCCGAGCGGCGTGAGCAGTTCATGCGCGAGAGCGATGCTCTCACCTGGCGCATGGAGGGCGATCCGGGTCTGCGGTCGACGATCGTCTCGATCGCCTGGCTCGACCGGATGCCGCAGTGGGACCCCATGGTCGAGCGCCTCGACCGGGCCACGCGCGTCGTACCGTCGTTCCGCATGGTGGTGGTCGAGCCGCCGGCCCGCCTGGCGACGCCGCGATGGGCCCCGGCGCCCGACTTCGACCTCGCCTGGCACGTCCGCCGGATCGACGCCCCGGCGCCGCACACAGCCGCCACGGTCATCGAGCTGGCCCGCACCGCGGCCATGACCGCGTTCGACCCGGCCCACCCGCTGTGGGAGTTCACGGTCGTCGGGAACCTCGCCGGCGGGCGGGCGGCGCTGCTCATGAAGGTGCACCACGCGCTGACCGACGGCATCGGGGGCATGGAGCTGGCGCCGCTGCTCTTCGACATGGAGCAGGTCCCGCCGGCCGCGGTGGGCGAGCCGGGCGAGGTGCCCGGCGGCCAGCTCACCACCGCCGACCTGGTCCGCGAGAGCGTGGCCCACCAGGCCGGCAGGCTCGCCCGGCTGGTCCGCGACCAGGTCGCGGCGGCCCCGTCGGCGACCCTGCGGGCCGCCCGGAACCCCGTGCGCACGGCGGGCGACGTCCTGGCCACCGCCGGGTCGATCGCCCGGACGGTCGCCCCGGTCACCCGGACGCTGTCGCCCCTGATGACCGGGCGTGGCCTGGGCCGCCGGCTCGACATGCTGACCGTGCCGCTCGCCGAGCTGAAGGCGGCGGCCGCCGTGGGGGAGGGCACGGTCAACGACGCCTTCATCACCGCGGTGACCGGCGGCCTCGCCCGCTACCACCGGCGGCACGGTGCCGCGGTCGGCGAGCTGCG
Organism: Acidimicrobiales bacterium; assembly: GCA_035708905.1. Classification (GTDB taxonomy): domain Bacteria; phylum Actinomycetota; class Acidimicrobiia; order Acidimicrobiales; family VFJN01; genus ZC4RG19. The sequence goes on along the minus strand of DASTFE010000020.1, from coordinate 822 downwards.
CGTGACCCTCCCGGTCAGCATCCGCACGGCCACCGACGCCATCGGCGGCAACCGGATCACGCTCCAGCGCGTCGCCGTGCCCGTGGGCGTCGACGACCCGGCCGGGCGGATCCGCGCCGTCGGCGCCCGCTGCCACGCCGTGCGCCGCGAGCGGTCGCTGCCCCACACCGACGCCATCGCCGGGGCGTTGAACGTGCTGCCGCCCGGCGTCGTCGGCGGCATCCTCAAGCACGTCGACTTCGTGGCCAGCAATGTGCCGGCGTTCCCGTGGCCGGTCCACCTCGCCGGCGCCCGCGTGACCGGGCTGTTCGCCTGGGGCCCGACGATCGGCACGGCGCTCAACGTGACGCTGCTCTCCTACGACGGCACCTGCTGGGTCGGGGTCAACGCCGACACCGCGGCGGTGCCCGACCCCGACGTGCTCACCGCCTGCCTGCAGGAGGGCTTCGACGACGTGCTGGCGCTCGCGGGCGCGCACGAGCCGGTGGCGCGCCCCCTGGCCGCCGGCGGCTTCCCGGGCGACGGCCAGGGGTGAGGGTGGTCGTGGCCACCTGACCGCATCGGCTACACCATGGGGTCCTCGTGACGACCTTCCTCGGCCTGACGGCCGTCGCCGCTCTCATCGCCGCGAACGGCTGGTTCGTCGCCGCGGAGTTCGCGTTCGTCGCCGCCAGGCGGGGACGGCTCGAGGACGCCGCCACCACGGGTGACCGCCAGGCGGGACACGCGGTCCAGGTCCACAAGCGCCTCAGCTTCATGCTGTCGGGCGCCCAGCTCGGCATCACGGCGACCTCGCTGGCCGTCGGCTTCATCGCCGAGCCG
>DASTFE010000019.1:0-4364 GCA_035708905.1 Acidimicrobiales bacterium | reverse complement strand
GGCGGCCGCGAGCTCGTCCCACCCCCGGTCGAGCTCGCCGACATCGCCGGTGACGCCCCGGGCGGTCGCCGCCCGGCCCTGCACGACGATCCACGTCACGAACACCGCCTCGGCCGCCACGCCGATGCCCACGCGCATGGCGGTGGAGAACCCCCGGCCCGTGACGAAGCCCTCGATGAACCCGGCGACGACGAAGGCGAGCACCAGCCCGAGGGCGATCACCCCGGCCCGGCGGGCCTCGCTGCCCAGCGCCTGCGCCCGCGACCGGTCGCCCGGTGCGATCACAGCCCATCCGAGCCGCAGCCCGGCCGCCCCGGCCACCACGACGGCAGTCAGCTCGAGCAGCCCATGCGGGAGGATCAGCCCGAAGAACTTGCCGAGCTCGCCCGCGTCGGCGAACAGCCCGCCGGCCACGCCGAGGTTGGCGCCGTTCAGCAGCAGGACGAAGGCGGCCGGCAGGCACAGCACCACGCCGGTGGCGAACGCCACGATCGCCACCTGGATGTTGTTGACGGTCACCTCGGTGGCGAACTGGGAGGCGGGGCTGGACGAGTAGTAGGCCTCGAAGTCCTCCTCGAGGTACGCGGCCCGCACCTCCTCGGGCGCCGCCACGTCGCGGGCCTCGTCGCTGACCGCCAGCCACGTGCCCAGCGCGAGCGCGGGCGCCAGCAGCAGCGCGGCGCTGGCGGCGACGAACCGGCCGCTCTGCCACACCGCGGCCGGGAACCGCCAGGCGAAGAAGTCGCCCACGGCCCGCAGCGTGCGGGCCCTGCTGCCGTGGATGACCCCGTTGGCCCGGCCTACGAGCCGGGTCAGGCGGGCCGTGAGCGCGGGATCGCCGTACGCGGCCCGGGCGTGCGACAGGTGCGACGACACCCGCTGGTAGGTCTCGACCAGCTCGTCGACCTCGGCGGGGGAGAGGCGGCGCACCCCTCGGCCGGCCCGGGACGACAGCTCGTCCAGGCGGTCCCACGTGCGGGCGTGGCGGGCGATGAAGCGGTCGATGTCCACGAGCGGCGCCGACGCTACCCGGCCGGCCAGCTACGGTGCCGCCGGTGGCAGCAGGGGCCGCGGCGGCGCAGCCGATCATCACCCCCGAGGCCGTGGTGCTCGACCTCGAGCGGGCCGGCGTCGCCTCGCGCACGATCGCCTACGCGCTCGACCTGCTGGCGCTCGGGGTCACGCTGCTCGTGGTGCTGCTGGCCGGCAACGTGGTGGTCGGCGACCTGGGCGGCGGCGCGGGCGGGGCGCTCGCTGCGGTGCTGACCAGCCTCTTGGTCGTGATCGTGTGGTTCTGCGCCTTCGAGACGCTGTGGCGGGGCCGCACGCTGGGCAAGGCGGCGATGGGCCTGCGGGTGGTGGGAGCCGACGGCTCGGTCGTACGCTTCCAGCAGGCGTTCCTGCGGGCGGCGGTCGGCCTCGTCGACTTCTTCCTCGTCCCGGTCGGGTTCGTGGCGGTGGTGACTGTGCTGCTGTCGCCGCGCGACCAGCGCCTGGGTGACATGGCGGCCGGCACGCTGGTGGTGCGCGAGCGGTCGGCCGGCAGCGTGGTGGCGCCGGCGTGGTTCCAGCCGCCCCCGGGCTGGGAGCGCTACGCCGCGTCGCTCGACGTCACTCCGCTCGACGCCGAGACCTACGGCGTCGTGCGGTCCTACCTGCTGCGGGTGCCCGACCTGGCGGCCAACGCCCGCGACCACCTGGCCGTCCGCCTGGCCAACCCCGTGGCCACCCGCATCGGCCACACGCCGCCCTCCTACGTGCACCCGCACGTGTTCCTCCTGTGCGTGGCCGCCGCCTGGCAGCAGGCCCACGGGGGCGGCCCATACGGTCCGACCCCGTACGGCGCTGCCCCGTACGGTCCCCCCGCTCATGGCCCTGCCCGGTACGGTCCGAGCCCGTACCCGGGCCCGTACGGCTGAGCGGCGCCGACCCGAGGGGAAGCGCCCGCCGGCTGCGAGACTGTGCCGGTGCCCGACGAGCTCACCTACCTCGACCACGCGGCCACGACGCCGCTACGGCCCGAGGCACGCGCCGCGATGCTGCCGTGGCTCGGCGAGCGCTTCGGCAACCCGTCCGGCGCCCACCGGGTCGCCCGCGCCGCCCGTCAGGTCGTCGACGAGGCGCGCGACGTCGTGGCCGAGGTCGTCGGGTGCCGCCCCGGCGACGTGGTCTTCACCAGCGGCGGCACCGAGGCCGACAACCTGGCCGTCCGCGGCGTGCACGCGGCCCGCCCGGGGCCGGTGCTGTGCAGCGCGGTCGAGCACGAGGCCGTGCTGCAGCCCGTCGCCCACGTGGGCGGCACCACGCTGCCCGTCGACGGGCGGGGGGTGGTCGACCTCGACGCCCTCGACGCGTCGCTCGCCGCCGGCGCCACGCTGGTGTCGGTCATGGCGGCCAACAACGAGGTCGGCACCGTCCAGCCGATCCGGGCGGTGGCCGAGGTGGTGCGGCGGCGGGCGCCGGGGGCCGCCGTGCACACCGACGCCGTGCAGGCCACGGCCTGGCTGCCGCTGCCCGAGCTGGTGGCCGGCGCCGACCTGGTCAGCCTCAGCTCGCACAAGGTGGGCGGGCCCCAGGGCGTCGGCGCCCTGGTCGTGCGCCAGGGCACGCCGCTGCGGGCGGTCGCCCTCGGCGGCGGCCAGGAGCGCGAGCTGCGCAGCGGCACGCACGACGTCGCGGCCATCGTCGGCTTCGCCGCCGCGCTGCGCCAGGTGCTGGCCACCCGCGACGCCACGGCCGCCCGGGTGCGGGCGCTGCGCGACCGGCTGGCCGACGGGCTGGTGGCAGCCGTGCCCGGCGCGGTCGAGACCGGTGCGCCCCGGGACGGGCGGCTGCCGGGCGCCCTGCACCTGTGCCTGCCCGGCGTCGAGAGCGAGTCCTTGCTGTTCCTGCTCGACGAGGACGGCGTGTGCGCGTCGGCGGCGTCGGCGTGTGCCAGCGGGGCGCAGCAGGCGTCCCACGTCCTGGCGGCCATGGGGATCCCCGCCGACCAGGCGCGTGGCGCGCTGCGGCTGTCGCTGGGCTGGACCACCACGGCGGCCGACGTCGACCGGGCCCTGGGCGCCGTCCCGCGCGCCGTCGCCCGGCTGCGGGAGGTGCGGGCGTGAAGGTGCTGGTCGCCATGTCGGGCGGGGTCGACTCGTCGGTGGCCGCCGCCCGGCTGATCGCCGCCGGTCACGACGTGGTGGGCGTCACGATGAAGCTGTGGGGCGGTGAGTCCGACACCGGGTGCTGCTCGGTCAGCGACGTCGACGACGCCCGGCGGGTCGCCCAGCAGCTCGGGATCGCCCACCACGTGTGGAACTTCGGCGACGACTTCGAGGCCCGGGTCGTGGCGCCGTACGTCGACGCCCATCGCCGGGGCGAGACGCCGAACCCGTGCATCGAGTGCAACCGCCACCTGAAGTTCGACCGCCTGGCCCGCCGGGCCGGGGCCGTGGGGTTCGACGCGGTGGCGACGGGCCACCACGCCCGCGTCGTCGAGCGACCGGACGGCAGCCGCCGCCTGGCGCGCGGGGCCGACGCCGCCAAGGACCAGAGCTACGTGCTGTACGTGCTCGGCCAGCACGAGCTGGCCCGCACGCTGCTGCCCGTGGGCGGCACGACCAAGGACGACGTGCGCGCCGAGGCCGACGCCCTGGGCCTGCGCACGGCGACCAAGCCCGACAGCCAGGACGTCTGCTTCATCACCTCGACCACCGGCCGCCGCGGCTTCCTCGAGCGGCGCACCGAGTTGCGCCCGGGACGGGTCGTCGACGAGGAGGGCCGCGAGGTGGGGCGGGTGCCCGCCGTCGAGCTGGTCACCGTCGGGCAGCGCCGGGGCCTGGGTCTGCCCGGAGGCGGAGCCCCCCGCTACGCCGTCGCGGTCGACGCCCCGGCCGCGACCGTGCGCGTCGGGCCGGCCGCCGCCCTGCTGGCGGGGGCCGTCGTGCTCGACCGGATGGTGTGGGCGGCGGGCCCGGTGGCCGGCCGGGCGCTGGCGCAGTGCAGCGCCCACGGTGCGCCCCACCCGGCGACCGTCGTCCCGGACGTCCGCGCCGGGCGGGTCGTCGTGCGGTTCGACGAGCCGCAGCGCCGCGTCGCCCCGGGGCAGTCCGTCGTGCTGTACGAGGGCGACGAGGTGGCCGGCGGCGGCATCGCGGTGTCGTCCGGCGCGGACGCCACCACCTGATCCGGGTCCCGGACCCGGGCCGTCGGTCCGAGGCGCTCGAGAGGCCACCGCCGGCCAGTTGGCCAGTGGGTGTGACCAAGTTCACGGACGCAATCGTTCCGGAACTCTTGCGTTTCGTAATCCGCGGTTGCAGGCTCGTCCTCATGCGGACTCGAACGTCTCGTAATTATCCGGAGATGCCCCGGGCGGTGCC
>DASTFE010000018.1:0-34594 GCA_035708905.1 Acidimicrobiales bacterium | reverse complement strand
GCGCGGCGGCCCCGGCAGGATGGCCGGCATGGCGACTCCCCTACCGGCGACCTACGACGCGGCCCGTGCCTCCCTCCATGCCGTGGCCGAGCACGTGCTGTCGCCCGCGCTCCACCGGGCCACCGGGCGCATCGGGCTGCGACCGACGCACGGCGGCTTCGGGACGCCGTGGTTCCGGGTTGGCGGCCACGAGCGCCGGGTGCGCGTCGAGGGCACGGACCTCGTGGTCGACGGCGGCGGCGCCGAGCGGCGCGCCCCGCTGCGGACGGTCGGCGAGGCGGCGGACCTCGCCGAGGTCGAGCCGGGGGCGCCCGCCGACGTCTACCCGCCGGCGACCCCGCTCGAGCCCGACGCTCCGCTGGCCCTCGACCCGGTCGCGGCGCGGGTGGTGCACGGGTGGTTCCACTTCACCGGCCGCGCCCTCGACGCGTTCCGGCGGGCGCACGCCGCCGACGAGCCGTCGATCGCCCAGCTCTGGCCCGAGCACTTCGACCTGGCCATCAGCATGGCCGAGGTCAACTACGGCGGCTCGCCCGGCGACGACGGCCACGCCACCCCGTACCTGTACGTCGGACCGTGGTCGCTCGACGGCCGCGACGGCGCGTTCTGGAACGAGCCGTTCGGCGCCAGCCTCGCCTACGGCGACGTGGCCACGGTCGACGACGTCGTCGCCTTCTTCTCGACCGGCCGCCGGCTGGCGACCGGGCCGCGCTGACGCTCTCCGTCGCGCCCGGCCGGCTCCCGGGACCAGCGCCCATCAGGCGGGCTTACGGGCCCGCAGCCAGTTGATGGCGATCCAGATGGCGCCGCGTCCCGTAGGTGTCGGCGGAAACCGACCGTAGGCGCGCTGTTCCACCGACACCTCGTCACGATCACCGGCCCCGGCGGTAGCGGCCCGGCGTGGTGCCGACGTGGCGGCGGAAGTGCCGGGTCAGGTGCGCCTGGTCGTGGAAGCCCACCGTCGCCGCCACCTCGGCCACCGGGCGGCCCGCCAGCAGCAGCGTGCGGGCGCCCTCGACGCGGCGGCCCAGCAGGTAGGCGTGCGGCGGCAGCCCGAAGCGGGTGGTGAAGGATCGGACCAGGTGGGTGGGCGAGGCGCCGACCTGATCGGCCAGCGCCCGCAGCGTATGCGGTGCGAACGGCGCGGCGTCGAGCACGTCGCGCACCGCGGCGGCAAGCGCCGGCCGGCCCGGGTCGCCGGTGCCGGCAGCCGAGCGGTGGCGGACCGCGCCGGCTCCGGCATCGGGCGTGCCGGCCAGGTGGGCGGCGAGCCGCTCGGCGACCAGCGCCAGCCGGGTGTCGGCCTCGAGCGGCGGGGCACCGGTGCGCAGGACACCGTGCAGCGCCCCCAGGGCACCCACGAGGGCGGGGTCGCCGACGGTCGGGCGGTCGACCGCCGGGCCGATCAGGTGCTCGCCCACCACGGAGGGGTCGAGGTACAGCACCCGCTTGGCGAAGCCGCGGCTGCCCACGGCCCGACCGTCGTGCGGCACGTGCGGCGGCAGCACCGTCACGGTCGAGCGGTGCGCGCCGTGGTCGTGGCGGTCGAGCGCGTAGCGCACGGCGCCGTCGTCGACGATCAGGATCGTCCAGGCGTCGTGCGTGTGCCGGGGGTAGGCGTGGTCGACGAAGCGGGCGTGGAAGACCTCGCGCACGCCCGCGACGCCCGGGTCCCATGCCTCGACGAACTCCGGCGGCCGCACCGCGCCCACGCGAAGAACGTACAAGACCCCCCGGGTCCCCAGGCAGTGAGATCCGGGCATGGAGCAGCCGGAACGCCATCCCACCAAGATCGCCGTCGTCGTCAGGGACGACCTGGCGCCGTGGCAGGCCCTGAACGTCACAGCCTTCGCGGTCAGCGGCATGGGCACGCGCCGGCCCGAGCTGATCGGCGAGCCCTACGTCGACGGGTCCGGCGAGGTCTACCTGCCCATGTTCGGCCTGCCGGTGCTGGTGTACGCGGCCAGCGCGGCGGGCATGGCCCGCGCCTTCGGCCGGGCCCGCGAGCGCGGGCTCACGCTGGCCGTCTACACCGACGACCTGTTCGCCACCGACAACGACGTCGACAACCGGGCCGCCGTGGCCCGGGTGGCGACCGACGACCTGAAACTGGCGGGCTTCGCCGTGACCGGCCCGCGGCGTGACGTGGACAAGGCACTCGACAAGCTGCGCCTCCATCCGTAGCGCCGGCCGTCCGCGGGGTGCCGGCGCGGCCGCAAACCGGTTCGGTGACTGTCACACGCCGCCGGTAGGTTCGCACGGTGATGTCCGCGCGCCCCCACGCGGCCGGCACGCCCACCGGCGCCCCCACCGACACCGAGGCCGGCACCGCGGGCGACACGGCCATCGCGTCGCCCGGCGGCGACGGCGCGCTCGTCCGGGCCAAGGCGCTCACCAAGCGCTTCGGCGGCTACGTGGCGGTCGACGGCGTCGACTTCTCGGTGCAGCGCGGCGAGGTCTTCGGCTTCCTCGGCCCCAACGGCGCCGGCAAGACCACCACGATGCGCATGATCGCCTGCGTCTCGCCGGTCACCGACGGCGAGCTGCGGGTGCTCGGCATGGACCCCGCCCACGACGGCGCGACCATCCGCGCCCGCCTGGGCGTCGTCCCGCAGGACGACAACCTCGACACCGAGCTGACCGTCTGGGACAACCTGCTCATCTACGGCCGCTACTTCGGCCTGCCCGTCGCAGTGATCCGCGAGCGGGCCGCCGAGCTACTGCACTTCGCCCGGCTCGACGACCGGCGCGACTCCCGGGTCGACCCGCTGTCGGGCGGCATGAAGCGCCGCCTCATCATCGCCCGGGCGCTCATCAACCGGCCCGACCTGGTGCTGCTCGACGAGCCGACCACCGGCCTCGACCCGCAGGCCCGGCACCTGCTCTGGGAGCGGCTGTACCGGCTCAAGCGCGAGGGCGTCACCCTGGTGCTCACCACCCACTACATGGACGAGGCCGAGCAGCTCTGCGACCGCCTGGTCATCATGGACGAGGGGCGCATCGTGGCCGAGGGCTCGCCCCGCGAGCTGATCGACCGCTACGCGACGCGCGAGGTGGTCGAGCTGCGGTTCGCCGCCGCCGAGCAGCAGGATGCCGCCGTGCCCCTGCTCGACGGGCTCGGCGACCGGGTCGAGCCGGTGGCCGACCGCGTGCTCGTCTACACCGCCCACGGTGACGGCACCGTGGCCCGGCTGGGCGAGCGCGACCTGCACCCCGACTCGGTGCTGGTGCGCCGCAGCTCGCTCGAGGACGTGTTCCTCCGACTCACCGGGCGCTCGCTCGATGAGTGAGCGCCGCGCCGCCGCACCGCCGGGGGGTCCGATCCTCGACCTCCCGGTCGCCGCCCGGGCCGCCCCCGCGGGCCTGGCCCGCGCCGCTCCCCTGCTGCGGGTCGCCGAGCGAGAGGCCCGGGTGTGGGCGCGCTTCTGGCACACCGCGCTGCTCACCGGCGTGCTGATGCCGCTGCTCTTCCTCGGCGCCATGGGTGTCGGGCTCGGCGGCCTGGTCGACGAGAACCAGGGCACGGTCGAGGGGGTCAGCTACCTGGTCTTCGTCGCCCCGGGCATCTTGGCGGCCACCGCACTGCAGGCGGCGTCCGGCAACTCGCTGTGGCCGGTGATGGCCGGCATCAAGTGGGTGCGCAGCTTCCACGCCGCCGCCGCCACCCCCGTGTCGCCGGGCCAGGTCTACGGCGGGTACCTCGCGTGGATCGCCACCCGGCAGGTGCTGAACGCCACGCTGTTCGTCACGATCGCCGCCCTGCTCGGCGCCGTCCCGTCGGCCTGGGGGGTGCTGGCGATCCCGGCGGCCGCGCTCGGCGGGCTGGCCTTCGCGGCGCCGCTCACCGCCTACTCGGCTGGGCGCGACAGCGACCTGTCGTTCCCGGTGATCATGCGCATCGCCGTGATGCCCATGTTCCTGTTCTCGGGCACGTTCTTCCCGGTCGACCGGCTGCCCGACTGGCTCGAGCCGCTCGCCCGCCTCACGCCCCTGTGGCACGCCGTCGAGCTGTGCCGCGGTGCCACCACCGGCTCGCTGTCGCCAACCGCCGCGGCCGGCCACACCGCGTACCTGGCGGCGGTCGTGGCGCTGGGGTGCTGGTGGGGCGTGCGCACCTTCCGTTCGAAGTTGGCGGCGTGAGCACCGTCGTCGCCCTGGTCGGCACCCGCCGCATCGGCCGGGTCGTCGAGCGCAACGCCCGGGCCTACCTGCGCATGTGGCCCGCCTTCGTCAGCGGCTTCGCCGAGCCGTTCTTCTACCTCTTCTCCATCGGCATCGGCGTGGGGGCGCTGGTCGGGCAGCTCCCCGGACCGCACGGGCCCGTCGACTACGACCAGTTCGTCGCCCCGGCGATGCTGGCCACCGCGGCTATGAACGGCTGCGTCTTCGACACCACCTTCAACTTCTTCTTCAAGTACAAGTACGCCAAGACGTACGACGGCATGCTCGCCACCCCGCTCGGCATCGACGACATCGTCCGGGGCGAGCTGACGTGGGCACTGCTGCGGGGCATCGTCCACTCCGGGGTGTTCCTGGTCACCATGTGGGCCATGGGCCTCACGCCGTCGGCATGGGCCGTGCTGGCGCTGCCGGCCGCCGGCCTGATCGGGTTCGGCTTCTCGGGGGCCGGCCTGGGCCTCACCACGTTCATGCGGTCGTGGCTCGACTTCGACTACGTGCAGCTGGCCATCGTGCCGCTGTTCCTGTTCTCGGCCACGTTCTTCCCGCTGTCGCAGTATCCCGACGCGCTCGGGTGGGTGGTGCGCCTCACCCCGCTCTACCAGGGTGTCGCCATCGAACGGGCGCTCGTGCTGGGCGACCCCTCGCCGGGCCTGCTCGTGCACGCCGCCTACCTGGTGGCGATGGGCTGGTTCGGCCTACGGGTCGCCGGCCACCGCCTGGGCCGCATGCTGCAGCCCTGACCACGCGCGCCCACCGGCGACCGTCGCCGCCCGGGCGTGAGGCGGCAGCGATGCCACGTCCCCGGCGACCACCGGGCAGGCTGGAGGCGTGGCTCCCTCCGCCGGCGACCTCACCACCTCCCGCGGCCTCACGCTGCCGGAGGCGGCACTCGACGAGCGGTTCGCCCGCGGCTCGGGCCCGGGCGGCCAGCACCGCAACGTGACGGCGTCGGCCGTCGAGCTGGTCGCCGATCTCAACGCCCTCGACGGGCCGGGCGCCGACCGGGTGCGGGCGGTGCTGGGCGAGATGGTGCGGGTGCGAGCCGACGAATCGCGGTCGCAGTGGCGCAACCGCAGCGTCGCCCGCGACCGCCTGGCCGCGCTGATCGACCGCGCCGCCGTGCCCGTCGCGCCGCGCCGCCCGACCCGCCCGTCGCGGCGGGCCGAGCAGCGCCGGCTCGACGCCAAGCGCCGGACCGCGGCCCGCAAGCGCGAGCGGTCCTGGCGCCCCGGCGACGATTGACCGTCAGCGCACCGGCTCGGTGTCGGTGCGCGCCCCGGGCTCGGGCGGCACCACGTCGGTGGGCGCCGGGGCCACCGCCTCGCCGTCCGGCGTCGCCTCGACGTGCACGACCGGCAGCAGGCGGTCGAGCCACCGGGGCAGCCACCAGTTCCGGTCGCCGAGCAGCTCCATCGTCGACGGCACCAGCACCAGCCGCACCACCGTGGCGTCGAGCAGCACGGCCAGCGCCAGGCCGAGCCCGAAGAGCTTGAGCGAGCGGTCGGCGCCGAGCACGAAGGCGCCGAACACGCAGAACATGATGGCCGCCGCCGCGGTGATGACCCGGGCGGTGGCGGCCAACCCGTTGGCCACGGCCGTCGCGTTGTCGCGGGTGCGGTCGTACTCCTCGCGGATGCGCGACAGCAGGAACACCTCGTAGTCCATCGACAGGCCGAAGATGACGGCGAAGAGCATCATCGGCACCCAGGCGTCGATGGGACCCTCCTTGCCCACGCCCACCAGGCTGCGCCCCCAGCCCCACTGGAACACGGCGACGATGAGGCCGTAGGCGGCCCCGACCGACAGCAGGTTCATGATCACCGCCTTGAGCGGCACCAGCAGGCTGCGGAACACGACCATCAGCAAGACGAACGACACCAACAGCACGGCGCCGATGAACCACGGCAGCCGGGCGGCGGTGAACTCGGCGAAGTCGACCACCGAGGCCGTCGAGCCGCCCACCGCCACCGTGGTCGGCGAGTCGCCCACCGCCTCGGGGATCACGTCGTCGCGCAGGGTGTGCACCAGGACTTCCGTGGCCTCGTCCTGTGGTGACGTGAGCGGCTCGACCGGGATGATGGCGGCATCGCCGGCCTCGTTGGGCACCGGCGGCGCGGCGAACGCCACCCCGGGCGTGTCGTTGGCGGCGGCCGACACGCGCTCGAGAGCCGGCAGGTCGATGTCGCCCTCGCGGGCCTCGGCGACGACCAGCAGCGGGCCGTTGGCTCCGGGGCCGAAGCCCTCGGCGACCAGGTCGTAGGCCCGGCGGGTGGTGTCGGAGGTCGGCCGGTTGCCGGCGTCGCCGAAGCCGAGCCGGATGCTGAAGACGGGCACCGCGAGCACCACCAGCACGGCGGCGCTGATCACGAGCGCGGGCCAGGGGCGCCGCTGGATGACGCGGCTCCACCGGTACCAGACCGAGCGGTCGTCGGCGCCCTCGTGCCGGCGCCGGTGGGGCAGGCCCAGCCTGTCGACGTTGGTGCCGACGAAGCCCAGCACGGCGGGGAGCAGGGTGAGCGACGCCAGCATGGTCATGAGCACGCCGATCGACACGCCCACGGCCAGGCCTCGCACCATCGCCAGCCCCACGACGAACAGGCCGAGCACGGCGATGACGACCGTCGTGCCGGCGAACAGGACCGCCCGGCCGGCGGTGTCGATCGACCGCACCACCGCCTCCTCGGGCGTCATGCCGGCGTGCAGCGACTCGCGGTAGCGGGTGACGATGAGCAGCGCGTAGTCGATGCCCACGCCGATGCCGATCATGGCGACCGCCTGGTTCGAGAAGCTGGGCATCCCGATGAGGTTGACGGTCAGCCCGACGAGGGCGATGCCCGTGACGATGCCGAAGATGGCGGTGAGCAGCGGCAGACCCATGGCCAGCAGCGAGCCGAAGGCGACGAGCAGGATGATCATCGCGGCGATGAAGCCGACGACCTCGCTCGAGAACTCGGCCTCCTCGACGAAGGCGTCGCCGCCCAGCTCGACCGTGGTGCCGGGCACCGTGGTGCCGGCCACCAGCGCCCGCACCTCGTCGCCGACGGCGAGGTACTCGTCGCTGTCGCGGTCACCCATGTTGACCTCGGCGTAGGCGATGGTGGCATCGTCGTTGACGAACCGGTCGCCCTCGGGGCCGTAGGGGCTGACGACCTCGCCGGGCTCGACGATCTGCTCGATCTCGGCGAACAGGTCCTCCATCCCCCGCTGGACGGCGGGGTCGCGCACGTCGGCGGCGGTGAACACCACCTGGCCACTGAAGCCGGTGCGCGCCTCGAAGCCGTGTTCGTCGAGCATGTCGAACGCCTGCTGGCTCTCGGAGCCCGGCAGGTCGAACTCGTCGAGGAACTTGCCGCCGTACGCCGTGTTGAGGGCGAACAGGCCGACGAGCAGGACGACCCAGCCACCGAGCACCGTCCACCGGCGCCGGTAGCACGTGCGGGCGAGGCGCTGGAGCATGAGGGAACCTCCGGGAGGACGCGGTCGAGGAGCGGATGCCCTGGTGCGCGGCGGAGGGCGCGGGTTACCTTAGTAACTGAGAGTCTCAGCCACAACCGCTATTCCGTCACCTCGACCGGGTACCGTGACCGCCGTCATGGCCGCCGCCGCTCCTTCGTCATCGTCGCCCGACCGCGACCGCCTGCAGGCCGAGCTGGTCACAGCGGGACGCGCGCTGGGCAACTCGTCGGCCATGCTCAGCCACGCGTGCGCCGAGCGCCTGGGCATCCACGCCACCGACTGGGAGTGCGTCAGCCTCCTCAACGAGGCCCTGCCCGCCTCGCTCACGGCGGGCCAGCTGGCGGAGCTGACCGGCCTCAGCACCGGCGCCGTCACCGGCGTGATCGACCGCCTCGAGTCCGCCGGGTTCGTGCGCCGCGAGCGCGACCCCGCCGACCGGCGGCGGGTCATCGTCCGCCTCAGCGCCGAGAAGATGGTCGAGGTCATCCCCCTGTTCGCCGGCATGCTGGCCGACATGGTGGCGCTGCAGCAGCGCTACAGCGAGGACGACCTGGCCAAGTTCGTCGACCTGCTCACGGCCGCGGGCGACATCCTCCGCCGCCACGCCCTCGCCATCCGCGCCGCCTCCCGGGACTGACCCGCCCCGCCCGGCCCGCTCCTCCCGCCCCGCTCGCGTTCTCGCCGCGGATCCTGGGGTCATGGCCCCCGGATCCCGCGGCAGGAAGGCGACCAGCACCATCGTGCTCCCGGCGGGAAACCCGAACGGGGCGTCGGTGGGCCGCCACTAGCGTCGTCACATGGCGACGCAGGCCTCGCCCGGCACCAGCACCGGCACCGGCGCCGCCGGCCCCGCGCCCGCCGGCGTCGTCGAGCGCCTGCGCGACGCCGCCCGGTCCCTGGTCGAGGGCCGGCGCGTGATCTTGGCGGGGGTCCCGGTCGCCGCCGGCACGCCGACCGTGACGCTGCTGCGCGCCCTGGGGGCCGAGCGCTGCTTCGTGCTGGGCCCCACCGTCGGCACCGGCGCGCTGCCCGATCCCGCCGACGCCGAGTGGCTGTCGCTGGACATCGAGGCGCCCGACACCATCGCCGTCTTCCGCCGCTTCGAGCGGGCGATGGCCCACCCGTCCGCCGAGTTGGTCGAGGCGCTCGACCGGTTCGACCCGGGCCGCGATGCGCTGGTCCTGGTCGCGCCGTACGACACCAGCACCACCGTCGCCGGTCGGCCCGCCTTCGGCGCCCGCCGCCCGGCATGGGTCGCGGTCGAGGACAAGACCACCAACGACGCGCTGTTCGACCGGGCCGGCGTGGCTCGACCTCCCTCGATCGTCGTGCCCTGCGAGGACGTCGACGGGCTGCGGGTCGCGCAGACCGCCCTCGACGCTGGCTCGGGCACGGTGTGGGCCGGCGATGCGCGCGACGGCTTCAACGGCGGCGGCATCCTCGTCCGCTGGGTCGTCGACGACGGTACGGCCGCCGCGGCCCGGGCCACGATGGCCGCGCGCTGCGCCCGGGTGCGAGTGGCCCCGTTCCTCGACGGCGTGCCGTGCAGCATCCACGGGATGGTCACGGGCGACGGCATCGCCGTGTTCCGGCCGGTCGAGATGGTGACGTTGCGCACCACCGATCCGCCCGGGTTCCGCTACGGCGGCGCCGCCACGTTCTTCGACCCGCCGCCGGCAGACCGCGCAGCGATGCGCGAGGCGGCGCGGCGGGTGGGCGCCGTCCTGCGTGACGAGGTCGGCTTCGCCGGCTCGTTCGGCATCGACGGCGTGCTGACGGCCGAGGGCTTCCTGCCCACCGAGCTGAACCCCCGCATGGGCGGCGGGTTGGGGGCAGTTGCCCGGGCGCTGCCCGACCTGCCGCTGTTGCCCCTGCACTGGCTGGCGGCGGCCGAGCGACCGCTGCCGGTGAGCGCCGCCGAGATCGAGGACACGGTGGTCGCGGCCGCCGACACGCGCCGGGCGGGCGGCGGGTGGACGATGGTCTCCACCCGGCTCGCCGAGACCACCGAGCACCCCGTGATCGTGCGCGACGGCCGCTGCCTGCCCGCTGGCACCGCCACCCCCGACGGCACCCTGCAGGCAGGCCCCGGCGCCGAGGGCGGCTTCGTGAACTTCCAGGCCGATCCCGACCGCACCCCCGTCGGCCCGTCCATCGCACCACGGGTGTGCGCCGTGCTGGTCTGGGCCGACGCGGCGCTCGGGCTGGGGCTCGGCCCGCTCCACCCGGCCACCCCCGCCGACCGCTGACCCCGGCCGACCGGCGCGGGCAACCACGCGGCGTCAGCCGTCGAGGCGGGGACGCAGGTGGTCGAGCAGGTCGGCGATGGGCACGCGGTCCTGGGCCATGGAGTCTCGGTCGCGCACCGTGACGGCGTGATCGTCGAGGGTGTCGAAGTCGACGGTCACGCAGAACGGCGTGCCCAGCTCGTCCTGGCGGCGGTAGCGGCGGCCGATCGCCTGGGTCTCGTCGTAGTCGCACATGACGTGCGGCTGGAGCAGTCCCAGCACCTCGTTGGCGGGCGCCTGCAGCTCGGGCTTCTTCGACAGCGGCAGCACCGCCACCTTGTAGGGCGCGATCCGGGGGTGGAGGCGCAACACGGTGCGCAGCTCGCCCTTGCCCTGGCCCTCGCGGGCCACCTCCTCCTCGTCGTACGCGGCCATCAGGAAGGCCATGGCCGCGCGGGTGGCGCCGGCCGCCGGCTCGATCACGTGGGGGACGTAGCGCTCGCCCGCCGCCTGGTCGAAGTACTCGAGCCGCTCACCCGAGTGCTTGGCGTGCTGGCGCAGGTCGTAGTCGGTGCGGTTGGCGATGCCCTCGAGCTCGTCCCAGCCCCAGGGGAAGAGGAACTCGACGTCACTCGTGCCGGCCGAGTAGTGCGACAGCTCGTCGGTCTCGTGCGCCCGGAGCCGCAGCTTGGCAGCCGGGATGCCCAGGCCCAGGTACCAGTTGAGGCGCTCGGAGCACCAGTACTCGTACCACTTGCCCGCCTCGGACGGGGGCACGAAGTACTCCATCTCCATCTGCTCGAACTCGCGGGTGCGGAACACGAAGTTGCCGGGCGTGATCTCGTTGCGGAACGACTTGCCGATCTGGGCGATGCCGAATGGCGGCCGCTTGCGCGAGGTCTCCAGCACGTTCTTGAAGTTGACGAACATGCCCTGGGCCGTCTCGGGCCGCAGGAACACCTCGGCGCCGGCGCCCTCGACCGGGCCGGCGTAGGTCTTGAACATGAGGTTGAACTGCCGGGCCTCGGTGAAGCTGTGGGTGGCCCCGCAGTTGGGGCAGACCTCGGGGTCGTCGAGCTTGTCGAGCCGGAACCGCTCGCGGCACACCTTGCAGTCGACCAGGGGGTCGGTGAAGTTCTGCAGGTGGCCCGACGCCTCCCAGATGGCCGGGGGCGACAGGATGGCGGCGTCGAGGCCCACCACGTCGTGGCGGAGCTGCACCATCGACCGCCACCATGCCTCCTTGACATTGCGCAGCAGCAGCACGCCGACCGGCCCGTAGTCGTAGGTCGAGCGGAACCCGCCGTAGATCTCGGCCGAGGGGAACACGAAGCCCCGCCGCTTGCACAGGTTGACGACCTTGTCGAACAGGGCGGGGTCGGGCGACTCGACGTCGAGCGGCTCGGGGGCGGGGGCCTCGGACATGGCGGTCCAGTGTACGGACCGCCGGCTCGCGCTCCTGAACGCGTTCCCGGGGTGGTGGCGTGCGCGACGGCGGCCGGCGGCGGTGATAGAACCTGCGGCGTGAGCGCCTACCAGTTCCCCGCGGCGACGCCGGCGCGCCCGCAGGCGCCGTCGGGCGACCCGACGGCCGTCATGGGTCGCCGCACCGGCGCCTGGGTGGTCGACTTCCTCCTCTTCGTCCTCGTCGCGATGTTCGTGGGGCCGTCCCCGCTCAGCCCACTCGCCGAGTACGTCGACACCGACGAGTTCCCCGGCATCACCTGCGACGTGATCGAGTCGGGCAACGACGTGACCACCTGCGTCGAGTTCGGCGACCGTCTCTACTTCACCGAGGGCGGCGACGCCGCCGTCGCCCTGGTCGTGCTGTGGGTCGCCTTCCCGCTCGTGTACGCGGCGGTGCAGGGCGCCACCGGCGCCAGCCCCGGCAAGGCGCTGTTCGGCGTCCGGGTGGTCGACGAGCAGGGCGACCGTCCCGGCTTCGGCCGGTCGCTGGGCCGCACCGCGCTGTGGATCGTCGACCTGTTCCCCTATTGCATCCCCGGGCTCCTGGCGTTCATCGTCGGCCTGACGTCCACCGGGCACCGGCGGATCGGCGACATGGCCGTCAAGACGTTCGTGGTGTCCAAGTCGCACACCGGGCCCGTCGTGGTCCCTGGTCTGACCTCGGGTGGGATCGCGCCCGGCTACGGGCCCCCGGGCCAGCCGTGGGGCGCACCCCCGCCGGGTGCCCCTGCAGGCGGCCCGCCGGGATGGGGCGCCCCGCCCCAGGCCCCGCCGCCCGGCGGTCAGGGCACGCCCCCGGGTGCCTACCCCTCGGGCGGTCCGCCGACCCCGGGGGCCGACCAGCGCCCGGCACCACCGTCGGGGTGGGCGCCGCCCGGCGAGTCCCGGCCCGAGCCGCCCGGCTCCGGCGCGACGTCCATCTCCACCCCCACCCCGTCCGGGCAGGCACCGGGTGCCGGCGAGCGGCCCGCCGGCGGCGAGGGCGCACCGACCGACCGCCCGTCACCCGCTGATCGCCCCTCGGGCGGCGACGCACCGGGGGCCGCCGGGGCACCGCAGCCCACGCCGTCCCCGACGCCCGGTGGCCAGGCTGGCCAGCCCGGCCAGGCCGCCCAGACCGGGCAGCCCAGCTACAACCCGCAGTGGGACGCGGCGCGCGGCACCTACATCGTCTGGGAGCCCAACCGCGGCAAGTGGCTGGGCTGGGACGAGGCCGCCCAGGAGTGGAAGGCGCTCTGACCGGCGGGCCGCCGCGAGCGCGCCGGTCAGCCCCGGTGCAGGGCGCTGACCGACCGCAGCCGGCGCTCGGCGTGGTGCTCGAACACCCGCACGACGAGGTGGTCGACCTCGGACACGACCGGGCCCCGGGTCTCGGTGAGCGCCGATCCCAGCCGTCCGCCCAGCATCGCCTGCAGCACCGCCACCGCCTCGGGGCTGACGGCCGGGCCCTGCCGGTGCGCCGCGCACCGCAGCCCGCCCTCCTCGACGGCCCACGACACGAGCGGCCCGTCGTCGCCGCACGCCACGCACGACTCGACCTGGGGACGGAAGCCTTCGAGCGCCAGCGCCTTGAGCAGGAACCCGGCCACCACCAGAGGCGCGTCGGCCTGGGTCAGCGTGCGCAGGGCGCCGACGAGCATCTCGTACAGCGGGGGGTTGGGCTCGCGCTCGAGGGCGAGCTGGTCGGACGCCTCGAGCAGCGCCACCGCCCGGGCCAGGCGGTCGAGGTCGTCGCGCAGGTGGGCGAAGTGGTCCACCGTCTCGGCCTGCGACACGATGTCGAGGTCGCTGCGGCCCTCGTAGAGCAGCAGGTCGACGTGACTGGCCGGCTCGAGCCGGCCGCCGAAGCGGCTCTTCGTCTTGCGGACGCCCTTGGCGACCGCCCGCACCTTGCCGTGGCCCCGGGTCAGCACCACCACGATGCGGTCGGCCTCGCCCAGCTTGTACGTGCGCAGCACCACGCCACGGTCGCGGTACAGCGACACGGCGACCTCAGGCCGTCCCGCGGGTCTGCACGCCGCCGAAGCGGCGGTCGCGGTGCTGGTACTCGCGCACGGCGTCGAAAAGGTGCTCGCGGCGGAAGTCGGGCCACAGCACGTCGGTGAACACCAGCTCGCTGTAGGCCAGCTCCCACAGCAGGAAGTTCGAGATGCGGTACTCGCCCGACGTGCGCACCATCAGGTCGGGGTCGGGCATGTCGGGCGCGTACATGAACGAGCGCAACCGCTTCTCGGTGATCTTGTCGGCCGACGTCCCGGCCTTCACCATCGCCCGCACCGCGTCGATGATCTCGGCCCGGCCGCCGTAGTTGAAGGCGAGCGTCAGGGTCATCCGCCGGTTGCTGCCGGTCATCTCGACGGTCTCGTCGATGCGGCGCAGCACCCGGCGCGGCACCCGCCAGTCGCGCCGCCCGACGAACGACACCCTGACCCCGCGCTCGTGCAGCTCGTCGCGGCGGCGCAGCAGGAGCGACTCGTTGAACCCCATGAGGAACCGCACCTCGTCGGCCGGCCGCCGCCAGTTCTCGGTGGAGAACGCGTAGACGGTCAGCCACTGCAGGCCGAGGTCGAGCGCGCCCTCGACGGTGTCGAACAACGCCCGCTCGCCGGCCGCATGCCCCTCCGTCCGCGGCAGGCCGCGGCGCTCGGCCCACCGGCCGTTGCCGTCCATGACGCAGGCGACGTGGGCGGGGATGCGCGCAGGGTCGATGCCGTCGGGGATCACCTGGGCAACCTACCGCCTGCGGGGGTACAGCTTCGGTATGGCGGACACCCCTCCGAGCCCACCGCTGCGGGCGCCGTCCCTGGTCGAGCGGCTCACCGACCGGTTCGGTTGGCTGCGGACGCCGCTGGCGGTGCACCAGCGGGTGAGCGCCGTCGGCGGCGGCCCGCTGTCCTCCGCGATCGCCCTGGCCGGCTTCCTGTCGCTGTTCCCGTTGCTGCTGGTCGGGGTGGCCGTGCTGGGCTTCCTGTCCGCCAACGACACGAGCTTCGCATCCGAAGTGGTCGACCAGCTCGGCCTCACCGGCACCGCGGCGGACCGGGTGCTGGACGTCCTCGCCACCGCCGAGGACAGCCGCCGCACCGCATCGATCGTCGGGTTCCTCGGCCTGCTGTGGGCCGGCCTCGGCGTGGCCGGCACCATACGCACGGCCCTGAACGCCACGTGGCAGTCGGCGGGGCGGCCGGGGTGGAAGGCCAAGCTGGTCGAGCTGGCCTGGCTCGCCGGCGCAGGGGCGCTGTTCCTCGCCTCGATGGCCCTCGCCCCCGCCGTCGCCGCGCTGCCCGGCCCGGCGACCGTCCCGACCGTCGCGCTCGGCGTCGTCCTCGACGTGGTGCTGTTCCTGTGGATGTTCCGGGTCCTCACCTCGGTCGCCGTCCCGTGGACCGACCACCTGCCGGGCGCGATCGTCGGCGGCATCGGCCTCGAGCTGCTCAAGCTGGTCGGCGGGGTGTACGTCCCCCGGCTGGTCGCCTCGTCGTCGGCGCTGTACGGCTCGCTCGGCATCGTGTTCGCCATCCTGGCGTGGCTGGCGCTGGCCGCCCGGCTGATCGTCTACGCCTCGACCTTCAACGTCATCCGGCACGAGCAGCGCCACGGCACGGTCACCGTCGAGATCCGGGTGCCCCGCATGGCCGGCGAGGTGCCGCTCCGCGCCACCCGTGGCGGCGCGGTCGAGGAGGTGTCCGACGTGACCGACGGGCGCGACGCGTCGGACGTGTCCGGTGACGGTGGCCCGCCCGAGGAACCGCCCGCACGCCGGGCCTGACCCGCGCCGGCCTCGACCCTACGCCGGCTGACCACCAGCCGGGCCTGACCGCACGCCGGGCCTGACCACCAGCCGGGCCTGACCACGAGCCGGGCCTGACCGTACGCCGGGCCTGACCCCACGCCGGTCCCCGTTCGCTGTCACACCCCGTGCCTAGCCTGGCGACCGTGCCCGTCGACGTCGTCACCACGCCCTACGGCCGCCCGGCCCTGGCGGCACTGCGCGACGCCGTCGCCGCCGCCAAGGCCGGCGACCCGCTCGCGCCCGTGACGGTGGTCGTACCCAGCAACCACGTCGGCGTGACGGCGCGCCGGCTGCTCGCCAGCGGCGGTCTCGGCCCGGTCGCCGGCCGTGGCGCAGGCGTGGCCGCCGTCGCGTTCCTCACCGCCTACCGCCTGGCCGAGCTTCTGGGCGCAGCGCCGCTGGCCGCGACCGGGCGCCGGCCGGTGTCCACCCCCGTGCTGGCGGCCGGCCTACGCCGCGCGCTGGCCGACGAGCCCGGGCTCTTCGCGCCGGTGGCGGCCCACCCGGCCACCGAGACGGCGCTGGTGGCCACCTACGGCGAGCTGGCCGACGTCTCCCCCGAGGGGCTGGCCGCCCTGGCGGGTGCCAACCGGCGGGCCCACGACGTGGTCCGCATCTGCCGGCGGGCGCGCGAGCAGCTGCGCGCCTCCTGGTACGACGAGGCCGACCTGGCCGCGGCGGCGGCCGCCCAGGTCGAGGCCGCCGACGCCGACCGCCTCGCGGCCGACCTCGGCCACCTCGTCGTCCACCTGCCCCAAGACCTGCGCCCCCGGCAGGCCGCCCTCCTGGCGACCGTGGCGGCTCGCCTGCCCACCACGGTCGTCGCCGGCCACACGGGGCGGGCCGACGCCGATGCGGGCGTGGCGCGCTCGCTCGCGCGACTGGGGGTCGAGCCACCAGCCGAGCTGGCGGGCCCGGCCGACCCGCCGCCCCTGCCCGTGTCGCCCGTGTCCACCCGCATCGTCACGGCCTCCGACGCCGACGACGAGGTGCGGGCCGCCGTGCGGCTGGTGATCGAGGCCGTGCGGGGCGGCACCCCGCTCGAGCGCATCGCGATCCTCTACGGGTCGTCTCGCCCCTACGGCCGCCTCGTGCACGAGCACCTGGCCGCCGCCGGCATCGCCCGCAACGGCGCCGCCGTGCGCCCGCTGGCCGCCAGCCTGCTGGGTCGCACCGTGCTCGACCTGCTGGCGCTCGCCGACCACGACTTCCGGCGGGCCGACGTCCTCGGCCTGCTGGCCCGCGCCGCCGAGGGCTCCGCGGCGGTGCCGACCGCCGCATGGGAGCGCATCTCCCGCCGGGCGGGCGTGGTCGCGGGCCGCGCCGACTGGGACAACCTGCTCGACCGGGCGGCCCACCAGTACGACCGCCAGGCCGAGGTGCTCACCGAGGGGGGCGACGAGCGCGACGAGGGGTCGGCCCGCCATGCGGCCCTGCAGGCCGAGCGCACCCGGCGCCTGCGCTCCCTCGTGCTGTCGGTCGTCGACGGCATCGGCGACGCCCGTGCCCGGCCGGCCCCGTGGGCGGTGCGGGTGCGCTGGCTGCGCGGTCTGGTCGACCGCCTCACCGGTGGCGAGCAGGCCCGGGCCGGCTGGCCCGCCGGCGAGCTGCGGGCCACCGACCTGATCGAGCGCGCGCTCGATCGCCTCGCCGCGCTCGACGCGGTCGACGGGCCGGCGCCGCTCGACGTGTTCCGTCGCACCCTCGAGATCGAGCTCGACGCCGACATGGGGCGGGTGGGCCGGTTCGGCGAGGGCGTACTGGTCGGCCCGCTGTCCTTCGCCGTCGGGCTCGACCTCGACCTGGTGGTGCTCACCGGCATGGCCGAGGGCACCATGCCCGCCCCTGTGCGCGACGACGCCCTGCTGCCCGACGCCGACCGACGCCGCACCGGCGGCCAGCTCGATCTCCGGCGCGACCGGGTCGGCCGCGACCACCGGCACGTGCTCGTCGCGCTGGCGGCAGCCGGTGCCCACCTGCTCTGCCTCCCCCGCGGCGACCTGCGGGCCAGCAGCGAGCGGGTGCCCTCGCGCTGGCTCGCCGACGTGGCCGGCGCCCTCGAGGGTCGCCGGGTGCCGACCGACGAGCTCGCCACCCGGCCCGCCGCCTGGCTGCGCAGCATCCCGTCGTTCGCCCACGCCGTCCGCCACGCCGCGTTCCCGGCCACCGAGCAGGAGCACCGGCTGCGCGCCGGCGCCCGCCGCTCGGCCGACCCGCTCACCGACCGGGGTGCGGCGGTCATCCGGGCCCGCCGCAGCGCGGCGTTCACCCGCTTCGACGGCAACCTGGCGGGCGTCGGGGCCCCGTCCCCCGTCGACACGGTGGTGTCGTCCACCCGCCTCGAGGGCTGGGCGCGGTGCCCGTTCGCCTACTTCGGCGAGCGCCTGCTCGAGGTCGGCCCCGTCGACGACCCCGAGCAGCAGATCGAGATGTCGGCCCTCACCCGCGGCAGCCTCATCCACGAGGTGCTCGAGCAGTTCGTCACCGAGGTCCTGGCCCGACCGCCCGAGCACCAGCCGGGGCCCGACGACCCGTGGTCCGAGGCCGACCATGCCCTCATCCGCCGCATCGCCGAGCAGGTGTGCGCCGACTACGAGGCGCAGGGGCTCACCGGACGGCCCGTGTTCTGGCGGCGCGACCGGGCACAGATCGTGGCGCTGGCCGACCGCTTCCTGCTCGACGACGACGCCAAGCGGCGCACCGACCGCACCCGGCCGCTGGCGGCCGAGCACCGGTTCGGCTTCGCCGGCGCGGACCCGGTCGAGATGCGTCTCGACGACGGGCGCGTCCTGCGCTTCCGCGGCTCGGCCGACCGCATCGACGGCACTGCCGCCGGCGACCTGGTGGTGCTCGACTACAAGACCGGCAAGGTCGACGACTACCGGTCGCTCAGCGCCGACGACCCCGACGAGCGCGGCACCAAGCTGCAGCTCGCGGTCTACGCCCAGGCCGCCCGGGCATTCGTGGGGCGGCCCGACGCGCGCGTCCGCTCCGAGTACTGGTTCGTGTCCGAGCGCGGCGGGTTCGTGCGCAAGGGCTACGAGGTCGACGACCGGGTCCTGACCCGGGTCACGACCACTCTGGGCACGATCGTCGACGGCATCGAGCGGGGCGTGTTCCCGGCCCGCCCGATCGAGTCCTACGGCCCGTTCGTCTCCTGCGCGTACTGTGACCCCGACGGGTTGGGCGTCGCCGACCTGCGCCGCGACTGGGAGCGCAAGCGCCACGACCCCGCGGTCGCCGCCTACGCCCGGCTGGCCGAGCCCGACGAGGTGGCGGCACCGTGACCCGGCCGTGTCCTCGTCCACTTCCTGCCGCGGTTTCCGGGGCCATGACCCCCGATCCCGCGGCAAGAACCGGTGGCATCGCGCCACCGCCCGACCAGGCGGCCCGCGACCGCATCAGCCACGGCCTCGACGAGACGGTGTTCGTGCAGGCGGGCGCCGGCTCGGGCAAGACCCGGGCGCTGGTCGACCGCATCGTGCGACTCGTCACCACGGGCACCGCCGGGCTCGACGCCGTGGCGGCGATCACGTTCACCGACAAGGCGGCAGCCGAGCTGCGCGACCGGGTGCGCCGGCGGCTCGACGACGAGCTCGACCGGGCCCTCGCCGGCGACGACGACGTGACCGTCGGGCGGTGCCGGGCCGCCCTGGCCGAGCTCGACAGCGCGGCCATCGGCACGCTGCACAGCTTCGCCCAGCGCCTGCTGACCGAGCACCCTGTCGAGGCAGGGTTGCCGCCGCGGCTCGAGGTGCTCGACGAGGTGGCCTCGGCCGTGGCCTTCGACGACCGGTGGAGCCGGTTCCTCGACCAGCTGCTGGCCGACCCGGCGGTCGAGCGGGCGCTGCTGCTGGCGACGGCGGCCGGTGTCCGGCCCGCCCACCTGCGCCTCGTCGCGCTCGCCTTCAACCAGAACTGGGACCTCGCCGACGCCTACGCCCCCGCCGAGGCCCCCGAGGTCGGACGCTGGACCGACGAGCTCGACGCGCTGCTCGACGACATCGACGACACCTGCCGCGAGCGCGACCACTGCTGCGACGACGACGACAAGCTGCTGGCCCAGCTCGCCGCGCTCGAGAGCTGGGCGCGCCGGGTCCGGGCGGCCAGCGACGAGTTCACCCAGCTCGCGCTGCTCGGCCGGGACGGGGGCCGGCCACCGGTTAGGGCCAACGGTCGCCGCGACAACTGGCCGGGCATCGACGTCGCCGCCCTCAAGGAGCGCTACAACGGCTTCCGCGACCGCATCGACGGGCTACGCCGCGGGGTGGCCGACGGCGCCGTGCGCCGGCTGGCCGTCGACCTGCGCCGCTTCACGCTCGAGGCCGCCAACGAGCGGCGCGTGGCCGGCGAGCTCGAGTTCCACGACCTGCTGGTGCTGGCCCGCCAGATGCTGCGCGACCCCTCGGGGGGTCCCCAGGTGCGTGCCATGCTGCACCGCCGCTACCGGCACCTGCTCATCGACGAGTTCCAGGACACCGATCCCATCCAGGTCGACCTGGCGGTGCTCATCGCCGGCACGGGGCCGGTGTCGGCCGGCACCGAGTGGCACCACATCGACACCCGTGACGGGCACCTCTTCTTCGTCGGCGACCCCAAGCAGTCGATCTACCGCTTCCGGCGGGCCGACATCTCGCTGTTCCTGCGAGCCGCCGAGCGCTTCGGTGCCGGCGGCCGGTCCCTGTCGCTCACCACCAACTTCCGCACCGGCCGGGCGGTCATCGAGCTGGTCAACGCCGTGTTCGGCGAGCTCGTCCGCGAGCAGCGCCACGAGGGCGTGCCCTCGCAGCCGGCGTACGAGGCCCTCGCCCC
Organism: Acidimicrobiales bacterium; assembly: GCA_035708905.1. Classification (GTDB taxonomy): domain Bacteria; phylum Actinomycetota; class Acidimicrobiia; order Acidimicrobiales; family VFJN01; genus ZC4RG19. The sequence continues at coordinate 14,656 of DASTFE010000018.1, read as the reverse complement.
CCGGCGCGGCGACGCACCCGTCGGCCCACCGGTGGCGGTCCTCGGCCCCGAGCCGCATGACGACGAGCCGAACGCCGACGAGATCCGCCGGCGCGAGGCGGCCGACGTGGCCGCCGCCGTCGGCCGCGTCCTCGGCGAGGGGTGGCAGGTCGACCGCGCCCCGCACGGCCCGGCGCCCGACTGGCAGCCCGCTCGGGCCGGCGACATCACCGTCCTCGTGCCCACCCGTACGTCGTTGCCCGCCCTCGAGGACGCGCTCGTGGCGGCGGGCATCTCGTACCGCGCCGAGTCGGCCTCGCTGGTGTACGCCAGCCGCCTGGTGCGCGACCTGCTCATGGCGCTGCGGGTCGTCGACGACCCCACCGACGAGCTGGCCACCGTGTCGGTGTTGCGCTCGCCCCTGTTCGGGTGCGGTGACGACGACCTCTACCGGTTCCGGCGCGACCACGGGGGCAGCTTCGACCACACGCGCCCGCTGCCCACCACCGTCGCCCCCGACGACCCGGTGGCCGCGGCGCTGACCTACCTGCACGAGCTGCACCGCGAGCGGCGGTGGCGCTCGCCCAGCGAGCTCGCCGACCGGGTCGTGCGCGACCGCCGCATCCTCGAGCTGGGCGAGGCCGAGGGGCGGGCCCGCGACCTGTGGCGGCGGGTGCGGTTCGTGGTCGACCAGGCCCGCGCCTGGACCGACGCCACCAACGGCACGCTGCGCCAGTACCTGGCGTGGATCCGCCAGCAGACCGCCGAGGGCGCCCGAGTGTCCGAGGCCGTCCTGCCCGAGACCGACGACGACGCGGTGCGCATCATGACGATCCACGCCGCCAAGGGCCTCGAGTTCCCGGTCACGATCGTGTCCGGGCTGTCGACGCTGCCGATGCGCCAGCGTGCCGGGGCCGAGGTGCTGTGGCCCCCGGGCCAGCCGTGCATCATCCGGGTCGGCCGGACCGTCGTGTCCGAGGCGTTCGAGGCGTGGAAGCCCATCGACGAGCAGATGTCCCACGACGAGCGCATCCGGCTGCTGTACGTGGCCTGCACCCGCGCGCAGGACCACCTGATCGTCTCGCTCCACCGCAAGACCCGCAACGAGCCCGACACCGAGGCCAAGCTCACCAGCGCCGAGCTGTTCGCCCGCGCCCTCGGCGACCGGTTGCCCGCGCTGCCGTCCATCGCCGCCGAGCCGCCTGTCCCGCCACCGCACGATGCCGTCGGCGACACCGCCGCCGCTCCCGACATCGCGGCCTCCGACGACGACGAGCTGATGCCGTTCGACGAGTGGCGACGCCAGCGCGACCAGGCGCTGGCGGCCAGCGAGCGGCCCCGCACGATCGCCGCCACGGCGCTCACCGACGACGGCCGGCCCGACGCGGTCCACGACCCCGGCCTCGACAAGCGCCCCCGCGACCTCGACCTGCCGCCCTGGCAGAAGGGGCGCTACGGCTCGGCGATCGGCCGCGCCGTCCACGGCGTGATGCAGACCGTCGACCTCGCCGTGCCTGCCGGCGGCCCGAGCCGCGAGATCGACGACGCGATCGCCGCCCAGGCCGCCGCCGAGGGGGTGATCGGCCACGAGCCGCACATCCGCTCGCTGGTCGAGGCGGCTCTCGCCTCGCCCACGGTCGTCGAGGCGGCAGGCAGCCCTCACTGGCGCGAGCTGTACGTCGGTGTGCCGCTGGCCGGCGGGCGCACGCTCGAGGGCTATGTCGACCTGCTCTACCGGCGCCCGGACGGACTGGTGGTCGTCGACTACAAGACCGGCCCGGCCGGCGTCGACACCGACCTCGATCCGCTCGTCGAGCGGTACCGCCTCCAGGGGGCCGCGTACGCGCTCGCCATCGGCGAGGCCACCGGCGATCCCGTCGTCGACATGGTGTTCGTGTTCCTCACGCCGGGTGGCGCGGTCGACCGCGCGCTGCCCGACCTCGCGGTCGCGGTGGCCGACGTGCGCCGCCGCGCCGCCGACGGCGACGACCGCCTGAACGCACCGTGACCCCGGCCGCACGGCACCGCATCGCCGGCGCCGCCGCGGGCGACGACCGCCTGGACGCACCATGACGACGACCGCGCCACACCCGACCGACCCGGCAGCCGCCGACTCCGCCTTCGCACGGGCGGCGACGACCGACGCTCCCCGGCCCGGGCGCGCCGGCGGGCTACGGTCGCCTGCCGTGCCCGCCCCCGAGGTGACCGACGCCCTGGCACGCGTCGTGCGCGCCCTGCCGGGCGGCGGCGAGGCCCGGCCCGGCCAGGTCGAGATGGCCGGTGCCGTCGCCGACGCCATCGCCGCCGGCCGCCACGTCGTGGTGCGGGCGGGCACGGGCACCGGCAAGACGCTGGGCTACCTCGTTCCCGCCGTCCTGTCGGGCAAGCGGGTCGTGGTCGCCACCGCCACCCGCGCCCTGCAGGACCAACTGGCCGCCAAGGACCTGCCGTTCCTCGACCGCCACCTCGGTCGGTCGTTCAGCTGGGCGGTCCTCAAGGGCCGGTCGAACTACGTGTGCGTGCAGCGCCTCGCCGAAGTGGCGCCGTCCGGCGTCGACGATGCCGCCGGCTTCGGCGCCCTCCCGGACGACGGCGGTCGCGACCGCCACAGCGACGGCGACCACGACCGCGGCGACCGCGGCGACCACGACCGCGGCGACAGCGACCACGCCGAGCGCACCGGCGCCGGCGGCGAGGGTGGCGGCGCCGGCACTCCGGTGGCGGCACCCACCCGCGCCGCCGGCAGGTCGGCGGCCGGTGGCCAGCTCGCCCTCGACGGGTTGGCCGAGCGGGCCGACGCCGGCGAGCTGGCCACGATCGCCGCCTGGGCGGCGGTCACGACCACCGGCGACCGGGCCGAGCTCGACACCGAGCCCGGCGACGCCACCTGGGCCGCCGTCAGCACCACCTCCCGCGACTGCCCCGGCGCCCACCGCTGCCCCCGAGGCGACCGCTGCTTCGCCGAGGCGGCCCGGGCGCGTGCCGCCGAGGCCGACGTGGTGGTCGTCAACCTCCACCTCTACGGCCTCGACCTCGCCGCCGGGGGCGCCATCCTCCCCGACCACGACGTGACGGTCATCGACGAGGCCCACGTCCTCGACGACATCATCTCGGCCACGACCGGTGTCGAGATCGGTCCCGGCCGGTTCTCGCACCTGGGCCGGGTGCTGCGCGGCATCCTTGCCGAGGCGGGCGACACGATCACCGGCGTCGCCGATTCGGCCGGGGTCCTCACCGGTGCGCTCGCCGGGCACCGCGACCAGCGCCTCACCGCTCCGCTCCCCGACGCCCTGGCCGGTGCGCTGGCCGCTGTGCGCCGGCGGGTCGAGGTGGCCCAGTCCGCCCTCCGCAACCTGCCCGACCAGGCCGGCGACGACGTGTCGGCCCGTGCCGTCCGGGCCCGCCAGGCGGCGACCGCCCTGCTCGACGACCTCGACGCCGTCACCTCGCCCAGCGACGACCAGGTGCTGTTCGTGGCCGGACCCGAGCACGCCCCCGCCCTGCGGCTCGCCCCGCTCGACGTGGCCGACCTGCTGCGCGAGCGCCTGTGGTCGCACCGCGCCGCGGTGCTCACCAGCGCGACGTTGGCGCCGGGCTTCGGCCCTCAGGTCGGCCTGCCCCAGCGGGCCGACGAGCTGCTCGACGTCGGCAGCCCGTTCGACTATCCCGCCAACGGGCTCATCTACTGCGCCGCCCGGCTGCCCCGGCCCAACGACCCCCGCTGGCCCGACGCCGCCATCGCCGAGCTCGCCGCGCTGATCGAGGCGGCCGGGGGCCGAACGCTCGCCCTGTTCACCAGCTACAAGGCCATGCACCGGGCGGTCGAGGCACTGCGCGACCGGCTGCCGTTCCCCCTGCTGGCCCAGGGTGACCAGCCCAAGCAGGCGCTGGTCGAGAGGTTCGCCGGCGAGCCCGAGACCTGCCTGTTCGCCACCATGAGCTTCTGGCAGGGCATCGACGTGCCCGGGCCGTCGCTCTCCCTGGTCACCATCGACCGGCTACCGTTCCCCCGGCCCGACGACCCGCTGCTCGAGGCCCGTCGCGAGCACGCCGGCCCGGGAGCGTTCACCACCATCGACGTGCCGCGGGCCGCCACGCTGCTGGCCCAGGGGGTCGGACGGCTGATCCGCACCTCGACCGACCGGGGCGCGGTGGCGGTGCTCGACCCTCGCCTCGCCACCGCCCGGTACGGTCCCAAGATCGTCGCCACGCTGCCCCGCATGCGTCGCACCCGTGACCGCACCGAGATCGAGGCCTTCCTGCGCGACCTCCGCCGCCGGCCCATGGCCTCCTGACGGTCAGAACCCCAGGCGGTCGAGCGCCGCCGGTCGGCGCTGCCAGTCCTTGTCGACCTTCACGTGCAGCTCGAGGTACGCACCCTCGGGAAGCTGCTCGCGCACGGCCGTGCCCACCTGCTTGAGCACCGCACCCTTGCGGCCGATGACCATCCCCTTCTGCGACTCGCGCTCGACCAGGATCTCGCAGCGGATCCGCGGCCACTCCCACTCGGTGACCCGGGTGGTGATCGAGTGCGGCAGTTCGTCGCGCGTGACCGCGAGGAGCTGCTCTCGCACCAGCTCGGCCACCCAGAACGCCTCGGGCACGTCGGTCACCATGTCATCGGGGAAGTAGCGCGGCCCCTCGGGCAGGCGCGCCACCAGGTGCTCGACGAGCTCGCCGACTCCGTCGCCGGTGCGGGCCGACACCGGGAAGTACTCGGACAGCTCCAGCTCACCGGCCGACCGGAGCTGCTCGAGCACCTCGCCGGGCCCGGCGGCGTCGATCTTGTTGACCACCACCACGGCGTCGCGGGGCACCCGCGCCGCCACCCACCGGTCGCCACGCCCGAGCGGCTGGGTGGCATCGATCACCAGGACCACCACGTCGACGTCGGCGATCGTCGACTCGGCGGCCACGTTGAGGCGCTCGCCCAACGGGGTGCGCGGCTTGTGGATGCCCGGCGTGTCGACGAACACCACCTGGGCATCGCGCCGGGTGAGCACGCCCTGGATGCGGTGCCGGGTGGTCTGCGGCTTGTCGGAGACGATCGCCACCTTCCGGCCGAGGATCCTGTTGAGCAGCGTCGACTTCCCGACGTTGGGCCGCCCCACCAGGCTGACGAACCCCGACCGGAAACCAGGCTCCTCCCGCCCGAGCGCGGGTGCGACCCCGGGCCCGGGCGCAGGGTCGCCCTGTGGCGAGGCCTCGGCTGCGGGATCGGTGTCGCGGCGGTCCACGCCGACCGACGCTAACGGGCGCCGGCCGGCGGACCTCAGCCGGCCGGTCGTCGCGACCGCCGGACGTGGCCGACCGGCGGTTCAGACGGGGATGTCGGCCGTGGCCAGGTTGATCACCGGGTTCTCGCCGCTGAACAGGCCCCACGGCGACTCCCACCCCGGCACCTGCCACAGGTGCCCCATCCACATGGGGTGGTCGAACCCCATGCCCTTGCGACCGCCGATCGACTCGCACAGGTCGTCGGGGGTGCTGTCGGGGCCCACGACGAGCGAGCCCACGATGCACAGCGACGGGTGGACGTGCCACTCGTCGTTGGGCCCGACGAAACCCTCGGGCGGATCGTCGGCCAGCACCGCGTAGCTGAGGCCGATCAGCTCGGACGTGGGCTCGTTGCCGTTGTAGAGCAGCATCTCGGGAGCGGCGGGGTCGAAGCCGTCGCCCTGCAGCAGGTCGATGTTGAGGTAGTGGGCGCCGATGCCCGGCACGTACGGCGTCACCTGGAAGTAGCCGGCCTCGACCGCGTCGGCCGCCGTCGGGACGCGGGGTATGACCGTGCCGGCCTGCTGCAGCTGGGCCTGCAGGGCCACGACGTCGTCGGGATCGGTGAGGTCCTGCCACGGGGTGACGCCGTGCGAGTGCATGGTCGGCTCGTCGCCGGTCGCCTCGCCGTTCTCGGCCAGCAGGGCGTTGTCGACCGACCACTCGACGAAGGCCGCGATGCGGGCCTGGCGCTCGGCCTCGGGCAGGTCGCCGAGCGTGCGCGACCGGTTGAGGATCTGCTCGGCCAGGTAGTCCCTGTTGACCTGGCGGACACGCTCGACCTCGTCGTCGGGGAGGTGGCCGGTGAGGGCGGCGATGCGCTGCTCGCTCCAGTCGGCCGCATCGCCCCCATCGGCGTCGTGGGCGTGGTCGCCGTTCACCGCAGCCGCCTCGCCGTCGTGGTCGTGGCTCGAGCTGTCGTGCCCGCCACCGAAGGCCGGCACGATCGACGCCGTGACGACGGCGACCATCGCCACCGCCGGGACGCCGGTCACGAGGACGGGTGGGCGCCGCACGGCCCGGTCGGCGAGCCAACCGAGCGCGACCGCCAGGGCGCTGACCGCGGCGACGACCTCGAGCGCGGAGGCGAGCGCATCGGGGAAGCCGACGGCCTCGGGCTCGTCGCCGGGCAGGCCGGCCGTGCGGGTCAGCAGCCAGAGCGCCGCGACGCCGCCGTTGAACGCGGCGGTGCCCAGCAGCCAGGCCCGCCGCGGCGGCCACGAGAAGGCCAGCGCGCCGGCACCGGCGAACTGCAGCCACCCGGCGACGAGGAAGAACACTCCGTGCGAGGTGGCATCGTCCATGTGCTCGGGCACCATGGCGAAGTGGATGACCGCTGCGCCCAGCGTGGCGACCGCAGCCAGCATGCGGGCGGCGTCGGGCACGGTCGAACCGCCCCGCGCGGCCACCGTGCGATCCGGACCCTCACTGGACGTCGCGCTGGTCACGGCCTCTCCCCCTCGATGCGATCCCGACGGAAGGTTACCGTCGGTAAGGCGATGGCGTCACGCTCACTGCGGGCTCCCCCAGCCCCCGCGCCGTGCCGATCCTGTCAGCGGAACTGCTCGACCCGCACGCGGGTGCCGGCCGTGATCTCGCCGAAGCCGATCATGCCGCCGACCGAGGGCGGCACGACCCGGGGCGGCACCGCCCGGGCGCGCCCGGCGACGACGTCGGCCACGCCGTCACCGTCCTCGTCGACCAGCTCGAGCTCGATCACCGTGGAGGGCCGCCGCCCCATCTCGCCCAGCGACGACCTGGCCTCCGCCGCGATGCGGCCGAGGTCAGCGCCATCGCCGCCGGCGGCAGCCCGGGCGGCGGCGTCGTTCAGCACCGCCCGCAGCACCGAGGTGGCGTACAGGCCGAACATCACCTGCAGGGCCAGGTAGAGCAGCAGCAGGAACACCAGGAGCCCGATCGAGGTCGAGAACGCGCCGGCGCCCCGATCGCCCACGAGACGGGATGCCCCGGCGGCCCGGCCGGCCGCGAGGCGGGCCCCACCGGCGCCGGCGCCGGGGCTCAGTTCCCGACCTCGGCGATCCGCTCGTTGGTGTCGGCCTCGATGTCGCTCCACATCGAGCGGAACCCCACCCACATGAGCGCCCCGATGGCGGCCATGATGAGCACGACGATCGCCGCCGAGACGACGCCTTCGCCCCGGTCGTTTCGGCAGGCTCGGGGCCGGCGGGTGCGGCCCCGGAAGGTGCGGTCGGCCAGTGGTGCGGTCACGGGTGCTCCTTGTCGTGTCACGTGTCGGAGAAGAGGCGCAGCGCCTCGATGAACGGCACCGCGAGGAAGATCACGCCCGGCACCAGGGCGGCGACCGTCACCGGGATCCAGACCTGCTGACCGCGCCGCTCGATGGTCTCGACGAGGTCGCGGTGCACGTCACGGCGGATGGCTCGCGCCTCGTCGCTGATCAGCCGGCTGAGATCGCCGGCCTGGCGGTTGAGCGCCAGCACGCTCACGAGTCGCCGCAGCGCGTCGACGTCGGCGACCGCCGCCCACTCGCGCAGCGCGTCGACCTCGGTGAGCCCCTGGCGGATGCGGCCGGTGACCCGCACCAGGTCGCGCCCGCAGGCCCCTCGGCCCCGGGCCGCCAGGCGAGCCAGCGCTCCGCCCAGGGAGTAGCCGGCGCCGAGCAGCATGCCGAGCTGCTCGGCCACCACGGGCAGCTCGAGGAAGATGCGCCGCTGCCAGCGGGCCGAGGCCGAGGCGAGCTGCTGCTCGACCACGAGGAACGCCAGCAGGGGGCCGCCCAGCACGAAGGCCAGGGCCAGCACGCCCACCATGCCGGTCGCCGCCGCCACCGCCGAGCCCGCGACCAGGCCGCCCACCGCCCACGCCAGCTGGCGCACCCGGAACCCGGTGACGTCCATCGGCGAGTGGACTCGCTCGAGCCGCACCGCCAGCGCCTCGGTCACCCCGAACGCCCGCGCCACCTGCTCGCCGACCGCCCGGGCCAGCGGCCCGACGACCTGGGCGAACGAGGCCGCCGACATCACCGCGCTGCGGCGACGGAGCTCGGCGCCTCCCGGGACGTACGGCGCCAGCCGGTCGACCAGCGGCCGGCGGCGGAACCAGCGCAGCTCGCCGAGCAGCAGCGTCGACCCGGCGAACAGCGCCAGCGCCACGAGGGCGCCCGCCTGCGCGCTCATCCGCCCGCACTCCCGCTCATTCGACGAACACCCGCTGCTCCTCGGGCAGCACCAGCAGCCGGCCCGCCCACGCCCAGCAGGCCACGACCGAGGCGATGCCGACCACCACCATCGTCTGCCCCCAGGCCGTGCCGTACGCGGCCCGCCCCTCGCCGATGCTCATGCCCACCAGCGCCATGCCCACGGGCACGAGCAGCACGAAACGCCGGGCGAACCGCACGCCCGCCTGCTTGGACCGGGCGTCCTTGCGGCCCTGCACGTCGATCACCCGGTCCTCGATCAGCGCGTCGAGCCGGCGGTCGAGGTCGCTGCCGCCCACCTCGTGCGCCACCAGCAGGGTCTCGCAGGTGGCATCGGCGGTGGGGTCGGCCAGACCCGCCTTGAGCACGCGGGTGGTGCGCTCGAAGTCGGTCGACAGCAGCCACTCGCGCCGGGCGGCGTCGAACGCCGGGCGCATCGACTCGGGCGCCGCCCGTCCCGCCTCGAACAGCGCCTGGGGCACCGACCGCCCCAACGACGAGGTCAGGATGCGGATCTCCTCGATGATCCGCGGCCACGACTCGTGGGCGGCCGACCGGCGCTGCGCCCGCCTGACCCGGTACGACACGAGCGGCACCCCGCCCAGGCACACGCCGAGGGCCACGCCCGGGATCAACCCGCCGAACAGCGCCAACCCGAGCACACCGCCGACCGCCACCAGCCCCACGGTCACGGCGGCGAACTGGGCGACATCGACCTCGGCCAGGCCCGCCTGGACCAGCCAGTCGGACGCCCCGGCCCGTCGGCGCCGCCGCTGGGCTCGCACCGGCGCCGGGCCGAGGCCGACGCCCCGCCAGCCGAGCACGACGGCGGTGTAGAGGTGGTGTGCGCCGACGGCGGCACACAGCGCGAGCACGAGCCCGGTCACCGGTACATCCCCCGCGGCTCGAGCAGGTTCCGGATGTCGTGGCCCGCGTCGGCCAGCGCCCGCACGGCCCGCGCCGGCACCTCGCCCGTCCAGGCCAGCGGCTCGTCGGGCCCCGGCCGGCGGAAGACCTCGGTCACCGTGAAGTGCGTGGCGTCGGCCCCACCGGCCAGGTCCTCGACCATCACCACCTCGGTGACCCGGGGCCCCGACGGCGTGCGCGCGCACTGCACCACCACGTCGACGCTCTCGCTCACCAGCGAGTTGAGGGCGGTCAGCGGCAGCGCGCCCGAGGTGTCGGCGAGCTGGCAGATGAAGCGCAGCCGCGTCAGCGCCTGGCGGGCCGAGCCCGCGTGGATCGTCGTGTACCCCGTCACCCCCGACGACAGCGTCAGCAGCAGGGGCAGCGCTTCGCGGTCGCGCACCTCGCCGACCACGGCGACGTCGGGGGCCATGCGCAGGAAGCCGGCGACGAGCCGGCGCAGGTCGACGGCGGGCCGGTCGGACCGCGCCGACCGGGTCTGCATCTGGGCCACGTTGGGCACCGGGATGTCGGCCTCGAACACCTCCTCGGCCACCACGACCCGCAGCGACGGGTCGAGCCCGGCGGTCGTGCACGACAGCAGGGTCGTCTTGCCCGACCCGGGCGGCCCGGCGAACACGATCGACAGCCGGGCCCGCACGCACGCGGCGAGGAGGTCGGCCACCTGGCCGCTGAGCATCCCCCGCTCGACCAGCTCGTCGAGCGAACGGAACGGGATGCCGGTGAACTTGCGGATGTTCACCAGCACATGGCCGCCGCGGGCGATGTCGCCGTGCACGATGTGCACCCGCGCCCCGTCGTCGAGTTGCGCGTCCTGCAGCCCCTCGGCCGGATCCAGGCTGCGATGGGCGCTCGCGCTGTCGTCGAGCAGCTTCGTCAACGTGCGCACCACGTGCTCGTCGTCGTGGAAGACCTCGTCGTGGTAGCCGGACGGCCCCTGATGACGACGAACGAACACCGCGTCGGGCGCGTTGACCATGATCTCCCACACGTCGTCGTCGTCGAGCAGCGGCGTGAGGGGGCCGTGGCGGGCCAGGTTGCGGAACGCCCGCTCGACCACCGCGTCGGGGTCGGGCAGGGCGAGGGCCCGCCGGCCCCGGCGATGGTCGTCGTTCCACCGCGCCACCTCGTCCGCGATGAGCCCACGCAGCTTGGCCTCGCCGTCGGGCCCCGACATCTCCAGCGAGATGTCCTTGGCCCGCTCCTGCACCGCCCGCTCGATCTCCGCCAGCGGCGACAGCGCCTCACCCATCGCTCATCCCACGTACGCACCCCAGCACCGCTCAGTAGTGACACGCACACCCTACGCAGGCTAGCCAGGCTTGAGTAGAACTCATCGAAACAACACGAGATATATTATCAGGGGCTCGGCCCCGCCTGCTCGAAGATCAGAGGGCCCGTAGCGCTCGAGTCAGCCGCGATCTCAGCTGCAGCGGAGCGCGGCCATGACACCGGCGTGATCGGATGGCCACCACAGGCCGTTGAGCGGCTCGGCCCGAGCTGTTGCGGCGAAGCCCTCCGCCTCGGCTCGCAGCGTGCAGCCCGGGCCGGGGCGCACCAGCACGTAGTCGATGCGCTCGTCGTAGCCGGGGCCCTCGGGCCTGTCCATGCCCACGAACGGTCCGGGCCGGCTTCCGCCACCCGTGCAGCCGAGATGGGTGGCCGGGTCGCATTCGGCTTCGCCGGACGCGAGCCAGGTGTCGACGAAGCCCGCCTCGGTCACGGTGGCGAGCGTGGGACTGCCAGGCGTGGCGTTGAGGTCGCCCGTCGTGATCGACAGCCGGGCGCCGTCCGGCCGCCGGTCGAAGAAGTCGACGACCTCGACTGCGTGGCACTGGTTGGTGCTGATCCCGTCCGCGCAGATCGGCGGGCACACGTTCGGGGCGCACGGCGGGTTGTTGACGCTGCTGGCGAAGTGGGCGGTCAGGAAGTCGACCGGGCCCTGGGGGCTGTCGACCCGGACCCAGTAGGCCTCCCACGGGACGTTGGCGATGTCGAGGTAGCCCTCGTCGAGGACGGGCAGGCGGGTCAGCACCATCTCGCGGTCGCCGCTCTCGACGCTCTGCCAGGCGATCGTGTAGTCGCCGTCGCACACACGCTCGAGGGCCGGGGGCAGCAACTCCTCGAGCCGGGGGCCGATCTCCTGCAGCCCGACGAGGTCGGGGCAGTGGGCCGTCTCCAGCAGCCCGGCGAACAGCTCCACCCGGTCGGGGGCGTGGCAGGAGTCCGTGTCGGGCGGGCAGTACACCCCGTGCAACAGGTTGAGCGTGACCGCTCGCAGCGGATCGGTTGTCCGGCTGCCGATCGGCGCGGGCGGCCTGGCGTCAGCTTCCGGCGAGCCGCGAGCGGGGACCCTGGCGTCAGCTTCCGGCGAGCCGACACCGCCGTCCGATGTGCATGCCGCCCCGAGCACGAGGGCGGCCAGTCCCATCGCCAGCACATGGCGGCGACGCCGGACTGGCCTTCGCATGCCCTCGATGCCCGGGTGTGCCATCGATGGCCCGTCACCGTTCGACCTCGCGAGGCCGAGGTGGGCAACGTGTCGACGGCGGGGGGTGGGGCGCATCCGGCCGATAGCGGTGGGGGCGCGCGCGGGTAACGACGCGGTCATGGCGACCTCCGGGGAAGGGAGGGGCCCGCCAGGGGATCGGCGGGCCAGGTTGCGCTGGCGTTGTCAGCTTGCGGGACGGGCCTCGACGGGCCCGCGACCGCGGTTCAACCGCGGCTCGATTCGCTGCCGATGGCAGCTAGTGGTGGCGGGTACCATCACGGTGGCGGCTTGCCCGGCCCGACGTGTCGGGGCAAGGGGTGGCGATGGAGTTCCGGATCCTGGGCTCGTTCGAGGTCGAGGGCACCGACGGGGTCGTCGATGTGCGCGGCGCCAAGCGGCGCGGCCTGCTGGCCTGCCTGGTGGTCCATGCCGGCCAGCCCCTGAGCAGCGGTCGGCTGGTCGACGAACTGTGGGGTGACCGCGGCTCGCCCGGTGCGGCCCGCACGGTGCAGACCTACGTGTCCCAGCTACGCAAACTGCTGCACGGCGAAGGGGCGACCCTGGTGACCCGGCCGGGCGGCTACGCGCTCGAGGTCGACCCCGCCGACGTGGACGCCCACCGGTTCGAGCGGGCAGAGACCGCGGCGGGCGCCGAACGCGACCCGGGCCGGCGGCCGGCCCTGCTCCTGAGACATCTGTGATCGGTTTCCCTGAGCCTCGCCGGCGACCGCCTCCCCCCGGTCTGCTGAAATGGGCGGATGCGGGAACTGGGCCCGAGGGGGGTTGCGGCAGCCGTGGCGCTGCTGTTCGCCGGCGTGACGGCCTGCAGCGAGAGCGGCGGCTCGTCGTCCGGCCCGGACGACGAGCAACCGGCGCCCGACGTGCCCGGCGCGGAGTGGGCGGTCGTGGCACCCGAGGAGCACGGCATCGACCCCGCATCGCTCGACACCGCCCGCACCTACGCCTTCGCCGACGGAATGAACACGCAAGCCGTGGTCGTCGTGCACGACGGGGCCATTGTCGCCGAGTGGTACGCCGACGGTGCGAGCGCGGACTCGTGGGCGGCGAGCTGGTCGGTGGCCAAGAGCTTCACCAGCGCGCTGATCGGCATCGCCATCGAGGATGAGCTGATACCGGGTGTCGACGAGCCGATGACCACCTGGTTCCCTGAGTGGGAGGGCACGCAGCGCGAGGCGATCACGCTGCGCGACGTGCTGCAGATGTCCAGCGGCCTCGACTGGGTCGAGAGCTACTCCCCCGATGCGGTGGGCGAGTCGGACATCATCCAGATGGTGCTCAGCGAGGAGGACCAGCTCGCGTACGCGGCGAGCCAGCCCTCCGCCAACGAGCCCGGGGCGGTCTGGAGCTACTCGAGCGGCGACACCATGCTGCTGTCGGCGGTCATCGAGCAGGCGACCGGAATGGCCGCCCACGAGTACGCCCAGGAAGAGATCTTCGACGCGATCGGCATGGAGCAGGTCGAGTGGTGGCGGGACGCCCGGGGGCACACGCTCACGTACTGCTGCGTCGACACGACGAGCCGCGGGTTCGCTCGATTCGGCCTGCTCTACGCGCGGCAGGGGGCATGGGGCGACGAGCAGGTCGTGCCGCGGGCGTGGGTCGAGGACTCGCTCGAACCGGCGCCGGCGTCCCAGGGTGCCTACGGCTACCAGTGGTGGCTCGACCAACCTGACGACCTGCCCGAGGACACGTTCTCGGCGCGCGGTCACGACGGCCAGTACATCTACGTGATCCCCAGCCTCGATCTCGTCGTGGTGCGCAACGGCGGCTACGTGAAGGACCCGGGACCACCGATCGCCGAGCCGAACCTGTTCGCCAAGTACCCCTCGGACGGCCTGGTGCCCGGCAAGGGCACCATCAACCCCGAGCGCGGCTGGGATGACGCCGAGTTCCTGCGCCCCATCGTCGAATCGCTCGGCGGCGCCTAGGTTTTCGAGGCCGGGGAACCGTGGCAACGGCCGGGCACGGTCAACGTCGAGGTCGCCGAGGCGCTGGGCCTGCACCGGTGAAGGAGGCGAGCATGGGGGCCATGAGCCCTGAACCGGGACCGAAGCCCACCCGCGTCCGCCGCGAGCCCCCGCGGTTCCGCGTCGCATCGGTGCGCCGGGTCGAACGGCTCACACCACGCATGCTGCGGGTCACGCTGGCCGGGGCCGAGCTCGACGGGTTCGCCGTCACCGAGCCGGCGGCGAGCGTCCGCCTCCTGCTGCCATCGCCGGGCGACGACCAGCTCACCCTGCCGACCTGGAACGGGAACGAGTTCCTGCTGGACGACGGGCGGCGGCCCACGATCCGGACGTTCACGCCCCGGCGCGCCGACCCCCAGGCCGGCGAGCTCGACGTCGAGATCGTCGTCCACGGCCAGGGAGCGGCGTCCGGCTGGGCCGAGGCAGCGGCACCCGGCAGCCCGGCGGCCGTCTCCGGCCCCGGGCGCGGCTACGCCGTCGACCCGGGTGCGCCCGGCTTCCTCCTGGCGGGTGACGAGACCGCGATCCCGGCGATGAGCCAGCTGCTCGAGGCCCTGCCGGCCGACCGGCCGGTGCGGGTGCTCGCCGAGCTGGCGGTCCCCGACGCCCGGCTGCCGCTGCCCGACCATCCGGCTGCGTCCGTCGAGTGGTGCGACCTGCCGCCCGGGGCACCACCGGGCGACGCGCTGGTCGCCGCGATCCGATCAGAGACCCTCGGCGCCGGCACCCGTGTGTGGGTGGCCGGCGAGGCGGCGGCCGTCCAGCGCATCCGCCGCCACCTCTTCGAGGACCGTCACCTCCCGCGCTCCCAGGCGT
>DASTFE010000017.1:0-20984 GCA_035708905.1 Acidimicrobiales bacterium | reverse complement strand
GCGTGGACGGCGGGGGCGCCCCGGCGAACCGTCGTCCGGCCGCCGTCCGCGCTGACGACGGCCACCGCCAGCCGGCTGCCGCCCTCGCGGCCGAGCCGGGCGGCCAGCGCCGCGGCGTCGTCGGTGACGGTCACCAGCGTGCGAGCCGGGTCGACGGCCGGGGGCAGCGCGGCCGGCGCGGCGATCGTGACCGTGGCCGCCCGCGGGCGGTGGTGCACGGGGATGCCGGCGGCGCCGGGAACGGCCAGCTCGACGGCGGGCCCCGGCACGGTGACGTGCTCGACCCCCGAGCTGGCCAGGATCGACGACTCGACGGCGTGCGCCGGGTGCAGCCAGGGGTCGCCCCGGTAGAGGCGCACCGCCCGCCGGCCCCACCGGGCGGCACCCAGCAGCACGGCCAGCGCGTCCCCGTCGACCGTCGCGTCACGGTCGACTGCGCCGCGGTCGGCCCCACCCGCCGACGTCACGAACACGCGGGCACCGGGCGCGAACGTGCGGGCCAGGTGGGCGATGGCGGCGTCGGTCACGACGACCGACGCCGCGGCCAGCGCCGCCTCGGCCCGCAGGGTGAGCAGGTCGGGGTCGCCCGGCCCCGCGCCGACCAGCTCGACGGGTGGTCGCCGGGTGCTCGGGACGGTCACCGGGGCCGCCCCGCGGTCGAGCCGGGCGCCGAGCGGCGGCGGTGCCCGTGGGCGTAGGCGGGGTCGTACAGCTTGCAGCGTGGCGCCGCGCCGGCCAGCGCCGGGCCGACGAGCACCAGCACCGTCACCCGCGCTCCGGCCGCCCGCATCGTCTCGGCCAGCTCGCCGACGGTGGTGAGCAGCACCCGCTCGTCGGGCCAGGTGGCCCGCACCACGACGGCGGCCGGCGTGTCGTCGGGGTAGCCCTCGCCCCCCGCCCGCAGCTCGTCACGGAGCTGCTCGGGGCGCGCCCCCGACAGGTAGACGGCCATCGTGGTGCGGTGGCGGGCGAAGGCGGCCACCGTCTCGCCCGGGGGCATCGACGCCGCGGTGCGCCCGGGCAGCCGGGTGGCGACGACCGACTGCGCCACGGCCGGCACGGTCAGCTCGCGGGCGACCGCGGCGCTGGCGGCGGCCAGCGCGCCGACGCCCGGCACGATCTCGAACGCCCGGTCGTGGGCGAGGCACCAGTCGACCTGCTCCTGGACGGCCGAGTACAGCGACAGGTCGCCCGAGTGCAGGCGCACGATGGCCGCACCGGGGTTGCCGGCGTAGACGGCGGTGACGTCCTCGAAGGTCATGCCGGCCGAGTCGTGCACCACCGCGCCGGGGGCCGCGTGCTCGAGAACCTCGGCCGGCACCAGCGACGAGGCCCACACGACCACGTCGGCGGTCCGCAGGCGGTCGACGGCGCGCAGGGTGAGCAGGTCGGCCGCTCCCGGCCCGGCGCCGACGAAGCTGATCACGGCTCGCGCACCGGAGGGACGATGAGGGTGGCCAGGTACGAGGCCGGCCGGTCGGCCACGTCGGCCAGCGGCGCCACCCGCCCGCCGGGCAGGCCGAGCAGCTCGCCCAGCACGGCGTCGTCGAGGCGGCCGTGCTCGGCCAGCGTGGCGGCCACGGCTTCCACCCGGGCGCCGCCCTTGTAGACGACCACGGCCGCGTCGGGGTCGGCGATCGCGGCCTCGAGCACCCGCGACCCGGCCGGGGCGTGGGCGGGCACCAGCACGAGGTGCTCGGTGCCGTCGACCAGCGCGGTGGCGGTGCGGGCGGCGAGGTCCTGGAACGCCATGATCCCGGGCACCACGTCGACCGGCACCGCCGGCCGGCGGTCGCGCACCGCCGCCGCCAGCGAGCCGAAGGTGCTGTAGACGCTGGGGTCGCCGATGGTCACGAACGCCACCCGCTCGCCGGCGTCGACCAGGTCGACCACGCGGTCGGCCGCCGCCTGCAGGGCTGCGGCCCGGGCGTCGGTCGCCACCTCCATCACGAAGCAGACGCGCTCGACCGCCACGTCGGGCGCGGCCTCGCGCACCACCGCCTCGGCGCGCCCCACGGCCGCCGCCGACGTCGTGGGGGCCAGCACCCGGTCGGCCTGGCGCAGCACCTCGACGGCCCGCCCGGTGACGAGCCCGGGGTCGCCCGGACCGACGCCGACCCCGACGAGCGCCGGACCCGGTGGCGGCACCGGGACAGGCTCGCCCGCCTGGGCGCCGGGCACCCGCCCGGGCGCCTCGGACACCAGGCGCTCGACCGCCAGCCGGACGAGCTGGGCCTCGGAGCGGCCCGTGCGCCGGGCCAGCAGCGCCAGCCGCTGCTTGAGCGCCTCCGGCAGGTAGACGCTGGTCTTCTTCACCCGGGTGCCCGCTGGTCGCCTGCTGGTGCCATGACGGCGGCAGTGTAGGGCAACGTAGGGCAGCAAGGCCTCACACGTCGGCGAGGCGATCCATCACACGAGCCCGGTTGGGCAGCTCGCGGGGCGATGACGTGGCGGCGCCGCTCGTCAGCGGCGGAAGGTGAACAGCCGGTCCGGCAGGGGGATCGGCGTGCCCGGCCGCCCCACCGGCAGCCGGTGGACGCCGACGCCGAAGCGCTCGGGGGCGCCGTCGAACGCCACCTCCTCGCAGCCGGCCGCGGCGAACCAGGCGCGCACCTGGGGTCGGCGGTCGGGATCGCCACCCCCGCGGGTCCACACGACCGTGCCGCCGGGGACCACCATCGCCGGGAGCGCACCGATCACGGCCTCGACGTCGGCGTCGGCGACGTTGCCGAAGATGCCGCACAGGAGCAGCACGTCGACGGGCAGGACGTCCGCGAACGTCCGCGGCGCGCCGGCGTCGGCGCAGCGGACGCTGAGGGCGCCGGCCCCGAGCCCGGCCGCGGCCGCCGCTTCGCGAGCCCGGCGGGCCAGCGTCGGGTCGCGCTCGACGA
This sequence comes from Acidimicrobiales bacterium, assembly GCA_035708905.1. GTDB lineage: Bacteria > Actinomycetota > Acidimicrobiia > Acidimicrobiales > VFJN01 > ZC4RG19. The sequence goes on along the minus strand of DASTFE010000017.1, from coordinate 18,093 downwards.
GTACCGCGACCGCCGGCCGGGACGGCATCCGGGCAGCCAGCACCGGCACGACGTCGCGCCCGTCACCGGCGCACAGGCTCAGCAGGCTCGGCTCGGCGGCCGCCGCCGCGTCCAGCGCCTCGGCCACGCGACGCCTGACCACCACGAGGCGGCGCGCCAGCGATCCACCGGGCACGTCGTAGCCCCGGTGCCAGTCGACCCAGTCGCTCCCGCCGGGCGGCGTCGGCGGGGATACCGGGTGGCTGCCGGGAGTCAGGACTTGCGACCCACGCCGCCGTAGAGCGGAAGCATGATCCCGTCGTGCGGGGTGTGGCCGGGATCGGGGCGCCAGCGATCCACCAGCACGACACCGGGATCGACCATCTCCAGGCCGTCGAAGAACCGGCTGACCTCGGAGTGGCTGCGCAGGACGAACGTCTCCTGGGTCGCCTGGTTCAACCGCTCGTAGGTGGCGTCGAGGTCGTAGATGTCACTGGCGAGGTGCGACAGGACCATGTAGCTGCCCGGCGGCAACGCGTCGAGCAGCTCGGTGACGATCCCGTACGGGTTCTCGTCGTCGGGGAAGAAGTGCAGTATCGCCACCAGCACGAGCGCGATCGGTCGTGTGAAGTCGAGCGTGGCCGTCGCCTGGTCGAGGATGGCCCGCGGGTCGCGCAGGTCGGCCTGGAGGTAGACGGTCTCGCCCTCGTCGCTGCTGGTGAGGAGCTGGTGGGAGTGGGCCAGCACGATCGGGTCGTAGTCCACGTAGACGATGCGGGACTCCGGCGCGACCCGCTGGGCCACCTCGTGGACGTTGTCTCCCGTCGGGATGCCGGTGCCGATGTCGAGGAACTGCCGGATCCCCGCCTCGGCGGCCAGGTGACGCACGGCGCGGCCCAGGAACGCGCGGTTGGCGATCAGGCCGGCGCTCGCGGCCTCGTGACCACCGGGCACCAGCGCGGCCGCGGCGTGTGACGCCTCCCGGTCGGCGGCGAAGTGCGTCCTGCCACCGATCATGTAGTCGTAGATGCGGGCGGCGTGCGCGGTGCCCGTGTCGATCGCCCCCGCACCGAGGTCGGGGCCCCTGCTGGATGATGAGCTGTCGGTCACGGAGGCGGCGACGGGAATCGAACCCGTGTACGCGGCTTTGCAGGCCGCTACCTAAGCCACTCGGTCACGCCGCCGAGGGTGGTTCACCATACCCGCGACGGCGCGGGCCGCCGAACGGCTCGGGGCCGGCGCGACGGCGGCGCCAACCCTTGCCCATCAAACGTTCGTTTGGCACACTCGCCGCCATGACGCTCGCCGAGGGGACCAGGGGCCAGCCGCGACCGCCGTTCGACATCGACGTCCTCGACCCGCGGTTCTACGACGATCCGTGGGACGCCTACCGCTGGCTCCGTGCCAACGCCCCGCTGTGGTGGGACGCCCGCAACGAGCTGTGGGTCGTGTCCCGGCACGAGGACGTCAGCCACATCAGCCGCAACCAGGGGCTGTACTCCGCGGCCCAGGGCGTGCGGCCCAAGGTGGCGTCGCCGATGTCGATCATCTCGATGGACGACCCCGAGCACACCCGCCAGCGGCGGCTGGTCAACCGGGGGTTCACCCCCCGGCGGGTACGCGAGCTGGCCGACCACATCCGCGAGCTCTCCAACGAGATCATCGACGAGATCGCCCAGCGCGGCGAGTGCGACTTCGTCGAGGACTTCGCCATCCACGTGCCGCTCATCGTGATCGCCGAGCTGATGGGCCTCGATCCCGACCAGCGCCAGCGTCTCTACCGGTGGAGCGACGCCATGATGGCCGGGGACGGCCACACCGATCCGGACGACCCGGTGCTGCAGGCGGCGGCCCAGGCCGGGGTCGAGTTCGCCACCATGTGCATCGAGCTGATCGAGCAGCGCCGGGCCGACGGATCGAGCGACGACCTCGTCGGCGTCCTCACCCGCGCCTTCGACGAGGGCGCACTCGCCCAGACGGGCGACGGCGCCTTCGCCGGCGGGACGGGGCCCGGGGCGGACGAGGGGCTCTCGCACGACGAGCTGCTCATGTTCCTGATCCTGCTGGTGGTGGCCGGCAACGAGACCACCCGCAACGCCCTCACCGGCGGCCTGGTGGCGTTCAGCCGGTTCCCCGACCAGCGCCGCAAGCTGCTCGACGACCCCGGCCTGGTGGACCTGGCGGTCGAGGAGATCGTGCGCTACGTCAGCCCCGTGATGTCGTTCATGCGCACGGTCACCACGGCGCACACGTACCAGGGCGTCGACCTCGCGCCCGGCGACCGGGTGTTCATGCTCTACCAGTCGGCCAACCGGGACGAGGCCGTGTTCGACGCGCCCGACGAGTTCCGCGTCGACCGCGACCCCAACCCCCATCTGGGCTTCGGGGTCGGAACCCACTACTGCCTCGGCGCCAACCTGGCCCGCGCCGAGATCGGCGTGGTGTTCACCGAGCTGTTCGCCCGGCTCGGCGACATCCGGGCGGTCGACCCGTCGCACGTCGACCGGGGCGACTCGAGCCTGGTCCTCGCCCTCAACCACCTGCCGGCGGTGTTCACGCCCGAGCGGCGGCCGTGACACCCCCCGGGCCGGGCGCCGCCGGGGCGACCGTCGCCGGGCCCGGCCAGCGCACCCGCATCCTCGACGCGGCGCTCGTGCTCGTCAGCGAGCTGGGGGCGTCGGGCACGTCGATGCGGCGGCTGGCCACCGCCTGCGGCCTCAACGTCGCCACGATCTACCACTACTTCCCGTCCAAGGCCGACCTGCTGCGGGCGCTCGTCGAGGAGCAGCGCTACGGCGAGCGCATGGCCGCCGAGGAGCCGCCGATCGCGGCCGACCTGGCGCCGCGCCAGCGGTTCGCGCGGTTCTTCGAGTGGGTCGCGGCGCAGACCCTGGCCGAGGAGACCGTGCTGCGCCTGCTCGTCGGCGAGGGTCTGCACGGCAACGAGGTGGCCCGGAAGTCGGCCCGCGACCTGCTCGCCGCGCTCGACGCCGGCCTGGCCGGCTGGCTCGAGGCGGGGTTCCCCGAGCTGCCGGCCGCCACGCCGCCGCCCGTCGCGGCGCGGCTCGTGCGGCGGGCGCTGCTCGCGCTCGTCACCGAGCACCTGGCGACCGGCCGCTCGGACGCGCCCGAGCTGGCGGGCGACCTGGCGGCCGCCCTGTTCGGTCCCGTCGGCTGACTCGCCGCCGTTCTCTGGCGTCAGAGCCCGATGACGTCCGGGCGGGGCAGGCCCATCTGCTCGCACATGGCGAGGTAGAACTCGCGGATCGCGCCGGCGTCGATCACCGTCGTGACGTTGCCGTCCTCGTCGAGGTTGAGGTTGGCGCCCCGGATGGCGAACCACACGTCGGTCACGCCCTCGTTGTCCTCGGGCACGGTGAGCGTGTGCACCGAGCCGGCGGGCTCGTACAGGTACGAGCCGGCGGTGTTCACCTCGGGGTACTCGGCGTACTTCCACGACCCGGACAGGGTGAACGCGAACACCTCGCCGGTGTGCTTGTGGGTCTGCACCACGTAGCCGGGCTGGAACCGGGTGCGGATGACCCACAGGCCGGCCTCGACGTCGCACTGGAGGAGCTGCAGGTCGGAGCCGTCGCCGAGGTCGACGAAGGGCAGGTCGCTCTCGCCGCGGTGGCGGGCGAGGGGGATGTCGATGGCGGTCATGCAGGCAATCTTCGCCTGCGGGCGGCCCCACGCGCCCGCCCGCGGGCGGGGGCCACCAGGATCAGGCCCCCTCGTCGAACGTGAGCTCGACGTCGTCGCGGTCCCGGAACGGGGCCATGACCGTCGCCGCCTGCTCGATCGCCGTGCGCTGCTTGCCGCCCAGCGTGGTGAACGCCTCGACGGTCACGTGCAGCCGGCTGCCGGCGAGCCGGGCCCGCCAGGTGCCGACCGGGTGGCCGGTCATCAGCACCAGGCCGGGGCTGCCGGCCGGTCGCCACACGGCCCGCTGGCGCGCCTTGTCGGGCAGCAGCGTGGACCGGTCGCGCTGGGCCAGGAAGGGGTCGCCGGCCGGCAGGAGGCGGGCGCCGGCGGCCAGCGGCGGGTCGGTCAGCGTGGCGAGGTCGTCGCGGAGCACGAACGCCGTGGCCCCGTCGAGCTTGACCTCGACCAGCTCGTGGGCGATGTCGAGCAGGCGGTCGCGGGCGTCGGCGGGGGCGATGCCGGTCCATGCGGCTAGGTGGCGGGGCGCCACGGGCGCATACGCGTGGACGAACCGTCGGGCCAGCTCGAGGCGCGCCGCGGCCGGGTCGCCGCCCAGCGGCTCGCCCAGCCAGATGTCGGTCGCCATCAGCATCTGGCGGCCGCCCTGCGGCCAGCCGTAGGCGAACACCCCGGCGGTGCCCGCCAGCCGCAGCAGCTGGTCGGGCACGTGGTGCACGTCGCAGCCGTCGCACCACGGCTCGAGCTCGGGCGGCACCCGGTCGTGGAGCGCCTCGCTGAGCTGGCCCTTGGTGCGGGGCTCGGCGTCGGCCAGCACCGTCGCCAGCACGCCGATGACCGAGCCGAGCGCCTCGCGGGCCGTCCAACCGGGCGACTCGATGCTCGTCCACGCCCCCATCAGCTGCTCGCGCAGCGACTCCTCGCCGACGGCGAGCGCTCCCGGCCCGAACACCACGCCGTCGCGCCGCGGCACCACGTGGGCGGCGCCGCGCAGGCTGAGCATGCGCAGCAGCGTGCGGTCGTCGAGCAGCGCCGTCTCGAGCGCGTCGGGCGTGAGCTTGCTCACGCGGGCTGCCAGCGCCACCCCCGCGTTGCCGGGTGGCGTGTCCTGCACGCCGGCCACGGCGGCCGCGTCGACGAGGCCGTCGGGAGGCAGGCGCTCGTGCAGGTTGTGGGCGGCGACGCGGTAGGCGATGGCCTGGTCAGCCGACACCACTCCCTTCACTCGCGCTGCCATGGGCGCCGAGGCTACGACCCCGCAGCACCCGGCGCGCCGGCGGCGCCGACAGTGTCCGGGCGACCGCCGAACGGGGTTCCAGCCGTGGGCGGCGGCGGGCCCGGGCGGCGGTAGGGTCCTGGCCATGAAGTGTCCGGTGTGCGACGTCGCGCTCTCCATCTCGTCCCGCGAAGGCGTCGAGATCGACTTCTGCCCCCAGTGCCGCGGGGTCTGGCTCGACCGGGGTGAGCTCGACAAGGTCATCGAACGGGCGGCGACGTCGCTCGCGCCGGCGGCGCCTGCGGGCCGGGCCGACGACCGCTACGACCCGCCCCCGCGGCACGACGACCGGGGCTACGACGACCGCCGCTACGACCGGCGGCGCGACGACGACCGGTACCGCGACGACGACCGCTACCGCGACGACGACCGCTACAAGCGCAAGAAGCGCCGGTCGTTCCTCGACGACATCTTCGACTTCGACTGACCAGGCGGTCGCCCGCCCGGGTGGTGGTGACCGGGCGCGTCGGCGGCGGCGCCGGTGCTCACCGTCAGCCCAGCTCGTCGAGCGCCAGGCGCAGCGCGTCGAGGTCGCCGACGACCCCGTCCATCTCCCCCGCCACGGCCTCGGCCGCGTCCACCCCCGACGCGCCCAGGGCGACCTCGGCGGCGGCGGCCACGGCGGCGCCCAGCCGGGCATCGAGCAGGCGCAGGCGCGCCTCGGTGTCGTCGAGCGCGTTGAGCAACCGCTGCACCGAGGCGAAGCGCCGGGCGAGCGCCGCCTCGAGCTCGGGGTCGTCACCCGCCCGCTTGGCCCGCTTGTGGTCCTCGGTGACCCGGGCGGGGTCGAGGGCGTCGAGCGTGCGCTCGACCTGCGTCGCCCGCACGGTGACCTGCCACACCGCGGCCACCCCGGCGTCGACCCGGGCCCCGAGGGCGGTGAGCCGGTCGCGCACGGGCCCGGCGGGCAGCCCGGCGCCCACCTCGGCGAAGCGCCGGCGGGCCGCGAGCGCGTCCTCCACCGCCCGAGCGAAGCGCGGCGAGACCGCCGCCGGGTCGACGTGCGCCAGGGGGTCCTCGGGGGGTCGCCGGCGACGGAGCATGGCCGCCGACCCTACCGTCGCGGCCCCGGCCCGGTCCCGAGGGAGCTGCGGACCAGCGGTGGACGGGTGCCGACCCCCGGCGCCGGCGGTGTGCACGGCGACAATGCGGCTTGACTAGGGTCTAATGCGGATGCATGACGAAGGGACCACGACCGACCGGCTGATCAGCGCCGCCGAGGTGCTCTTCGCGATCCACGGGATCGACGGCGTCAGCCTGCGCGAGATCAACCGGATGGCCGGGGCCAAGAACGCCTCGGCGCTGCAGTACCACTTCCGCGACCGCGACGGGCTGCTGCGGGCCCTCCTCGCCAAGCACGGCCGCGACGTCGAGGCGCGCCGCCACGCCATGCTCGACGCGTACGAGGCCGAGGGCCGCGACGACCTGCGCGCCCTGGCCGGGGCCCTGGTGCGGCCCATGACCGCCAAGCTGGCCGACGACGACGGCGGGCCGCAGTACCTGCAGATCCTGGCCGACCTGATGAACCGCCCGCGCGCCGTCATCGACCCGGCCGCGCTGGACGACCCGGCGTCGAGCGTCTACCGCTGGCGCCAGCACGTCGGCCGTCTGCTCGACGAGGACGCCACCCGCCTGCACCGCCGCTTCGCCGCCATCCGCTTCGCCTCGGTCGAGATCGGGCGCCGGGCCCGGTCCGGCCCCCACACCGACGACCGGCTGTTCACGAGCGACCTGGTCGACCTCGTGACCGGCGTGCTGGCGGCGCCCCTGTCCGACGAGACCCGCCGGCTCGACGCCGAGCGGGCCCGCCAGCGGAGCGACGGCTCGTGACCGGCCCTGGCGACGAGAGGGCCGACGAGACCCGCCGCGACACCGGCGGCGAGCCCGGCGGTGGCATCGAGCGGGGCGGCAGCGACACCGGCACCGACCTGGTCGACCCCGACGCCCTGGCGGCGTGGATGGACGAGCGGGGCCTGCCGGGCGGGCCGGTCACCGGGGCCCGGGCGCTGGCCGGTGGCACGCAGAACCTGCTGATGCGGTTCTCGCGGGGCGGGCGCGACTACGTGCTGCGCCGCGGTCCGCGCCACCTGCGCCGGGCCAGCAACGAGGTGATGCGGCGCGAGGCCCGGGTGCTGCAGGCGCTGGCGGGCAGCGACGTGCCCCATCCCCCGTTCGTAGCCGGCCCGGGCGAGCCCGACAGCGGCGTGGCCGGCGATGCGGTCTTCTACCTCATGGCGCCGGTCGAGGGCTTCAACCCCACCACGGGGCTGCCCGCCCTGCACGCCGGCGAGGCGGCCGTCCGCCACCAGATGGGGCTCGAGGTCGCCGACGCCGTGTCCCGGCTGGGCGCGGTCGACCACGTGGCCGCCGGCCTGGCCGACTTCGGCAAGCCCGAGGGGTTCCTCGAGCGCCAGGTGCCGCGCTGGCTCGGCGAGCTGGAGGGCTACGGCGAGCTCGACGGGTACCCGGGCCCCGAGATACCGGGAGTCGAGCAGGTCGCGGCCTGGCTCGACGACAACCGCCCGGCGTCGTGGCGCCCGGGCATCATGCACGGCGACTACCACCTGTCCAACGTCATGATCGCCCCCGACGGGCCGCAGGTGGCGGCCATCGTCGACTGGGAGATGTGCACGATCGGCGACCCGCTGCTCGACCTCGGCTGGCTCCTCGCCACCTGGCCGATCGGGCCCGACGACCCCGACCGGCCCGGCGCCGCCGACGATCGCATGGCGTCTCTGGTGACCGGCGCCCTCGGCGGTGCCGGCGGGCTGCCCACACCGGCCGAGATCGTCGCCGTCTACGCCCGGCGCTCCCGGCGCGACACGTCCGCCATCGCCTGGTACACGGCCATGGCCTGCTTCAAGCTCGGCATCGTCCTCGAGGGCACCCACGCCCGCGCCTGCGCCGGGCGGGCGCCGAAGGCGACCGGCGACATGCTCCACGCCATCACCCTCGGGCTGTTCGCCCGTGCCCGTTCCGTCATCGCGAAAGGCTGACCGATGCCCATCGACTTCACCCTCACCCCCGAGCTGGAGGACATCCGGCTGCGGGTGCGCAGCTTCATCGACACCGTGGTACGCCCCGGCGAGGAGCGCATGGGCAACACCGAGGACCTCGACCGGTCCGACTACATCCGCATCATCTTCGAGATGCGGGCGGCCGCCCAGCAGCAGGGGCTGTGGCTGCCCCACATGCCGAAGGATTGGGGCGGCATGGGCCTCGGCCACGTCGAGCTGGCCATGGTGCAGGCCGAGGCGGCCAAGACGCGGCTCGGCCCCTGGGTGCTCAACTGCCAGGCACCCGACGAGGGCAACATGCACACCCTGCTGCACTGGGGCACCGACGAGCAGAAGGAGCAGTTCCTGCGGCCGCTGTGCGAAGGCCGGGCCATGAGCTGCTTCGCCATGACCGAGCCCGAGGTCGCCGGGTCGGACCCGACGCTCATCCAGACGCACGCCTACCAGGACGGCGACGAGTGGGTGATCAACGGCCACAAGTGGTTCATCTCCAACGCCCACCGGGCCCAGTTCGCCATCCTCATCGCCCGCACCGAGGACGACCCCGAGCTGCCGCAGGCGGCCAACACGGCCTTCATCGTCGACACGTCGGCCGAGGGCTGGAACGAGGTGCGCGAGGTCGAGACCATGCACGGCTCGACGGGCCACTCCGAGATCCTGATCGAGGACCTGCGCGTCCCCGCCGCCCGCATGCTCGGCGGCCGGGGCCAGGGTCACATGCTGGGCCAGTACCGCCTCGGCCCGGCCCGCCTGGCGCACTGCATGCGCTGGATCGCGCAGGCCGAGACGGCGCTCGACATGATGGTCGACCGGTCGCTCACACGGTTCAGCCACGGGTCGCTGCTGGCCGAGAAGCAGGGCATCCAGTGGATGATCGCCGACTCCACGATGGAGCTGTACCAGGCCAAGCTCATGGTGCTGCACGCGGCGTACCGCATCGACAGCAAGCTCGACTTCAAGTCGGAGGTGTCGATGGCCAAGCACTTCGTCGCCAACGCGCTCAACCGCATCATCGACCGGTCGATCCAGGTGCACGGCGCGCTCGGCTACTCCACCGACACGCCGCTAGCGAGCATGTACCAGCACGCCCGCTGGGCCCGGTTCGCGGACGGCGCCGACGAGATCCACCAGATGCGCATCGCGCAGCGCACCATCGCCGCCTACAAGGACCACGGCAGCACCCGCAGCGCCACCGGCGACCTGCCTGTCTAATGCGGGGCGTGCTCGGCGGCGGGTGCGCTCGTCGCTGCGGCGGCGCGGTCGTCGCGACGCCCGCGCCGCCGCAGGAAGCGCGAGATCCGCCTGCTGACCACCTTGGCCTCGGGCTCGGGCATCTGGCCCTTCTCGTCGAGGTAGATGGCCTTCACCGCGCCGAGCAGCGGCGTGGCGACCAGCGCGCCGGGCACGCCCGCCGAGGCGGCGCCCACCAGCACGGCCAGCATGGTGGCCGGGGGTGAGAGGTTGACGGCCCGGCCGACGATGGCCGGGCTGATCACGTGGTTCTCGAGGTTCTGGTAGGCGACGATGATCGCCACGCCGACGACCGCGGGCACCGGGCCCTCGGTGATCGCCAGCACGCCGAAGAACGAGGCGCCGAGGAAGCCGCCGATCTGGGGGATCAGGTTGGTCAGCGTGGTCCACAACCCCGCCACCGGCGCCAGCGGCACGCCGAGGATCAGGCCGGTGGTCAGCGTGACGAGGCCGGCGAGCACCGCGACCAGCAGCGAGCCGGCGAAGTAGCTGCCGAACGTGGCGTAGACGATGCGCCCGAGGCGGTCGGCGCGCTGGCGGCGCTCGGCCGGCACGAGCGTGCGGAAGCGGCGCACCACGACCTCGCCGTCGACCAGCACCCCCAGCGCGGTCACGACCACGATCAACGCGCTGAGCACGCCGCCCAGCAGACGCTCGCCCAGCCGGGCCAGCGTGGCGTCGTCGATGTCGGCGGGCGCCTGCTCGATCCAGCGCTCGACGCTGCCGGCGGCATCGGCCTCGGCCAGCCGGTCGCCGATGACCGGCCACGAGTAGAACTGCCGCACGGTCGACGGCAGCTCGTCGCTGAACTCCTGCGACTGGGCCACGGCCGCCGGCGCGACGAGGACGACGACGGCCGCGACCGCGAGCGTCAGGCCGGTGCCGACGATCACCACGGCGAGCCCGCGTGACGTGCCCCACCGCCGCTGCACGCGGCTGACGACCGGCGACACGGCCATGCCGAGCAGGACCCCGACGCCGATGCCGGTGAGCACGTCCTTGGCCAGCGAGCTGATGGCGAACATGGCGAGCGCGACCCCGCCCGCCAGCGCGAGCGCCACGAACGACCACGGGTCGATGTCGACGACGATGCGCTCGCTCCGGGTGCCCCCGGCGTCGCCCGGGGCCGGCTGGTCGCGGGAGTCGTCAACCACGGGCCGAGGCTACGTTGCCGGGGCCCGCAGCGCCGCCGCGGGGACCGGTACCGTACGCCTCGTGCCTGACCCGACACCCGAGCCGCCGCGTCACGTCGTGCGGATCTCGCCGCGCTCGGCGGTGGTGGGTGTGGTCGTGTTCGTCCTGGCCGTGCTCGCCCAGCGGGTGTTCATCGCCGCGCACGCCCCGCTGTCGTGGGCCGCGGCGGCCGCCGTGGTCGCCGTCCTCATCGACCCGATCGTCGACCGACTCGACCGGCGCATCCCCCGCCTCCCCGCCGTGATCGTGGCACTGCTGGTCACGGCCGCGGCCATCTGGGGCGTGGTGTACATCGCCTTCGACGACCTGTCGAGCGGCGTCGACCGCCTGGGCGAGGCGGCCGAGGAGGCCGCCGCCGAGCTCGAGGACCGCACCGATCGCGTCGGCGAGGTGGCGCGCGACGTGGACGCGTCGCGCCGCGTCGAGGCGTTCGTCGACGCGCTCGACGAGCGCGTCACCGGCCGCGAGGAGGTGCTCGCCACCACCGCCGGCACGGCACCGACGTACTTCGTGGCGGGCATCCTCACGCTGTTCCTCATGTCGTACGGGCCGCGGCTGGCCCGGTCGGCGGTCGAGCAACTCCCCGACCCGGGCACCCGTCGCACGGTGACCGAGGTCGTGACGCGGGCCCTGCACCGGTCGCGGCGGGCGATCTTCCTGATCGTCGGCGAGGGGGTGCTCGCCGGGCTGGCCGTGGCGGCGGTGGCCAGCATGCTCGACGTGCCGTCCCCTGCCGCGCTGGGGCTGGCCGCGGGCATCATGGCCCTGCTGCCCCACGTCGGCCTCGTGCTCGGGACCCTGCCGCTCATCCTGCTGGTGCTGGCGCTGCGGTCCGACCTCGCCGCCCTGATCACGCTGGCCGTCGTGCTCGCCTGCCAGTTCCTCGACTCGTTCTGGCTGCGCCGGCGGATCGCCCTCCACAGCGTGCACACCGGGCTGCTGGTGCCGTGGGTGGTCGCGCTCGTGGGCTACGCGGTGTACGGCGTCGGCGGCACCGCCTACGGGCTGGCGTTCGCGGTGTTCGGGCTCGCGATCCTGGACGAGATCGGCTGGCGCCGGCCCCCCGCCGTGGCCGCGCCGGGCGAGGCCACACGGGGCGAGCGGGGCGAGCACGACGAGCTGCCCGAGCCCGGCGCGCCAACCGCGGACGCCGGCACCGGTGCGGAGGAGCCGGCGGCCGAGCCGGTTCGCCACCGCGAGCCTGCGGGGTGACAGGCTACGTCCGTGCCGACCGACGACGCCGAGCGCGAGCCCGACTACCGGTTCACGCTCGCCAACGAGCGCACCTTCCTCGCCTGGGTCCGTACGTCGCTGGCGCTGCTGGCCGGCGGCATCGTGCTCAACGAGATCGCCGACCAGTTCTCCACTGAGGCGACCCGCACGGTGCTGGCCGTCACGGCCGTCGTGCTCAGCATGGTTCTCGCCGTGTCGAGCTTCTTCCGTTGGCGGCAGGTCCAGCAGGCCATGCGGCGGGGCGAGCCGCTCCCCCACCCGTGGGCCGTCCCCCTGCTGGCGACCGGCCTGGTCGGCATGGGCGGCGTGGTCGCCCTGGTGATCGCCTTCCGGTGAGCGTGGGCCGCCACCGCGACGCCGGTGCGTTCCTCGAGACGCAGGCCGAGCGCACCGAGCTGGCGTGGGTGCGCACGGTGCTGGCCTGCGCCGGTCTGGCCGCGGTGGCCGTCCGGCTGTCGGGTCGGGACTTCGGCCTGGGCTTCGCGCTGGCGCTGGGCGCGCTGGTGGCGGTGCCGGGGCTGTTCGCGGCCTGGTGGCGGGTCGGCAGCCTGCGCGACCGCCCCGAGCCGGCGCCACCGCGGCAGGTGGCGGTGGCCGTGCTGGCCGGGACGGTCGCCGTGGTCGACGCCCTGGTGCTCGGCCTGGTCATCTTCTAGCGCCTGTCAGGTCGAGCTGGGCTGACGCGGCCGCGTATCCGCGAACGAGCCTCCCCGAAAGCCAATCGGTGGACCGAGGCTAAGCGTCGATGTGGCCGGGGCTGCCGATCGGGTGGCGGGCGACGTAGTCATTCAGGCCCTGCGCCAATGCGGTCGGGTTCTGCACCATCAGGAGGTGCCCGGCGGCGGGGACTGTGAGGCGTTCGGCGTGGGGGAACCAGGACTGCACGAGCGCGCTGCCTTCGACGAACCGCGGGGCACTCTGGGCGCCGAGCACATTGAGCACGGGCTGCGTGATGCGCTCGGCGTCGCCCGGTCCGAAGGCCCAGTGCTGCACAGCGGGCATCTCGGCCTGGAAGAACAGGTCCGCCTCAGCGAGCGCCTCGTTGAACGCGCCGGGGATGACGCGTTCCAGGGCGCCTCGGTAGCCGTCGCCACAGACGTGACGCAGGAAGCCGTCGATCGCACTTGCGGTGTCGCCTGATCGGTAGGCGGCGATCACCGGCTGCAGGGCGGCGGCCACGGCCGCCGAGCTGGAGATACCCCGGGCGGCGGGTTCGAGGAGGGCTACGGTCCCGACACATTCGGGACGGTCCATCGCCAACTGGAGGGCGACCAGCGCCCCGTACGAATGCCCGACGACGTGCGCCCGGGACCAACCGACGTGATCCATGAGCCGAGCACAGACGGTGGCGTCTTCGGCGACGGTGAGCGCACGGTACCGGCCGCCCTCGGACGGGCGCAGGTGCCGTCGATAGGTCAGGGTGGAGAACGCGACGAGCTGCTCGATCAGCGGTCCGTACCACGAGACGAACGGACTGGCGTGCACGAAGACGACACGTTCACCGGCGTCGTGCAGCTGGTAGGTCACCTCGAAGTCATCGAAGTCCAAGCGGTCCACGGCACACCCTCCGCCACTTCGCTCCATAGAGACTCAAGTGAATTAACTGCTACTGTAGTGGAATGGCCGGCGAAAGCAAGACCACCCGGCGGGCCTACCACTCCCCGCTGCGCGCCGATCAGGCGCAACAGACCCGTCGCCGGGTCCTCGAGTCCGCCCGTCGTCTCTTCGTCGACCACGGCTACGCCGGCACCACCGTCGCCGCCGTCGCCGACGAGGCCGGCGTCTCTCCCGAGACCATCTACGTCTCTCTCGGCGGTAAACGCGGGCTGCTCGAAGGTGTCATGGACATCACTGGACCGCACGACACCGCCGCCGACGACGACACGTGGTGGCACATGGTCGCCCAGCTCCCCACGGCGTCGGAGCGACTCGCCAAGATGGTCGAATACAGCTGCCGAGTCCTGGCGCGCACCCGACCGATTCACGCCATCATCCGAGGTGCCGCCGACAAGGAAGCCTTCGCGGCCGCGCTCGGCCGGCGACTGCTCCAAGAGCGGCTGACGAACCAGACCGACCGAATCAGCCACTACCTCAGCGGCGACCTCACCCCCGGGTTGTCGATCGCCGAGGCAGGCGAGCGGTACTGCGTGCTCGCCAGCCCCGACGTCTACCACCTGCTCACGGTGGAGCTGCGCTGGACCGCCGAGCACCACCAGAACTGGCTCACCAACCTGCTGCACACCGAGCTGCTCGGATGCGACCGCTGCGCCGCCTTACACGGCACCGAGCAACACAGCGCTTCAACCTGACAGAACACCAGGACCTGCGGCCCCTGGCGCAGGGCGCCGGTACGATGCCGGTGATGTGCGCGAACTGCGTCGCCCAGGGGGCCGTCTACGTCGGGGGAGCCCTCACCGGCCTGCAGGTCATGGCGGCCCGGGCCCGCGCCCGGCGCCGCGCCGGCGCGGAGGCGGCGACCGACGCCCCGCCCGCCGCCGCGCCCGACGCCGCGCCCGACGCTCCGGATCCCGTGGGGCGCCTCGCCACCCCCACCGGCTGACCGGCACCGATCCTCCGACTCGGGGCCTGCGGGCGGGCGTTGGTAGGGTCACGCGTCCCTGACTCCCGGTCAAGTTCGCGCACCGGGCCGGACGGGAATACAGCCGACGAGCGCCGAACCGGGGGGACGAGGGATGTCGTTGAGCTACGCCGAGGCGGTCGCCCAGGTCACCGCGCCGGGGCAGCGGTTCGAGACCGGCACGGTCGAGATCCGGGGCGTCCCGACCACGGTGTTCGTCAACGGCCCGGCCAGCCTCCGGCAGGTGTTCGACACCGCCCGCGCCCGCGGTGACACCACGTTCCTCGTCTACGAGGACGAGCGCTGGAGCTTCGACGACGTCATGCGCCAGGTCGACGCGCTCGGCTCGTTGCTGGCCGGCACGTACGGGGTCGGCAAGGGCGACCGGGTGGCCATCGCCATGCGCAACCACCCCGAGTGGGTGGTGGCCTTCGCCGCCGTCACCTCGATCGGGGCGATCTCGGTGTCGCTCAACGCCTGGTGGACCGACGAGGAGCTGGCGTGGGCCCTCGACGACTGCGGCGCCGCGGTGCTGATCGCCGACCGCGAGCGCATCGACCGGACCCACGCCGCGGCCGGCGCGCTCGGCGTCCGGCTGCTCGGCGTGCGGCTGGGCGACGACCCCTCCGGCCACCTGGCCGGCGTCGACCGGTGGGACGAGGTGCTCCCGCTGGGCGCGCCCCTGCCCGAGGTCGCCATCGCGCCCGACGACGACGCCACCATCCTCTACACCTCAGGCACGACCGGCCGCCCCAAGGGGGCGGTGTCGACGCACCGAGCGGTCACGCAGGCGCTGATGGGCTACAGCTGCCGCGCCGCGGTCGACCGGCTGCGGCGCGGGCCCGACGCCCCGCCGCTCACCACCGAGCCCGCGTTCATCCTGATCGTGCCGCTGTTCCACGTGACCGGGTCGATCCCGGTGATGCTCGGAAGCTTCGCCAGCGGGGTCAAGCTCGTGATCATGTACAAGTGGGACCCCGAACGGGCGCTCGAGCTGATCGAGCGCGAGCGCGTCACCAACTTCGTCGGCGTGCCCACCCAGAGCTGGGACCTGCTCCAGTCGCCGCGCTTTACCGACTTCGACACGTCGAGCCTGGTGAGCGTGGGCGGCGGTGGTGCGCCTGCACCGCCCGAGCTGGTGCGCAGGGTGTCGTCGAGCTTCGCCAAGGCCAGCCCCAGCATCGGCTACGGCATGACCGAGACCAACGCCTACGGCCCCCAGAACGGCGGGGCCGACTACCTCACGCACCCCACCAGCACCGGCCGGGCGACCCCGATCCTCGAGGTCGAGATCCGCGACGACGCCGGCGAGCCCGTGCCGGTGGGCGAGCGCGGCGAGATCTGGTTCAAGGGACCCAACCTGATCCGGGGCTACTGGAACCGTCCCGACGCCACGGCCGAGACGATCGTCCGCGGGTGGCTGCGCACCGGCGACATCGGGCGGATCGACGACGAGGGCTTCGTGTACGTCGAGGACCGCGCCAAGGACATGGTGCTGCGGGGCGGCGAGAACGTGTACTGCGCCGAGGTCGAGGCGGCCATCTACGAGCACCCCGCCGTCCACGAGGCCGCGGTGTTCGGCGTGCCGCACGAGCGGCTGGGCGAGGAGGTGGCCGCCGTCGTGGTGCCGCTGTCCGGCGCGACCGTTTCGGCCGACGACCTGCGCGACCACGTCGCCACCCGGCTGGCGCCCTACAAGGTGCCGAGCCGCATCGCCGTGTGGCACGACCCCCTGCCCCGCAACCCGGCCGGCAAGGTGCTCAAGCGCGACCTGCGCGCCAGCTTCGACGGCGGCGACGACGGCGTCGACCGTGCCGCCGGCCGGGCCGGCTGAGCGGGGCGCGTCGCCGGGGTCAGCCGCCCGGCTCGGGCGCCGGGATGCGGTCGAGCCGCGACGCCACGGCGCCGAACCGCTCGTGGCCGGCGTTCCAGTCGGCCGCAGCGCGGGCGACCTCGTCGGGGCTGCGGCCGACGAAGTTCCACGACATCACGATCGGCTCGCCGAAGGGCGCGCCGCCCAGCAGCAGCAGCCGAGCCGCACCCGGCACGGCGACCTCGACCTCGTCACGGCCCTCGCCCAGGTAGGCCAGCACGCCGGGGCCGACTGCCTGCCCACCGACGTCGACCTCGCCGTCGAGCACCACCAGCGCGTGCTCGAACCCCCCGTCGAGCGGCACGGTGGTCCGGCCACCGGGCAGCACGACCTCGGCTCCCACCAGGGGCGTGTCGGCCCGGGCCGGCGAGCGCTCGCCCGCCACCGCGCCAACCAGCACCGTGGCCGTCGCCCCGCCGAGCGCCACCCGGGGCAGCTCGGCGTGGTGCTCGAACGCCGCCGGGCCTTGCCGGGTCGCGTCGGGCTGGGCCACCCACAGCTGCACGCCGTGCAGGCCGCCGCGTTCGCCGGCGGGCGTCTCCTCGGCGTGGGCCACGCCCGCGCCGGCGGTCATCAGGTTGAGCTGGCCGGGACGGATGAGCTGCTCGCTGCCCAGGCTGTCGCGGTGCAGCACCTCGCCCTCGACGAGCCAGGTGACCGTGTGCAGCCCGGTGTGGGGATGGGGCCCGACCTGCATCGCTGCCGGTGGGCCGGCCGGGCCGAAGTGGTCGGCGAAGCACCACGCGCCCACCGTGCGGCGCTGGCGGCGGGGCAGCGCCCGGCGTACGTCGAGGCCGCCCACCGTGGCCGCACGGGCGGGCAGCAGGTCGACCTCGGGCTCGTGCGGCTGCCCGCACGCCGCCTCCGGCGGCGCGTCGGCGGCGGTGACCGGACCGCTCACGCGGTCGCTCCGCCGGCCGGTGCCGAGCCCACGGTCGCCTCGCCCCCGGCCGAGCCGACGCCGGCCCGGTCGAGCGCCTCCTCGGCGAGCCTGCGGCCGAGGTCGATCATCTCGGCGGCCCGGTGGAAGTCGAGGCTGCGGCACGCGTCGCGCGGCACCGTGACCAGGACGTCGGGCGGGTACCCCGCCAGTCGGTAGCGGACGAGCACGCTCTGCATCGCATCGAGCGACTGGTACATCATGTCGAACTTCCCCACGCCGGGGGGCAGCGTACCGAAGGGGTCGGCGGCCACCGGCGCCACCGGTGCGGCGGCGGGCTCGTCCGGTGCGGTCTCGCCGCCGCCGAAGCGGTTGAGCAACGAGCGGACGGCGTCGCGCTCGAGCAGTTGCGAGGCGCCGGCGCGGAAGCGGTCGGCCCACTCCTCCATCGGCCGGGGCTCGGCGGTCTCCTGCTCGGGCCCGGCGCCGTTCGGGCCACGCGGCTCGCCGCCGAGCGCCACGGCGATCGTCACGTCGGCCCGCGCCGAGGCGGTGGGTGCGATCGGCACCGGGTTGGTGATGCCGCCGTCGGCCAGCAGGCGACCGTTGAGCACGACGGGCGTGATGACCCCGGGGATCGCGATCGACGCCCGGATCGCCGCGTCGACCGGCCCGTGCTGGAACCACACCTCCTTGCGGGCCGCCAGGTCGGTCGCCACCGCGGTGAACGGGATGGGCAGCTCCTCGATGCGCACCCCGCCGAGCAGGTCGCGCACCCGGGCCAGCACCTTGTCGGCCCGGATCGCCCCCGGGGCCGACAGCGAGACGTCGAGCAGGCGCACGACATCGCGCTGGCGGAGGCGGCGCGCCCACGCCGCGTAGGCCTCCAGCCGACCGGCAGCGTGCACGCCGCCCACGAGCGCCCCCATCGACGAGCCGGCGACGCTGACGACGTCGAGTCCCCGCTCCTCGAGCACCTGGATGACCCCGATGTGCGCGTAGCCGCGGGCACCCCCGCTGCCGAGCGCCAGTGCGACCCGCGTGGGTGCTGCCATCCGGCCATGCTAGGGACCCGCCGACCCCCGCCCGGACGGCGTCCCCGCGACCGCGGCACCGCCGCACGCCACGCGACCGGCCGGCGGCGGCTCC
>DASTFE010000016.1:0-13392 GCA_035708905.1 Acidimicrobiales bacterium | reverse complement strand
CTTCGAGCCCAAGCTCGTCGGCATCGGGGTCGAGAAGACGGCGGTGACCCACCGGCTGATCGCCGAGGGCGGCAGCTTCACGCTCAACACGGTGGCCCGTGAGGACCGGGCCATCGTCCGCAAGTTCACCAAGCCGGTCGAACACGATCCGGCGGCCGGCACGCTCAACGGGTTCGCCTTCCGCGACGCGCCGACCGGGGCGCCGATCCTCGACGTGGCCGCGGCGTGGCTCGACTGCGCGGTACGCGAACCGGTCGACTGCGGGGGTCACACGTTCTTCGTCGGCGAGATCGTCGACTGCGCCTTCCTGCGCCCCGAGGACACCGAGGTGCTGCGCATGGAGGACACCCGCATGAGCTACGGAGGGTGAGCCCGTGACCGATCACGACACCGCCTTCCCCGCCGCCGGCCGCCCGGTCGACGACCTGGTGGCCGAGATCCGCGCCGGCCGCGGCCGCGACGCCGACTGGCGGGCCGGCCGCACCTTCAGCCTGGTCTACAACCCGGTCGACGCCGACCTCGAGCGCCTGCACGAGGCCGTGGCCCGCGAGTACCTGCACGAGAACTACCTCAACCCCTTCGCCTTCCCCAGCCTGATGCGCATGGAGCGCGAGGTCGTCGCCATGGCCGCCGACCTCGTGCACGGCAACCCGCGGGGCGGCAAGCTCACCAGCGGCGGCACCGAGAGCCTGTTCCTCGCGGTCCAGGTCGCCCGCGACCACGCCCGTGACGAGCGAGGCATCCCCGCCCCCACGATCGTGGTGCCCGAGACCGCGCACCCCGCCTTCGCCAAGGCGTGCCACTACCTCGACGTCGACGAGGTGCGCGTCCCCGTCGACGCCGACGGCCGGGCCGACGTCGCGGCCACCGCAGCCGCCGTCGACGACCGCACCGCGCTCGTGGTCGGCTCGGCGCCGTGCTACCCCTACGGCGTCGTCGACCCCATCCCCGCGTTGGCGGCCCTGGCCACCGAGCGCGGGGCGCTGTGCCACGTCGACGGTTGCCTCGGCGGCTGGCTGCTGCCCTTCCTCGAGCGGCTCGGCGAGCCGGTGCCGCCGTGGGACTTCCGGGTCGAGGGCGTGACGTCGCTGTCGGCCGACGTCCACAAGTACGGCTGGTGCTTCAAGGGCGCCTCGCTGCTGCTGCACCGTGACGAGGACCTGCTGCGCCGGCAGTACTTCCTCTACGACGGCTGGCCCGGCGGGCTGTACGGCTCGGCGACCACGGCCGGCACCCGTCCCGCCGCGCCCATCGCCGCCGCCTGGGCCACCGTCAACCACCTCGGGCTCGACGGCTACCTGCGGCTGGCCGACCAGGTGCGTACTGCCGCGGCCCGGTTCCGGGCCGGCGTCGACGCCATCGACGGCCTGCAGGTCACCGGCGACCCCGTCCCCGGCGTCATGGAGATCGGGGTCGCACCGGGCGCGGACCGCATCGACATCGCGGCGGTCGGCGACGTCATGGACGACCGCGGCTGGCACCTCGACCGCCAGCAGGGCGGGCTGCACGCGATCATCTCGCCCTCCCACGTCGCGGTCGCCGACGAGTTCCTGGCCGACCTGGCCGACGCCGTGGCCCACCACGGCGAGAGCCGGGGCGCCGAGGCCCGCTACGGCGGCGTGAGCTGAGCCGTGCCTCCGGCCCCACCCGTGCCCCGCTTCGCCGGCGCCGTGCTGTGCGGCGGCGCCAGCCGGCGGATGGGTCGCGACAAGGCGCTGATCGAGGTCGACGGCCGCCCGCTGGCGGCGCGGGTCGCCGACGCCGTGGCCACGGCCGGGGCCGGCGCGGTCGTGGCCGTGGGCGGCGACCTGGCGGCGCTGCGAGCCGCAGGCCTCAGCGCGGTGCCCGACGACGAGCCGGGGGCGGGCCCGCTGACCGGCGTCGTCACCGCGCTGGGCGTCGCCGGCTGCGATGGCGCCTCCGCACAGCGGCAGGGCGGCGCGCCGGCGGCGGCGCGGCCGTCCGACGACATCGTGTTCGTCGCCGCGTGCGACCTCGTCGACCCGTCACCGGCCGCGATCGCCGCCACCGTGCGCGCCCTGGCGAGCAGCGAGGCGGGCGACGTGGCGGTGCCGCTGGTCGACGGCCGCCGCCAGTGGGTGCACGCCGCCTGGCGCCGTCACGCCCGGGCGCCGCTGGCCGCGGCGTTCGAGGCGGGGGAGCGGGCGATCCACGCCGCCGTGGCCGCCTCGGGCATGCGGGTGGTCGACGTCGCGCTCGACGCCAGAGCCGTCGCCGACGCGGACGCGCCGGCGGACCTGCCGTTCGGCCGGTAGCCCGCGCGGCCGGTAGCCTCGCCCCATGGAGGTCCCCGAGATCGACATCGCCGAGCTTGCCCGGCTGCGGGCGTCGGACGTTCCGCTCATCGACGTGCGCGAGCCCCACGAGTACGTCTCGGCCCACGTGCCCGGCGCCTCGCTCGTCCCGCTGGCCACGGTGCCCGACAGCCTCGAGCAGGTGCCCGACGAGGGCACGGTCTACGTCATCTGCGCCGTCGGCGGGCGTAGCCGGCGGGCAGCCGAGCTCATGCGGGCCAAGGGCATCGATGCGGTCAACGTCGCGGGCGGCACCACGGCGTGGGTCGATGCCGGCCATCCGGTCGCCACCGGGATGGAGCCATAACGGCCGCCGCCGACCCGCCGGGCTACCGCTGGATCGACGACCAGCGCGACGTCGAGGCGTTCATCGAGATGGCGATGACCGCCGACGTCGTCGCGCTCGACACCGAGTTCCACCGAGAGCGCACCTACTACGCGCACCTGGCCCTGCTGCAGATCGCCGCCGGTGACGACCTGGTGCTGATCGACCCCCTGGCCGTCGACGTCCGGCCCCTGCGGGCCCTGCTGGACAGCGACGTGGTCTTCGTGATGCACGCCGCCAGCCAGGACCTCGAGATCCTCGAGCGCGCCTGCGGCACCGGCCCCCGCCGTCTGGTCGACACGCAGGTCGCCGCCGGGTTCGTGGGGTTGGGCTCGCCCGGGCTCGGGGCGCTGCTGCAGCGCCGCCTCGGCGTCACGCTGCCCAAGGCCGACCGGCTCACCGACTGGTTGCGGCGGCCGCTCGGCGCCGACGCGCTCGGCTACGCGGCCGCCGACGTCGCCCACCTGGCCGACCTGTGGGCCGCGCTGGGCACCGAGCTCGGGGTCCGGGGCCGCCTCGAGTGGGCGCTCGACGAGTGCGAGACGCTGCGGCACCGCCACCGCGAGCCCGCCGACCCCGAGGTCGCCTGGTGGCGCATCAAGGAGGCGCGCCGCCTGCGCGGCCAGGCCCGGGGCGTCGCGCAGACCGTGGCCGCCTGGCGCGAGCGCCGGGCCCGCCAGGTCGACCGACCCGTGCGCCACGTGCTGCCCGACCTGGCGGTCGTCGCCATCGCCGAGCGCCCGCCCCGCACCCGCAACGAGCTGGCGCAGGTCCGGGGCCTGGACGGGCGCCACCTGCGGAGCGGCGCCGCCGACGAGCTGCTGGTGGCGGTCAAGGCCGGTGCCGAGGTGCCCGAGGCCGAGCTGCGGCTGCCGCCCCGCGACGGCGTCGACGCGACGTTCCGCCCGGCGGTGACCCTGGCATCGGCGTGGGTCAGCCAGCTCGCCCGCGACGCCGACCTCGATGCCGCGCTCGTCGCCACCCGCGCCGACATCGAGGCGCTCGTCCGGGGCGACGGCACGTCCCGGCTGCTGGACGGGTGGCGGGCCGAGGTGGCGGGCCTGCCGGTGCGCCACCTGCTCGAGGGCAACGCCGCGCTGGCCTTCGACGGCGACGGCTCGCTGGTGCTCGAGGCCCGGTCGCACGAGCCGCCACCCACCGGGGGCTGACCTGGGCACCTGAGGCCAGGTCTACGGCGCCCTCGTGCCGACGTAGCGGTCGCGGTCGACGAGCGGGCTGTCGACGACCTCGACCGCCAGGTCCGCACGCCGGAACGCCTCCCGGTACTCGGCGTCGTCGAACAGCGTGAGCTCGTGGTGCTCGACGACGTGCTCGACCCCGTCGGGCGTGCCCACGAGGTGGTGCATCGCGAGATGGGTGCGCCGGCCGTCCCGCCGTGAGACCCCGACGCGGGCGGCCGCCAGGTCACCGCCGCCCGCCGCCAGCGCGTGCACGAAACCGGGGTCGCGCCACGCCGCCGGCCTGAGCCAGCCGTCGACGACGAGGACGCCACCCGGCGCCAGGTGACCGGCCATGGCGGCGACCGCGAGGGCGAGCTCGTCGGGCGACCGCATGTAGCCGATCGAGCTGAACAGGCAGATCACCGCATCGAACCGGCGTCCGAGGCGGAGCGAGCGCATGTCGCCGACCCGCAGGTCCGCCTCGGGTAGCCGCGCCCGGGCCTGCCCGATCATGGCCGGCTCGACGTCGACGCCCGCCACCTCGTACCAGCGCCGGAGGTGGGCCAGGTGGGCACCGGTGCCGCACGCCACGTCGAGCAGGCTGCCCGCGCCGGGGCGCCGCCGCTGGATCAGGTCGTGGAGGGCCGCCGCCTCGGCCGCGTAATCCTTGCCGGAGGCCTCGTACAGCAGGTCGTAGACGGGGGCGCTGATGCTGAAGGGCGCGGCGGCCACGGCACGACCATGCCAGCCGGCGCACCGCCGGCCACAGCGGTTTCCGCGCCGGTAGTGTCGGCCACCGTGGCCACGACGGTGCGCAGCGCCACAGCCGACGACGTCGCGCCGCTCGGTGCGGTTCTGGGCCGGGCGTTCGCCGACGACCCGATCTGGCGGTGGATCTACCCCCAGCCCGACCGCAGCCGCCGGCTGCGCCGCATGTTCCGCGCCCTGCTGGCGGTCTCGCTCGCCCGGGGAGCGACCGTGCTGACCGACGAGGCGCGGGCCGGCGCCGCCATCTGGCAGCGATCCGACGACCGTGACCTGGGGCTGGCGGGCAACGTGCGCATGGGCGCGGCGATGGTGGTCAGCCGGGCCAGGCTGCGGCGCGGTCAGGCGGTGATCCGGGAGATCGAGCGCCGCCACCCGCGCCATCCCCCGCACTGGTACCTCTCGGTGCTCGGCACGGATCCGGCGCACCAGGGCACGGGCGTCGGCTCCGCGCTGGTCCGCCATGTCCTCGACGATCCGGCCAACGCCGGCGAGGCCGCCTACCTCGAGACCGAGACCGAGGCCAACGTGCCCTTCTACCGCCGGTTCGGCTTCGACGTCGTGGGCGAGCTGGACGTGCCGGGCGGCGGCCCGCACCTCTGGCTCATGTGGCGGGACCCGCCTGGTCCGGCGTGAGACGCTCTGCCGCCCGAGCCTTCGCGGCGGTGGCGCGGAGCGCCTCGGCCGGCGAGCCGGACGCCTGATCCGTCCACCCGGCGCTTCGAGGTGTCGGCGGAAACCGACCGTAGGCGCGCTTGTTCACCGACACCTCTGCGTGCGCGCCCGGCTGCTGCGAGCGCCTCGACGGCCGTTGGCTCAGCTGGGACCGACCGTGCCCGCCGCCGAGCCCGCCGCCGGCGACCGGCGCAGGTAGAGGCGGAAGCCCTCGGCCTCGGGTACGAAGCCGAGCCCCGCATACAGGCTGTGAGCGCCGTCGGTGGCATGGCGCTTGTGTGACACCACCTGCACCTTGTCGCACCCGGCGGCCCGGGCGTCCGCCAGCGCCCGGCGCACGATCTCGGTGGCGACACCCCGCCGGCGATGCTGGTGGGCGACCACCACCGCCTCGATCACGGCGGACGGCGCGCAGTCGCGGTAGGCCACGTTCGGCAGGACCGTCAGGGTGGCGGTGCCCACCACGCCACCGTCGACCTCCGCGCAGTACACGGTCACGTCCGGCGACCGCATCATGCGCTGCCATGCCGCCTCCTCCCGTGGCGTGGCCATCGCGGGCGGCTCGCCGCCCGGGTCGCGGCGGGCGTGGACGCCGAGCACCGCCAGCAGGTCGCCGTGGCCGGCAGGGCGCACGGTGCACGGTGCCGGCGAGGGCGCGGGGGACGGGGTGGCGGTGGGGGTCATGCCGGGCTTCTTCGGTCAGCAGCGGGATCGTCCGGCACGAGCGATCAGCCGGAGGGGTCGACGAGAACGGCGCGGTCGGGGCCGAGGGTGCCGGCGAACGGGGCGCCCTCGCCGGCGCCGTCGCTGGCCACCAGCACGGTGCCGGCGATGTCGAGGGTGGCGGGATCGCCGCCCATGTTGACGGCGACGACCCGGTCGTCGCCCGGGGAGGTGCGGCGCCAGGCCACGACGCCGGTCGGCGTCACGAGGTCGACGATGTCGCCGAGTCGCAGGGCCGGCGACGCCTTCCGGGCGGCCAGCAGCCGGCGGTACAGGTGCAGGATCGACGAGTCGTCCGCCCGCAGGGCCTCGACGTTGCGGGTGTCGGCGTCGGGCGGCCACGGCAGCCACGGGTCGGTCACCCCCCAACCGTGATCGGGTGCCGAGGTCCAGGGCACCGGCGCCCGGCAACCGTCCCGCCCCCCCGGGTCGACCACCCGGTCGGGCGGCACCTCGGCGTCCTCGAGGCCGAGCTCCTCGCCCGCGTACAGCACCGGCGAGCCCCGCAGCCCCAGCAGCAGGAACAAGGCGGCCCGGGCCCGCGCCTCGCTGCCGTAGCGCGAGCGGTGGCGCACGTTGTCGTGGTTCGAGAGCACCCACGTGGGCCAGGCACCCCGGTCCTCGATGTGGTGCCGGGTGTCGGCGATCTGGGCCCGCCAGCGCTCGGCGTGCCACCGGGTGTAGAGCGGCGGGAAGTTGAAGGCCAGGTGCAGCTCGTCGCCGTCGCCGTAGTACTTCGCCACCAGCTCGGTCGACAGCAGGTAGACCTCGCCCAGCATCAGCCGGTCGCCCGGGTACGAGTCGATCAGCTTGCGCATCGCCCGGATGAGCTCGTGCGTGCGGGCCGTGTCGTTGAGGGTGGCATGGGGGATGCCGGCCACCTCGGGCGGGTCGTCGGGCAGGCCGGGGTCCTTGCCGATGCCGTGCACCACGTCGATGCGGAACCCATCGACCCCCCGGTCGAGCCAGAAGCGCATCACGCCGTGCATGGCGTCGACCACCTCGGGGTTGTCCCAGTTGAGGTCGGGCTGCTGCGGCAGGAACTGGTGCAGGTACCACTGGCCGGTGGCGTCGTCCCACGTCCAGGCGGGCACGGGCGCGAACGCCGCCCGCCAGTTGTTCGGCGGCGTGTCGGGCGAGCCGTCCCGCCAGATGTACCAGTCGCGCTTGGGGTCGTCGCGGCTCGACCGGGCGGCCACGAACCAGGGGTGCTGGTGGGACGTGTGGTTGGGCACCAGGTCGACCAGCAGCCGCAGGCCGCGCTCGTGGCAGGCGCCCAGCAGGCGGTCGAACGTGGCGAGGTCGCCGTAGGCCGGGTCGACGTCGCAGAAGTCGGCGACGTCGTAGCCGAAGTCGGCCTGGGGCGACGGGTAGAACGGTGAGATCCACATGGCGTCGACCCCCAGCCAGGACAGGTGGTCGAGGTGGGCCGCGATGCCGGCCAGGTCGCCGGTCGGGCCCGGCGTGCCGGGCGCGAACGACCGTGGGTAGATCTGGTAGAAGACGGCGGATTGCCACCAGGGTGCAGGCACGGCGATGGATCGTAGGTGGCGATGAGGTTCGTTTCCGGCTGCGGACGTGGTAGGAAAGTGGTCGGGACGCCCCGAGCAGCATGCGACCGGGGACGTCATGCAGGGTAAGAGCGGCGGTACACTTGCCCGCCGAACGCAACTACGTGGGAGCTGGCCCGTGAAGAAGGGTCGACATCGACGATTCGAGGAAGCGCGCGCGTTGAAGCGCAGCAACGACCTCGACATCTCAGACATCTTCGCGCCGGCGGACGCCGAGCCCTGCGCCGAGTGCGGCGCCGAGCCCGGTGACGACCATGCTTCGTGGTGCATGGCCGACGCCGACGACGACGACTAGCGGTCAGCCACGTCGCAACGCTGGGTGGGGTAGCAGCCGCTCGGTGACGCGCGCCCGCATGGCGTGCTCGATGTGCTCGACCAGCCGCTCGTAGGCCCACTCGCCGACCAGGGCGACGATCTCGTCGCGCAGCTCGACGTACACCGGCCGGGCCCCGCCGAAGGCGTCGGGCGCGTCGGTGCACCACCAGTGGAACAGCGAGCCGCCGGCGCCCCAGTCGCGCCGCTTCCACTCTCGCAGCGTCGTGATCACGTGCCCCGGCTCGTCGGTGGTCTCGACCAGGCGCAGCGGTAGCTGCCAGCACACATCGGGCTTCCAGTCGAGCGGCCGCTCGCCGGCCTCGAGCGCAGCCCGGTGCAGCGCGCAGCCCGCACCCCCGGGGAACCCCGGCCGGTTGAGGAAGATGCAGGCGTCACCCACCAGGCGGGTGACGAGCGTGCCGTCGGGCTTGCGCCGGATCGGGCCGCCACGGCGCACGGCCAGCCGCCGGTGCTGCCACTGGTCGTCGGTCAGCCGGTCGGCGGCGGTGAGCGTGTCGTTGGCGTCGTCCTCGTCGATGAAGTGGGCGCCGTAGCTGCAGCACCCCTGCTCGAGGTGGGTCGCGTCGGTGGTGAGCACCCCGCGGCAGCCGCGCCCGTAGATGCAGTGCCACGAACTGGTGAGGAACGTCAGGTCGAAGACGTAGGTGCGGTGCTCGTCGGGCGAGTCGAACGAGACGTGCTCGTGCAGGTCGTCGGGGAGAGGCGCCATCCGCGCCCACGTTGGCACACGGGCGGCGTCGCGTCGCCCCCGGGCCGCTCTGCCATATTTGTGCCGTGGCCGGTGAGTTCGACGACATCCGCCAGCGGCTGGAGGCGATCAGCGAAGAGCTGGCCGACCTGGCCATCGAGCGCCTGCGCGAGTCGATCGACGCCGGCGGCAACGAGCTGCCGGTCGACGAGCGCCGCCTCACGCGGGCGCGCCGGGCCGTCGAGAAGGCGGCGGGACTGCTCCGCGAGCCCGACGACACGCTCTAGCTACGACAGCGGGGGAGCGGACTCGAGCCCGTTCAGCGCCGCGATCATCTCGCGGAAGCGCCCGCCCTTGCGGGGGTCGAAGGTCATCACCAGCCGGGGCAGGTCGAGCGCGTCGCCACCCGACACCTCGGCCGGCAGCGGGCCGGTGCGCTCGATCGTGCCGTCGAGGCAGAGGTCGGCGAACTCGTCGTTGAGCGCCGCCAGCTCGGCGTCGGTCGGCTGGGCCCGCAACCGGACGACGAGTTGGGTGCCGACCCACCGCAGGCCCTGGTAGTTGCGCCAGAAGCCCCGGACGGTGGCGACGGCCTCGTCGACGTCGTCGGTGATCGTGAAGAGGTTGACGTCGGCGGGCGACACCCAACCGGGGTCGACCAGCTCGTCGTGCACGTGCTTCTCCCAGCCCTGCCAGTAGGTCTGGCCGGGCACGTCCAGCAGCACCAGAGGCGACGGCGTGGCCTTGCCGGTCTGCAGCAGCGTGAGCAGCTCGAGGGTCTCGTCGAGGGTGCCGAACCCGCCGGGCAGCGACACGAAGCCGCTCGACTCCTTCACCAGCATCAGCTTGCGGGTGAAGAAGTACTTCATGCTGACCACCCGGTCGGAGCCCGACAGCGGCCCCGCCGTCGTCTCCTCGAACGGCAGCCGGATCGTCACGCCCAGGCTGCTGTCGGTGCCCGCCCCCTCGGTGGCCGCGGCCATGATGCCGGGCCCGGCGCCGGTGACGACCATCCACCCGGCCTCGGAGAGGTGGTTGGCCAGCCGGCGGGCGTGGGCGTAGAGCGGGTCGGTCGGCAGCGTGCGGGCCGAGCCGAAGACCGTGACCTTGCGCACGCCGGCGTAGGGGGCGAACAGGCGGTAGGCCGCCCGCATCTCCTTGAGGGCGTCGCGGGTGATCTTGAGGTCGAGGCGGTCGAGGTCGTCGGTCGTCAGCTCGTACGCGGTGCGGTAGATGTCGGCGAGCACGTCGCGGTTGCGGGTGGCGCCGGCGTCGTCGAGCAGTGCCTGGATCAGGTCTCGTTCCATCGCAGGTTCAGCCTGCCACCGGATCGGGGAGGTCGTGCGGTGGGTCAGGCGGGCGCCGGCGCGGACGGCGCGGCCGGGGCGTACAGCGTCGTGCGCTCCTGGAGCCGGCGACCCAGGGGCTCGACCATGGCGGCGAAGTCGTCGGGCGTCATCTCCTGGCCGTGGCTGGCGCCCGCGGCCCGCGAGATGTTCTCGTCCATCAGCGTGCCGCCGAGGTCGTTGCAGCCGGCCTGGAGCAGCTGCACGCCGGCATCGCGCCCGAGCTTGACCCACGAGAACTGCACGTTGTCGATCAGGCCCCGGTAGGCGATGCGGGCGATGGCGTGCACCAGCAGCACCTCGCGGAACGTCGGCCCCCGCCGGGCCTTGCGCTGCAGGTAGATCGGGGCGGCCATGTGCACGAACGGCAGGCCCACGAACTCGGTGAAGCCACCGGTCTCGGCCTGCAGGGCCCGCGTGCGCAGCAGGTGGCGGGCCCACGAGCGGGGCGACTCGACCGCGCCGAACATCATCGTCACGTTCGACCGCAGCCCCACCCGGTGGGCGACCCGGTGGCACTCGAGCCACTCGTCGGTCGTGATCTTGTCGGGACACAGCACGGCCCGCACCGGGTCGTCGAGGATCTCGGCGGCCGTGCCCGGCAGCGAGCGGAGCCCGGCGTCCATGAGCCGGCGCAGGTAGCGGTCGAGCGGCTCGCCGAGCCGGCGCGCCCCCTCGGTGACCTCGAGGGCGGTGAACCCGTGGATGTGGATGTCGGGCGCCGCCTCCCGCACGGCCCGGGCCACCTCGACGTAGTAGTCGCCGTCGAAGTCGGGGTGGATGCCGCCCTGGAGGCACACCTCGGTGGCGCCCCTGTCCCACGCCTCGCGGGAGCGGGCCGCCACGTCGTCGAGGGTGAGCAGGTAGGGCGTGCCCCGCAGGTTGAGCGACAGCGGACCCTTGGAGAAGCCGCAGAACCGGCACTTGAACGTGCAGACGTTGGTGTAGTTGATGTTGCGGTTGCGGACGTACGTGACGACGTCGCCCACCGCCTCGCGCCGCAGGTCGTCCGCGACCTCGGCCACGGCCACGACCTCGGGGCCCCGGGCGGCGAACAGGGTGACGATCTCGTCCTCGCCGACGGTCTGGCCGGCCCGCACGCCGGCCAGCACCTCGGCCACCGGGCCCCGCACTGCGCCCCGCGGGCCGGGCACCAGCGTGGGCGGGGCGGCGTCCGCGCCCGAGTACCAGGCCGACGAGCGCACGCCGGTCAGCACGATCTCGGCGCCCGTGCCGGCCCGGGCGTTCTCGAGGGTGCGCTCGGGGAACACCGACCCCGGGTCGTCGCGCCCCAGGCCCTCGGCGTCGGCCCGGTCGCCCACCGGGAAGACGAGCCCCGGGTCGAGCCAGCGGTCGCCCGCGGCCACGAACTCGGGGTACACCGTCAGCCGGGGGGCCAGGGCGAAGCCCCGGGCCTCGGTGACCGCCCGCAGGCGGTCGAGCGCCGGCCACGGGCGCTCGGGGTTGACGTGGTCGGCAGTCACCGGTGACACGCCGCCCCAGTCGTCGATGCCGGCATCGAGCAGCACCCCGAAGTCGTCGGCCAGGTTGGGCGGCGCCTGCACGTGCACGTCGGGCGGCAGCACCAGCCGCGCCAGCGCGATGGCGTCGAGGTGGTCGTCGGTCGGGCAGGGCGGCGCGTGGTGCATGGACGTGCCGGGCTTGGGCAGGAAGTTCTGGACGATCACCTCCTGCACGTGGCCCCAGCGCCGGTGGGATTCGGCGATCGCCTCGAGGGCCGCCAGGCGGTCGGCCCGCGTCTCGCCGATGCCCACCAGGATGCCGGTGGTGAAGGGGATGCCGAGGCGCCCCGCGGCGTCGAGCGTGGCCAGCCGGCGCTCGGGGGTCTTGTCGGGCGAGCCACGGTGGGCGGCCAGGTCGGCGCGGAGCGTCTCGACCATCATCCCCTGGCTGGGGGCGACCTCGCGCAGGCGGGCCAGCTCGTCGGCGTGCAGGGCGCCGGCGTTGGCGTGGGGCAGCAGGCCGGTCTCGTCGAGCACCAGCCGGCACATGGCGGCGAGGTGGTCGATCGTCGAGGCGTGACCGTTGGCCGCCAGCCAGTCGGCCGCTGCCGGGTAGCGCAGCTCGGGCCGCTCGCCCAGCGTGAACAGCGCCTCGTGGCAGCCGGCCGCCGCGCCGGCGCGGGCGATGGCCAGCACCTGCTCGGGGGACAGGTAGGGCGCCTCGAGCCGCGCCGGTGGCTGGGCGAACGTGCAGTAGCCGCAGCGGTCGCGGCACAGCATGGTCAGCGGGATGAAGACCTTGGGCGAGAAGGTGACCCGGGTGCCGGTGGCCTCGTCGCGCACCCGGCGCGCCTCGGCGGTGAGCGCCGCGAGCGGCTGGTCGAGCAGGTGGGCGTACCCCATGCGCAGGAGGCTACCGGCGGGTCGCGGAGGCGGGCTCCAGCGGCTCGAAGATCGCGGTGGGGGCCGTGCGGCCCCGCAGGGTGGTGCGGCCCACGTCCTGCCAGCGCTCGGCCTCGGCGTCGGCCCGGCGCACCGTCTCGGCCGAGGCGAGCACCGTGACCTCACGTCCCTTGGCGACGTCGGTGAGCCGGGCAGCCTCGTTCACCGCCGGGCCGATGACCGTGTACTCGTAGCGGGCCTCGGTGCCGACGTTGCCGGCGACGACCCGCCCCGACGACACGCCGATCCCCGCGGCCAGGCCGGGGTGGCGCACGGCCAGCTCGTCCATGGCGAGGTGCAGCAGCCGGGCCGCGGAGAGGGCCCGGGCCGCGTGGTCGGGCTGGGTCGACGGCACGCCGAACACGCACAGGGCGCCATCGCCCTCGAACTTGTTGACCCACCCGCCCTGGCCGTCGACGGCCCGCACCACCACGTCGAAGAAGTCGTTGAGCGTCTCGACCACGTCGTCGGGGGGCAGAACCTCGGCCATGGCGGTCGAGCCCACGATGTCGACGAACACCGCGCTGGCGTCGGCCTCCTCGCCGCGCAGCCCCGTGCCCTGCTCGAGCGCCTGCGTGGCGACCTCCTGCCCGACGTGGCGGCCGAACAGGTCTTGGATCTGCCGCCGCTCGCGCAGCCCGTCGACCATCCGGTTGAAGCCGGCCTGGACCTCGCCGACCTCGCCACCGTCGTCGACGACCAGGCCCACGTCGAGGTCGTCGTCGCGCACCCGGGCCAGCGCGTGGCGCAGCCCGTCGAGCGGCTCGGCCAGCGACCGGGCCGACGCCACGGTGGCGATGAAACCCGCGGCCAGCCCCACGAGCGACAGCATCGCCAGGGCGTACGGCGGGATCTCGTTGCCGTCGAGGAACAGCACGAGGGCCAGCGCCAGCAGTGGCACGCCCGAGCCGACCGCCCAGGTGAGCAGCAGGCGCAGGCGGATGCCCGGTGTGCGGGGCCTGCGGTCGGGCACCCGGTCGAGCACGTGGGCGAACAGCGGCCGGAACGAGCGCTCGATCAGCAGGTAGGCGAGGGCGCACGTCGTCACCCCGCCGAGCAGGG
>DASTFE010000015.1:0-5236 GCA_035708905.1 Acidimicrobiales bacterium | reverse complement strand
GGCCGCTGGTGGGGGGCCCGGCACCTACCCCGACCCCCCCGTCGACCCGCCGCGGGGCGTCGTCGCGCCGGCGCAGCGGCGGGTCACGGCGGTGGACCTCCCGGCCGGCGGCCTCGTCGCCTTCTACACCGACGGGCTGATCGAGCGCCGCGGCACGGTGATCACCGAGGGCGTCGAGCGGCTGTGCCAGGCGGTGGTCGCCGGCCCACCCGAGCAGGTCTGCACCCAGGTCATGGCCAGCCTGGTGGGCGCCGAGCCGCCGGCGGACGACATCGCCCTCCTGGCGCTGCGCCGGCTCGACTGCGCGTAGGTCCGGGCGTCCCTCGCCATCGCCCCGGTGCGCCGCTGGGGCGGTCCGGGACCCGCGGCCGGCGGCGGCCGATCTCCAGAACCTCTTCACGTGATGTCCAAGCCCCGGCGGGCGCCAAGGCGCATGGTGGGGCCACCACGCAGGACGCCCCGGCCGAACGGCGCTGGGCCCACATCCCGAGAGGAGGGAGACCATGGATCTTCTGGTGATCGCCTACATCCAGGAGGCGCAGCGACGGGACCAGCTCGTCGCCCGGCGCCACCAGCCGGAGCGGTCGACCCGGCGGGTCGGGCGCATCCGCCGCCGGCCCGTCGCCTGACCACGACCCACGCCACCGCCCGGGACCGGCATCCGGTCCCGGGCGGGAGCACACCCCCTTGGAGACACCTTGGCCGCCACTCTCACCCCCGCGGCCCCGGCGACCGCCGGCGGCCGCACCCACGACCTCGTCGCCGGCGCCCGGGCGATGGCCCCCTGGCTGCTCGGCATCGCGCCCTACGGCCTGGTCATCGGCATCAGCGCCGCGCAGGCGGGCATCCCGACGCTCGCCGGCTGGCTCTCCGGCCCCCTGGTCTTCGCCGGGAGCGCCCAGGTCGCCACCATCCAGATGCTCGACAGCGGCGCCGCCCCCCTGGTCGCCGTCGTCGCCGCCCTGTCGGTGAACCTTCGCCTGATCCTCTACTCGGCC
This sequence comes from Acidimicrobiales bacterium, assembly GCA_035708905.1. Classification (GTDB taxonomy): domain Bacteria; phylum Actinomycetota; class Acidimicrobiia; order Acidimicrobiales; family VFJN01; genus ZC4RG19. Next base: position 4,238 of record DASTFE010000015.1, on the reverse strand, counting down.
ACGATGGCCCGCCACTGGGGTGGCACACCCCGCTGGTGGCAGGCGCTCGCCGCCTACGCCATCGTCGACCCGTCGGTGGCCGTCGGCGTCGACGGCTACGAGCGCGCCGGCGACCGTCGCGGCGGGCACCTGCGCTACGCCGGCGGCGTGGCGATCCTGTGGGTCGCGTGGGTTGCCGCCATCACCGTCGGCGCGACGGTCGGCACCGGCCTGCCTGCCGGGCTGCACCTCGAGTACGTGGTCCCGCTGTTCCTCGTGGGCGAGGTCGTGCCCCGACTCACGACCCGCGGCGTCCGGCGGGGCGTGGCGGTCGCGGTGGTGCTGGCGCTCGCCGGACGCTGGATCCCCCTGCACCTGGGGGTCCTGGTCGCCGTCACCGGCGGGCTCGTGGCGGCGCTGGCGGTCACCGAGGAGGACGACCGGTGACCGCGTTCCTCGTCGTCCTCGCCGTCGGTGCCGGCAGCTACCTGTTCCGCATCAGCATGCTGGTGCTCGCCGCCCGCTCCGGCCTGCCACCGGTGCTCGAGCGGGCGGCCCGCCTGGCCGTGCCCGTGTCGTTCGCCGCCCTGGCCACCGGCGCGCTGGCCGACGACCTGGCCGCACCCGGCGCCACGATGGCGCCGCTGGCTGCGCTCGCGGTCGCCGTCGTGGCGGTGCGGCGCACCGGGTCGCCCCCGATGGCCCTGGTCGCCGGCATGCCCACCCTGTGGCTGCTGTCGGCCGTGCTGCCGGCCTGACGGCACCCGCCGTCTGCTGGGTACCCTGTCGTGTGCCCACTGACAGTGACGGAGGACTGGCACCAGATCCGCTGAGCTGGCTGATCGACGTGTCGCACACGCTGCCGCCGGCAGAGCTGGGTGACGCCGTGAGCGAGGCCTTCGTCCGGCTCGGGGCCCGCTCGGCCCACGTGTTCCTGGCCGACCACGACCAGACGGCGCTCCATCCGCTGCTGCCGGACCCGGAGGCGGACGAGCGGTCGTTCGCCGTCGAGGGCACCGTGGGCGGTCGGGCGTACACCTTCGAGACGACCGTCGCCGTCCCGAACGGCGAGGGCGGCGGCGACCGGGTGTGGATCCCCCTGGTCAACGGCACGGCCCGGTTGGGCGTGGTGTCGGTCGACCTCGACGACCAGGGTGCGGTCGACGCGGCGGTGCTCGAGCGGTTGGCCGGCCTCGCGGCCGAGCTGGTGATGGCGAAGAGCCAGTTCACCGACGTCATCGAGGTCACGAGGCGGGGGCAGCGCATGTCGCTCGAGGCCGAGCTGCAGCGGTGCACGCTGCCGCCCGTGGCGATCGTCACCCCAGGCGTGTCGGTCGCCGCCCTGCTGCTGCCGGCCTACGAGGTGGCCGGCGACAGCTTCGACTACGCGCTCAACGAGCACGAGGTCGAGGTGGCGGTCATCGACTCGGTGGGGCACGAGCTGGTCTCGTCGCTGATCTCGCACCTCGTGTCCGGAAGCCTGCGCAACAGCCGCCGCGCCGGCCTCGATCTCGGCGAGGCGTACGCCGCCGCCGACGCGGTTGTGGCGGGGGTGTTCCCCGACCTGCGCTTCGCCACCGCGGCGTTCGGCCGCCTCGACCTGAGATCGGGTCGCTTCCGCTGGATCTCCGCCGGCCACCCGCCGCCGATCGTGGTGCGCGACCGCCGGGTGGTCAGCGAGGTCGAGGCACGGCCGGTGCTGCCGATCGGCCTCGGCGGCATCGCCCCGGCCCGCGGCGAGCTTCCGGTCAACGAGGTGGTGCTCGACCCCGGCGACATGCTGCTGCTCTACACCGACGGGGCGGTCGAGAGCGGCGTGCGGGGCGGCGAGCGGTTCGGCCTGCCACGGCTCGTCGACGTGCTGGGCCGGAACCTGCACGACGCCGTGCCGCCGGCCGAGCTGGTGCGGCGGCTGGTGTCCGCGGTGCTCGAGCACAGCGACCACAAGCTGCACGACGACACCACGCTGGTGCTGGTGCAGTACCACGGCACCGGTAACGGCTGAGTCGACACAGCGGCCCGCCGCCGGGCACGCCGGCCGCACCGATCGCGGCGGCGCGGCGTCAGGCGCAGGGCAGCGAGGGGAACGCCGGGCAGAACAGGACCTTCCAGCCGTCCTCGTCGACCGGTGTGAAGTCGGCGGTGAACCGCTCGCCGTCGAGCACGAGATCGGCCTCGCCCCTCACACCCGGTGCGACGCGCGGCTCGACGACCGTCGTGCACCCCACCCGCACCGGTTCGACGAGGACGAGACGGTCGGCGTACGGACGCTGACCGGTGGCGGGGCGGGCCGGGTGCAGCCGCTAAGGTGGCAGCTTCGCGGCGCCGCCACCCCCGGCGGCGCGGCCCGCCGTGGCGTGGCGGGCGGCCCCACCCCCGGTGGTACGATCCGCGGTCTTGCCCCTCTAGCTCAACTGGCAGAGCAACGGACTCTTAATCCGCAGGTTCTGGGTTCGAGTCCCAGGGGGGGTACGGCACGAAGGCCCTGGTCAGCCTCGCTGGCCGGGGCCTTCGTCGTTCTTCGGGCTGCGATTCCGGGCATGCTCCAGGGGTGCCGTACACCTCCTGGTACACCTGTGTCCGGGAGACGGACGCTCTACATGGTCGTCGTCGCCGCCTCGGGGATCAGGACCCGGGTTCCACCCGGCGGACCCGGGCCGACAGGAACTCGCGGACCGTCACCGGCCTCTGCGCCTCCCGTACGCCCCAGTCGTAGACCACGACGGTGCCGGCGGCGAGGTCGTGCAGGGCCCGCCGCTCGCGACCGACGAACACGCCCGCGAAGCCGACGACCGGGAGCGCCACGGCGACCGGCTCGACGAGGGCGCGCACGAGCGCCCGCCCGGCGCCCACCACGGTGCCGGTGCGCGGCACGACCGCCAGGCCCATCAGCGCCATCGCCGGCGTCCGCCCGAACAGGGCGACGGGCACTGCGAGCCACAGGACCAGCCACAGCGTCCCGGTCAATGCGGCGACGGCCGCGGGCGCATCAAGCTCGACGGTGGCGGGCGTGAACGCGCCGATCAGGTAGGTCGCCGCGGCCGCCAGGAAGCCGTAGACGGTGAAGCTGCCGGCCAAGTCGAGCGCGACGGTCAGGATCCGGGACACGGGCCCGGCGAAGTGACCCGACACGGTCTGCCGGCGGGGCGGGAGGTCGGCCGGCGACGGCATCGTCTCGGTCGTAACCGGCACGGGGTCCGTCTCGCCGGCCGCCGCGGCCTCCGCCAGCCACGTCGGTGCGTCGGGGCGGGGGCCAGCCCGTCGGCGGAGGGTGCGGTCGACGAAGGACTCCACGGTGGCGTCGGCGCGGATCACCTGGCGCCGGGCGAGATCGAGGCCGGACAGGGCGAAGTCCTGGGAGGCGCCGGCCGTGAGCTGCGCCACGTCGATGCGTTCGATCAGTGCGCCCATGTCGAGCCGAGCCGCCACCGCGTCGACGTCGATGCGGTCGACCAGCGCGTCGACGTCGAGCCGGGCGGCGACGGCGTCCACGTCCATGCGGTCGACCAGGGCGTCGAGGTCGAGCCGGGTCGCCACGGCGTCCACGTCCAGCCGGTCGACGAGCGCGTTCAAGTCGACGCGGGCCGCGACAGCGTCGAGGTCGAGTCGCTGGACGAGAACGTCGAGGTCGAGCCGCTCGGCGATCGCGTTCACGTCCAGGCGGTCGATCAGCGCGTCGAGGTCGAGCCGTCGGGCGACCTCGTTGACGTCGACCGACTCGAGCACCCGGTCCAGGTCGACGTTGTCGATGACCGTCGGCGCCACGCGGTTGATCACCGATCCGATGAGCCCGCGCCGCCGGTCGCCCGACCCGCCGCCAGCGTCCCGGCCAGCGGTCGAGTCCGGGCGAGGCACCTCCGACTGCCGAGGAACGTCTGCATCCGCCATGGTTCGACGGTCAGGTTACGCCAGCGCCCCCGCCCGGTCGCCGGTTGCGGCGCCGTGCCGCCGAGCGGGGCACGACGACCTGGCACGTATGTCCAGATGCGCCGCTTCAGGGCATGTCCTCAGAGGCCCGGGGGCTCGTTCGCCGCAGAGAGCAAGCGGAAGATCGACGTCCGAAGGGCAGCTGAGGCTTCATCGATGCTCCACGAGCCGGCCTGCACTCGTTCGCCCGCGACGTGCCCCAGAGCGATTGTCGCGTCCACGATCCACCGCGGGTCGCAGGCCGGGTCGAAGGAGCCGTCCGTCTGGCCTCGCCGCACGATCTGGTCGAGGCGCTCCGCGATCGGGATGTGCCGGCGTGCCTCACCTGCGGC
>DASTFE010000014.1:0-29474 GCA_035708905.1 Acidimicrobiales bacterium | reverse complement strand
GGCGGCGGACCGGCTGCCGCTGCCGGCGGTCGCCGACCTGGTGGCGCGGGCCCGGCTCGTCGGGGTGGTGGAGGGCCTCGGCGACCACGAGAACGTCGGCGCGCTGTTCCGCAACGCCGCCGCCTTCGGCGCCGACGCGGTGCTGCTCGACCCGACGACCGCCGATCCCCTCTACCGGCGCAGCGTGCGGGTGTCGCTGGGCCACGTGCTGCGCGTGCCCTGGACCCGGCTCGCACCGTGGCCCGCAGGCCTGCGGCAGCTGCGCGACCGCGGGATCGCGGTGCTGGCGCTCACCCCCGACCCGGGCGCCGAGCCGATCGACGACGTGGTGGCGCCGGCCCTGCCGCCCGGGCCCGTGGCGCTGGTGGTGGGCGCCGAGGGACCGGGGCTCACGGGTGCGGCGCTGACCGCCGCGGACCGCCGGGTGCGCATCCCGATCGCCCCCGGCGTCGACTCGCTGAACGTCGCCACGGCGGCGGCCATCGCGCTCCACCGGCTCGCACCCCGCCCCTAGTGGGGCGGCCCGCGGTCACCCGCGGCGTGCCGCAACCGGCGCGCCGCGCGGCACCATGGAGGCATGGTCGCCACCCACGAGGTCACCAACCAGCCGTCCCCGCTCGAGGGCTACGACGTGTTCGAGGCCGACGCCGCCCTGGTCGAGGCCGTCGAGCGCGAGGGCGCCGGTTGGGCGGTCGACGACCTGCACGCGCTCGGCCGCCTGGCGGGCTCGCCGGTGGCGATCGGGTGGGGCTTCGACGCCAACCGCCACCCGCCCGAGCTGCGCACCCACGACCGCTACGGGCACCGGGTCGACGAGGTGGCCTACCACCCCGCCTACCACGAGCTGATGCAGGTGGCGGTCGGGCACGGCCTGCACGGCGCCCCGTGGGCCGTCGGCCGGCCGGGCGCGCACGTGGCCCGCGCCGCCGGCTTCGTCACCTGGTCGCAGGTCGAGGCGGGCCACGGGTGCCCGATCTCGATGACCTACTCGATCGTGCCCGCCCTGCGGAACCAGCCGGACCTGGCCGCCGACTGGGAGCCGCGCCTGGTGGCCCGGGCCTACGACCCCCGCAACGTGCCCGCCGGCGAGAAGGCGGGCGCCATCGCCGGCATGGCGATGACCGAGAAGCAGGGCGGGTCCGACGTACGGGCCAACACCACGCGCGCCGAGCCCGCGGGCGACGGCACCTGGCGTCTGACCGGGCACAAGTGGTTCTGCTCGGCGCCGATGTCCGACGTGTTCCTCGTGCTGGCCCAGGCGCCCGGCGGCCTGTCGTGCTTCCTCGTGCCCCGGTGGCTGCCGGACGGCGAGCGCAACGCCGGGTTCCGCCTGCTGCGGCTCAAGGACAAGCTCGGCAACCGGTCCAACGCGTCCGGCGAGATCGAGCTCGAGGGCGTCACGGGCTGGTTGGTGGGCGACGAGGGCCGCGGCGTCCGCACGATCATCGACATGGTGGCCCACACCCGGCTCGACTGCGTGCTGGGCGCCACGGCCACCGTCCGTCAGGCCACCGCCCAGGCGCTGCACCACGCGGCCCACCGGGCGGCGTTCGGCAAGGCGCTCGCCGACCAGCCGCTGATGCGGGTGGTTCTGGCCGACCTGGCCGTCGAGTCCGAGGCCGCGACCGTGACCGCCATGCGGCTGGCCCGGGCGTTCGACGACGCGGCGGCCGGCGACGAGGGCGCCGACGCCTTCCGCCGGCTGGCCACCGCGGTCGGCAAGTACTGGGTGTGCAAGCGCCAGCCGACGGTGGTGGCCGAGGCGCTGGAGTGCCTGGGCGGCAACGGCTACGTCGAGGAGTCGATCATGCCGCGCCTGTTCCGCGAGAGCCCGCTGAACGGCATCTGGGAGGGGTCGGGCAACGTCATCTGCCTGGACGTGCTGCGGGCCATGGCCCGCGAGCCCCAGGCGCTCGAGGCGTTCCTGACCGAGCTGGACGCCGCGGCCGGCTCCGACCGGCGCCTCGACGCGGTGATCGCCCGGGTGCGGTCCGAGGTCGGCGACATCATCGGCATCGAGGCCCGGGCCCGGCGGGTGGTCGAGACGATGGCCCTGGCCTTCCAGGGCAGCCTGATGGTGCGGTTCGGGCACCCGGCCGTGGCCGACGCCTTCCTGGCCTCGCGCCTCACGGGCGAGGAGGGCCTGGCGCTCGGCACCCTGCCCCCGGGCGTCGACGAGGGCACCATCCTCGAGCGGGCCCGCCCCAAGGTCGCCTGAGCCCCGACCGGCGCGGCGGTCGCCGGTGACACTGCCGCCGTCGTCGAGACATCCGCGGGCGGCCCGCGCGTCGTAGATCTCGTGGCGGGTGCCTTCGACGGAGAGGGGAACCTCATGTCCAGACGCCTGATCGCGATGCTGGTCTCGTGCCTGCTGGCCGCCGGGGCGCTGCTCGGCCTCGCCGGCGCACCGGTCGACGCCCGGCCCGACCACGGCGGGCCCGCGTTCCGGGCAGGCGCCGTGCGCCTCGACGGCGCGCAGGAGGTGCCCGGTCCCGGCGATCCGGACGGGCGCGGCACCTTCGCCTACGTGGCCTTCCGCGACAAGCTCTGCTACGTGCTGACGGCCAGGAAGATCGAGCCGGCTGCCGCCGCGCACATCCACGTGGGCGCCCGGGGCGTCGCCGGTCCGATCGCCGTCACGCTGGAGACGCCGACCGACGGCCTCTCGATCGACTGCATCGCCGCCCAGCCCGACTCGGCCGACAGCGACCTCGTGCTGTCGCGCTCGGAGCTGGCCGGGATCATCGCCGACCCGGCGGCGTGGTACGTCAACGTGCACAACGCGTCGTTCCCCGCCGGCGCCATCCGGGGTCAGCTGCGCTGACCCCGAGGGATGGGCCGGCGCCGCGGCCGCGCCGGCCCACCCTCACGCGGTGAGCACCCGCAGCAGCCGCCACCGGGCGAGCAGCCCCAGGCCGATCGCGTAGCCGGCCAGCACCGCCAGGTTGCCGGCGATGCCCGCGAGGCCCTCGCCCTCGAAGATCAGGGCGATCCACGAGTCCATGGCCCAGGCATGGGGGGCGACGTGGCCGATCGTGCGCATGACCGGCGGCACGATCTCGAGCGGCCACATGCACCCGCCGAGCATCCCCAGGGCGATGGCGACGGGGACGCCCACGGCCTGCGCCTGGTCGGGGTCGGAAACGGTGGCCCCGACCACCAGGCCGACCGCGGTCGCCACCGTGGCGAACAGCACGATCACGAGCGTCGCGGCCACCGGGTCACCCCAGCGGACGCCGAACACCAGGGTGCCGACCAGGACGATCAGCGCGGACTGCAGCAGCGCGAACAGCAGCTTGGCCGCGCCGATCCCCGCCAGGATCGTCCCCGTGCCGTGGGGAGTGGCGAGCATCCGCCGGGTGATGCCCTGCTTGCGCTCGAGGGCGATGATCGAGCCGGCGACGATCGTGTTGACGAAGGTGAACAGCACCAGGTTCGCCGGGGCCGTGTAGTCGAAGGAGCCCAGGCTGGCCGTCTCGCCCTCGTCGACCGTCGTCGACCGCACGCCGGCCCGGTCGACCTGCCCGTCCAGCGCAGCCACCGCGCGCTCGGCGTCGGCGGCGTCGATGGCCGCGGCGCCCGCGGCCAGCCGGGCGGCGGCGATGTCGACGGCCGCGTCGCCGATGGCGGCCCGCACGGTGGCCTGCGCGGCCGCCGCCGAGCCCGAGGTGGGGTCGGCGAGCATCTCGACCGCCACGTCGTCGCCGCGGTCGATCGCGTCGCCGTAGCCGGCCGGCACGACCAGGCCCGCGGCCACCGAGCCGAGGCGGACGTCGCGCCGGAGGGTGCGCAGCGCGTCGTAGCGGTCGACGGTGACGCCGTCGCGGCGGTCGAGGGCGGCGACGAGCGACGCGGACGCGTCCGAGCCGTCGAGGTCGACGACGCCGACCTCGACGGTGTCGGTCGCCCCGAACGTCGTGCCGATGATCAGGATGATCACGATCGGCAGCACCACGATGAAGAACATGGCCACCCGCTCGCGGGCGACGCGGCGCACCTCGTTGGCGGCGATCGTCGCGATCGCCCGCATCGCGGCCGCCGACGTCGCCATCAGCCGGCCCCCAGTCGCCGGGGCAGCAGCCGGGCGGCGGCCAGCCCCGGCACCAGCCCGAAGGCGAGCAGGGCGACCACGTGGGGCACGACGTCCACCACGTCGCCGCCGCCCGCCGACAGGTCGGCGAGGCCCTGCAGCGCCCAGCCGGTGGGGGTGAGCAGCGACAGGCGCTGGAGCGCCTCGGGCAGGCTGCCCGGCGGGATGAAGGCCCCGCCGATCATGGCGAAGACGAAGGCCACCACCGTGGTGAGGGTCTCGGCCGACTGCTCGGAGCGGGCGCCGGCGGCGATGAGGCCGGCTATGCCCGCCACCGCCACGGCCGATGCCACGATCAGCAGCGTCACCCCGGCCGGGTCGCCCCAGTCGGCGCCCAGGGCCAGCGCGGTCACCGCCCAGATGACGAGCAGGCTGGTGACGCCGATCGCCAGCACGCTGAGGCCCTTGCCGGCCACGATGGCGCCGTCGCTGACCGGCCCTGCCCGGATGCGGTCGAGCAGGCGGGTGCGCCGGTCGGCCAGCAGGTCGCGGGCGACGACGCCCACGGAAAGGAACAGGAACAGCAGGCCCATGCCAGGCCCGAAGTAGGCGGCCGGCGACACGTCGCCGCCGGTGCCCGTCGCCTCGACCTCCACGGGCAGCTCGACCGCGGCCAGGTCGTCCGGGCCGGGCAGCTCGCCGCCGGCGGCGACGGTGGCGGCCGCGCCCAGCCGGGCGGCGTTGGCCCTGTCGGTGAGCCCGGCGGCCACGGCGCGGGCCACCTCCGCGGCGATCGTGGCGTCGGCCGACGTCAGCACCACCACGTCGTCGGGGGCGCCGGTCTCGAGCGACGCCGCGAACCCGTCGGGCACGACCACGGCCGCCCCCAGGTCGCCGTCGTCGACCCCGGCCCGGGCCGCCTCGGTCGACTCGACGCGCTCGAAGCGCAGGTCGCCCGTGTCGGCCCCGATGACGCCCGAGACGAACTCGCGGGCGACGGGCGACCCGTCGGCGTCGACCACGCCGATCGTGGCCTCGAACCCGCCGCTGCCCCCGAAGGCCAGGCTGATGATGCCTGCCAGGGCGATCGGGCCGACGATCCCCTGGACGAGGAACGACCGGTTCCGCACCCGCCGCCGCAGGTCGGTGCCCGCGACGAACAGCGCGGCGCGGAGCTGGGACACGTGGCCGGGCACGGCGCCGGTCAGTCCCGCAGTGCCTTGCCGGTCAGCCCGAGGAAGACGTCCTCGAGGTCGGGCTCGACCAGCTCGATGCCGGCGATCGCCACGCCCGCGGCAGCCGCGGCGGCGACGATGCCGGCCAGGGCCGCGCTGCCGTCGCCCACCCGCACGACGACGCCGCCGTCGCGCCGGTCGGCCCCCACGACGCCCGGCAGCGCGGCGCACGCGGCGGCGAAGGCGTCGAGGTCGCCCGTGCCGCTGACCTCGACCCGGTCGCCGGCCCCGAGCCGGGCGACCAGCTCGCGCCGGGTGCCCTCGGCGACGAGGCGCCCCTCGTCGAGGATGCCGACGCGGTCGCAGAGGCGCTCGGCCTCCTCCATGTAGTGCGTCGTGTAGAGCACCGACAGGCCCTCGCCGCCCAGTGCCTCGACGCTCTCGAGGATGGCGTTGCGGCTCTGCGGGTCGACCCCGACGGTCGGCTCGTCGAGCACGAGGAGCTGCGGGTGGTGCAGCAGGCCGGCGGCGATGTTGGTGCGGCGCTTCATGCCGCCCGAGTAGGCGCCGACCCGGTCGCCCGCCCGGTCGGTCAGGCCGACCAGCTCGAGCACCTCGGCCACCCGGGCGGCCACCGTACGGCGATCGAGGCCCTGCAGCCGGCCGAAGAAGGTCAGGTTCTCCGCGGCGGACAGGTCGTCGTACAGGGCGACCTCCTGGGGCACGAGCCCGATGGCGGCCTTGGCGTCGGTGGCGGCCGGGCCCATGGGCCGGCCCGCCACCGTGACCTCGCCGGCGTCGCGGGTCAGCAGGCCGCACACCATCGAGATCGTCGTCGTCTTGCCGGCGCCGTTGGGCCCGATCAGGCCGTACGTCTCGCCCCGGGCGATGGTGAGCCCCACGTCGTCGACCGCCACCCGCTCGCCGTAGGTCTTCCGCAGCCCCCGGCACGCCAGCACGGGGTCGGCGCCGCCGCCGGCTGCCCCGGCTACGTCGATGGCGGTGTCGGCCACGACCCCGGAACCTACAGCGCCGCCGGGGCGCAGCCGGGTCGGGTCAGAGGCGCTCGACGATGGTGACGTTGGCCTGGCCGCCGCCCTCGCACATCGTCTGCAGGCCGTAGCGGCCACCCGTGCGCTCGAGTTCGTTGAGCAGGGTGGTCATCAGCCGGGCGCCGGTGGCACCGAGGGGGTGGCCGAGCGCGATGGCGCCCCCGTTCACGTTGACCCGCGCCAGGTCGGCCCCGGTCTCCTCGGCCCAGGCGAGCACGACCGACGCGAACGCCTCGTTGATCTCGACCAGGTCGATGTCGTCGAGGCGCATGCCCGTGCGCTGCAGCGCGTGCGCCGTGGCGGGGATGGGCGCCGTGAGCATCCACACCGGGTCGTCGGCCCGCACCGAGATGTGGTGGACGCGGGCCCGGGGGGTCAGCCCGTGGTCGGCCAGGCCCCGCTCGTTGACGATCAGCAGCGCGGCGGACGCGTCGGAGATCTGCGAGGCGCAGGCCGCGGTGACGCGCCCGCCCTCGGCCAGGGTGGGCAGCGACCGGATCTTGTCCCAGTCGGGCCGTCGGGGCCCCTCGTCGGCGGTGCAGCCGCCGAGCGGCACGATCTCGCGGTCGAACCGGCCCTCGGCCCGGGCCCGGATGGCGCGGGTGTGCGACTCGACGGCGTAGGCCTCCATGTCGTCGCGGGAGATGTCCCACTTCTCGGCGATCATCTCGGCCGAGCGGAACTGGCTGACCTCCTGGGTGCCGTAGCGGGCGACCCAGCCCTCCGAGCCGGTGAACGGGTCGTCGAAGCCGTAGGGCTGGCCGGCGGTCATGGCCGACGAGATGGGGATCTGCGACATCTGCTGCACGCCACCGGCCACCACGACGTCCATCGTCCCCGACAGCACCGCCTGGGCGGCGAAGTGGACGGCCTGCTGCGACGAGCCGCACTGGCGGTCGATGGTGGTGCCGGGCACGTGGTCGGGCAGGCCGGCCGCCAGCCAGCAGGTGCGGGCGATGTCGCCCGCCTGGCCGCCGATCGAGTCGACGTTGCCGAACACGACGTCGTCGACCGCGGCGGGATCGATGCCGGTGCGCTCGACCAGCGCCCGCAGGCTGTGCGCGCCCAGGTCGGCGGGGTGCACCCGCGACAGGCCGCCGCCCCGCCGCCCCACGGGGCTGCGCACGGCGTCGACGATGTAGGCCTCTGCCATCGGTGGTCTCCTCCGGTCCTTCGGGAATCTTGCCGCGGTTCCTGGTGCCATGGCACCCGATCCCGCGGCGGGAATCGTTCAGATGCCGATCGCCCGGGCGACGCGGTCGCGGTGCCAGGTGGCGTCACCCCACGCCGCCGCCAGCGCCCAGGTGCGCTTCAGGTAGAGGTGCAGGTCGTGCTCGACGGTGTACCCGATGGCGCCGTGGCACTGGAGCGCCTGGCGGCCCACGTGGCGGGCCGCGTCCGAGGCCATGGCCTTGGCCATCGACACGTCGCGGCTGCGGGTGCTGGCCCCGGTGGCCAGCGAGTGGGCGGCCCGGTGGACGGCGGGCCGGGCGAAGGCCAGGTCCTTCAGCGCGTCGGCCAGGTGGTGCTTGACGGCCTGGAACGACCCGACGGGCACGCCGAACTGCCGGCGGTCGCGCACGTAGGCGACGGTCATGTCGAGCATGCGCTGGGCGAGCCCGACCAGCACGGCGGCGGTGCCGAACGCGCCGCGGTCGACGGCCAGGTCGACGGCGGCCGGGTCGTCGGTGACCAGCGACCCGGAGGCCGGCTGCCAGTCGACGGTCGCCGCCCGGCGGGCCCGGTCGACCGTCTGGACGGGGGTGAGCACGGCGGCCGCCGGGTCGACCAGGTGCAGGGTGCTCGAAGCGGGGTCGCGCAGCAGCAGCCAGTCCGCGTCGGCGGCGCACGGCACGTGTGGGCCGCCCAGGTCGGTGGTGACCATGCCCAGCCCGTGGGCGTCGGGGACACCTGCCGGCCCGGGCCCCGCCGCCCGGCCCCCGGGGCTGCCGGCCACCAGCGGGGCGGCGACGGCGGCCGACTCCACGAGCGGATGCGGCAGCCCGGCGCGGCCGGCCTCCTCGAGCACCAGCACCAGCGCCCGCTCGTCGAGGCCGAGGCCGTCGTCGGCCTCGGGCACGAGCGTGGCCAGCACGCCCGTCCCGGCCAGCCGGTCCCACACGCCGCGGTCGAGCGCGCCCGGCGGCGCGTCCCACGCCGCCCGCACGGTGGCGGGCGGGCACTCCTTGTCGAGCAGGTCGCGGGTGGCGTCACGCAGGGCGAGCAGGTCGTCGTCGAAGCCGAAGTGCACGCCCGGCCTACCTCCTCGGCAGGCCGAGGAGCCGCTCGGCCGCGATGTTGCGCTGGATCTCGTTGGTGCCCGCGTAGATCGGGCCCGACAGCGCGAACTGCCAGCCCTTCGACCACGGGCCCTCGACCTCGGCGCCGGGCCCGAGCAGCTCGAGGGCGATCTCGTGCAGCTCGCAGTCGAGCTCCGACCACCAGAGCTTGTTGATCGAGCTGTCGGCGCCCATGGCGGCGCCGCCGGCCAGGCGGGTGACGGTGTCGAGCGTGAACAGGCCATAGGCCTCGGCCCGCATCCACGCCTCGGCGAGCCGGTCGCGCAGGGCCGGCTGCGGGTCGGCCCGGTAGAGGTCGACCAGGCGATCGGCGCTGGCGAGGAAGCGCCCGGGCGAGCGCAGGGTCAGGCCCCGCTCCGAACCGGTGGTGGCCATGGCCACGGCCCAGCCGTCCCCCTCCTCGCCCAGCAGCACGCCACCGGGGATGGCGTCGTCCGCCACGAAGGCCCCGTCGAAGAACACCTCCGCGAACCCCTCGTCGCCGTCGAGCCGGCCGAAGCCCCGCACGGTGACGCCGGGGGCGTCGAGGGGCACGAGCAGGTAGCTGAGGCCCCGGTGGCGCTCGGCGTCGGGGTCGGTGCGGAACAGGCCGAACAGGTGGGTGCAGAAGGCGCCCCGCGTCGTCCACGTCTTCTGGCCGTCGAGGCGCCAGCCGCCCGCCACCCGGGTGGCCCGGGCCTTGATGCCGGCGAGGTCGCTGCCGGCGTCGGGCTCGGACCAGCCCTGGCACCACAGGTCCTGGGCGGCCGCCATGCGGGGCAGCACGTGGGCCTGCTGGGCCGGCGAGCCGAACTCGAACACGGTGGGCGCCAGCAGGAAGATGCCGTTCTGCGTGACCCGCGGGGGTGCCCCCGCCCCGTAGTACTCCTCCTCGAAGATCAGCCACTCCCACAGCGAGGCGTCGCGGCCGCCGAGCTCGGACGGCCATGACACCGCGGCCCAGCCGCCGGCGTGCAGGCGGCGCTCCCAGTCGAGGTGCTGGGCGAAGCCCGCGCGGGTGTCGCCCGACGCGATGGCGCCCGGTCCGCCGTGGTCGGTGTGCCAGGCGGCCAGGTTCTCCTCGAGCCAGGCGCGGGCCTCGGCCCGCAAGGCCTGCTCGCTCTCGCTCCAGGTCAGGTCCACGTGGCCTCCCGGTCGTCGGATGGCGAGGGTGCGCCCGCCCTCACGAGGCGCATCCCAGGCGGTCGAGGGCGGCGGCGGCCTCGGCGACCGTGCGGTCGAGCAGCTCGGCCACGGTGGGCAGCTCGCCGATCACGCCGGTCACCTGGCCGGTGGGTAGCACGCCGACCTCGGGGCGGCCGTCGACCAGGGCCGCCTTGATCAGCATCGGAGCGTTGGCGGCCATCGCCATCTGCGACCAGGTGAGGCTCTGGTTGCGCCGCATGGCCAGCCCCTCGCGAACGAGGTCGCGCAGGGGCGTGCCGGTCAGCTTGCGGAAGGCGAGCGCCGAGCGCACCGCTCGGGGAAGGCGGGTCACCGCCGAGGCGCGCTCGAGCCGGTCGACCGTGCCGGTGCGGATGACCCGCTGCGGCGCCCCGTCGAGCGCCGTGGTCACCACGGTGTCGGTGACGGCGGCCTCGAGGTACCGGGCCTTGATGGCGTCGGGGACCCGGCTCTCGGCGGTGAGCAGGAAGCGGGTGCCCATGGCGATGCCGTCGGCGCCCCAGGCCAGCGCGGCGACCAGGCCGCGCCCGTCGTGGAAGCCGCCGGCGCCGAGCACCGGGACGTCGTCGCCCACCGCGTCGACGACCTGCGGCAGCAGCAGCGAGGTGGGCACGGTGCCCGTGTGCCCACCGCCCTCGCCGCCCTGGGCGATGACGGCGTCGACGCCCCATTCGAGCATCTTCTCTGCGTGGCGGCGGGCCCCGACGGTGGGCACGACCAGCACGCCGGCGTCGTGGAGCCGGGCGATCGCCTCGCGGGTGGGGGCGCCGGCGAAGCTGACGAGCCGCACGCCGGCCCGGGCGCAGGCCTCGATGCGGTCGCCGAGGTCGGGCTGGTCGGCCCGCAGGTTCACGCCGAACGGGGCGGCGGTGCGGGCCTTGACGGCGCGCACCGCCTCGTCCTGCTGGGCGGCCGTCATGGTCACCGCGGCCAGGATGCCGAGCCCGCCGGCCGCCGACGTCGCCGCCGTCAGCGAGGCGCCCGACACCCAGCCCATGCCGGTCTGCACGATCGGCAGCCGGCACCCCACCAGCGCGCAGAAGCGGGTGCGCAGCGCCGGGTGGGGCGGAGAATCTGACGGTGTGTCAGACATGGGGCCAGCCTACGGTCGGGCCCCACGGCCCGCCAGTGCCGCCCGCCCGGCGGCCTCTCGTCGGCAACGCCTCAGGAGGCGGGCAGGCCGTACGTGACGACGCGGCCGTCCTCGGTGCCGACGTGGACGCGCCCGGAGACCACGACAGGGCCGCCGGTGATCGCGCTGCCGGTCGTGGCGCGCCACAGGGGCGTGGGGCAGGTCGGGTTGCCGCAGCCTGTCCCGGCGACGGCCACGACGTCGCCGGCGGTGGTGCCCGCGTAGACGACGGCGTCGGCGCCCGTGCCGGCGACCGCCGGTTGGGTGGCGATGGCGGCGGTGCCCGTCGTGGTCGTCCACAGCGGGTGGCAGGTGGGCTGCCCGCAACCGTCGGCGCCGACGGCGACGATGTCACCGCCGGCCGTCCCCACGTAGAGGACCCCGTCGGCGAGCGCGGGCGGTCGGGTGACCGCGGCGCCGACGTCGACGGTCCACAGCTCGGTGCCGGTGGCGGCGTCGAGGGCCGTGACCGCCCCGGCGCCGGTGCCCACGTAGACCGTGCTCTCGCCGGGGCCGAGCACCGCGGCGGTGGGCGTGCCTCCCACCTCGGTGACCCAGAGGGGGCAGGTGAAGTGGGTGCCGGTCGGTCCGCACGCGTTCGAGCCGCCGCTGGTCGGCAGCGCCCGCACGGCCTGTCCGATGGTCGGGCTGCCGCCGGGCTCGGCCGGCGGGATGATCCCCACACCCGCGTGGTACACGCGCGCCGCGCCCAGCGTCAGGCCGCTGGGCCGCTCGATCGTGTCGGAGAACGTGAGCCAGCCCGACCGCGCCGTCCCGGTCTGCAGATCCAGCACGCGGTAGCTGGTGAAGATCGGCGTCCCGGAGCCGAAGCCGTACTGGTACGACACGACCTGCACGCCCCGGGCACCTTCGAACAGGCCGCCGCCTGGTGCGGAGCCGACGACCTCGCCCGTGCCGGGGTCGAGCCAGTCGCCCTGCCAGATGCCCGAGACGTTGCCGATGCCGTGCCCCACCAGGATGCGGCCGCCCAGCGAGAAGGGGCGGCTCACCTCGGGGACCGAGGGGTACGGGTCGTCGGGGGTCCAGGTCCAGTCGTGGTCGCCGGTGGCGGCGTTGACGCGGTGCACGTCGCTGCCGGCCGTGGCCACGACGCCGCCGGCAGCCACGATCGGGCCCGTGATCGCCGCGTCGTCGACGGCGGTCGACCACAGCTCGCCCAGCCCGCCCACGGTGGCCGGCGTGAGCGCCGACTCGAACGGGTTGTGGGCCGTGCGGTCGGCGTTCTGACCCGGCACGGGCCAGCATCCGCTCAGCGCCAGCACGGCCACCAGCGCGCCGGCGAGCCTCACATGACGGCGGCGTCCCACAGCAGCGGCCCTCCCCTCCGAACCAGTGTGACACCGGACAGTAGCGGCCGGCCGAATGGGTCGGGCGGCCGCCGGCGCCCGGCGCGCGGCATCCCGCCGGCGCCCCCGTAGCGTGAGTCGTGCGGGCGGCGACGCCGAGTCGGGAGGTGCACCCATGTGGGGAGCAGGTCTCGTGAAGATGTCCCTGGCCGCGGCTGCCGGCGCGTGCCTCGCCTACGCCTTCGACCCCGCCCGCGGGCGGCGCCGGCGGGCCGAGCTGCGCGATCGCGCCGGGGCCGCCGTGCGGCGCAACGTGCGGGCCGTCGAGCGGCAGGCCCACTACGGCCGGGGCCGGGCCACCGGCGTGGCCCACCGGCTGCGGCAGGGCGCCCCGCACGTGCCCGACGACGACATGACCCTGGTCGACAAGGTGCGCAGCGAGGCGCTCGGCCCGCTCGTCGACGGGCCCCACCTGACGGTCGATGCCAGCCGGCAGGTGGTGACCTTGCGGGGCCAGGTCGCCGACCACGCCACCGCCCGGGCCATCGAGGGCGCGGTCCGGGCGGTGCCCGGCGTGGCCGACGTGGTCAACCTCCTGCACGCGCCCGGCGAGCCCGCCCCCAACAAGGCCGCCGCGCTGCGGGCGGACGCCGGCGCCGAGGGCGGGCCGACGGCCTGAGCCGCTCGAGCCGGAAGAACGGGGCGAACGCGACGCCGCTCAGCGGGTAGGCGAACACGATCGCCATCAGGGCCAGCACGCCGGCGTGGAAGATCCAGGCCGTCACCACCCAGGCGGTGCGCCAGCGGCCGCCCAGCAGCGCGACCCACGCCCCCAGCTCGACCACCAGGGTGGCCACCGCGAGGGGGGCGAACAGCCAGGCGTGCGCCACCAGCGCCGGACCGACCGGCGAGTGCGCGTCGCCGAGCAGCGCCTTGCGCAGGTTGTCGTGGGCGACGATGTGGCGCAGCGTGTCTCCGTCCAGCCAGTCGAGCCCGCCAAACCGCACCTTGGCCAGGCCGGTCACCAGGTAGGTGAGCACCACGACCAGCGCGGCGAGGCGCAGCGGCCAGCCGTAGCGGGCGTCGGGCGCAGGGGCCGCGCCGGCCCCGCCGGCCCGCCGCCCCACGGCCAGCGCGTCGGCCGCCGCCGGGGCCGACGCCAGGATCCCCAGGTGCAGGACCATCAGGTTCTCGGTGTGGAAGACCTGCCCCCACGAGCTGTCGAGCGTGGCCAGGCCCAGGACGACCACAGCCGCCGCGGGCGTGACCACCCGGTGGCGCCAGCCGACGGCGACCAGCAGGGCCAGCACAGGGGCGGTCAGTGCGGCCCCGACCACGACTGCGTCGGGCGGCGGTGCGCCCAGCGGCGCCAGCACGCCCACCGGCTGCCACCGCTCGGCGGGCTGGCCGGTGTGGGCGACGTGCGCGGGCAGCCGCGCCAGCGCCCACACCGTGGCGTAGGCGCCGACGAGCACCCGCAGCATCGCCAGCCGCGCTGCGGGCGCCGGCGCCAGCAGCCAGGCCTCCGCCCGGGACAGCGGCCGGTGGCCGGGCGCCGGGGCGGCGTCGACACCAGCGGCCACGGGCCCCGCCGCGGCCCCCGGCACCGGCGGGCGGCGAGCCCCGGGGGCGCCGGTCGGCTGGCTCACCCGCGGGCCTCGCAGTCGGCGACGGTGCGCCGATCGAGCGGCTCGCGGTCGCCTGCCGACCAGGCGACGACGTCGTGGCGCTCGACCACGACGGCCACGGTGGCCGGCGCCGCGACCCGCCCCGCCACCTCGGCGCACAGACGGGCTGCGGCGGCAGGACCGCCGGCGACCGCCCGGCGCACGGCCACGCCCGCCTGGATCACCTGGTCGGTGCCGGCGATCGTGCCGGGCGACAGGCGCTCGACATCGCCGCCCGGCGACACGGCCACGACGGTGGGCTGGTCGACCTCGCGGCCCGGGTCGCGGGTGAACATCGGGTAGGTCGACAGCGGGAACCCGTCGGGGGCGCCGGGCGACGCGAGGGTGCGGATGCCGGGCAGGGCCACGGCGACCACCGCGACCGCGGACACCAGCACGGCCCACCGGCGTTCGCGTCGGTCCATCCCGCCGAGCGTAGAGGCGGCCCGGTGGGGCATGGCCCGTGCCGCCGGGGCGCGGGCACTACGTTGCCGGCGTGATCGCTCGCCGCGTGGTCTCTCGCCGTGTGGTCGCCGTCGTCGTCGCCTGGGTCGCGTTGCTCGGTGTCGCCCGGGGCGTCGTCGCGCTGCCCGAACGGTGCCCGCCCGCGACCGAGGGCCAGGTGCGGGCGGCCGCCGGCGAGGCCGTCGGCTGGTTCGAGCGCAACCAGGGGCCCGACGGCCGCTGGCTGTACCGCTACGACCGCGACGCCGACCAGACCGACCGCCGGTCCCACGTCGTGCGCCAGGCCGGCATCACCCTGTCGCTGTACCAGGCGGACGCCGCCGGCCTCGACGGCGCCCTGGCGCCGGCCGACGCCGGGGTCGACTGGCTGCTCGGCGAGACCGTGTCCCACGACGACTGGGTGGCCGTGCGGCGCGACGGCCTGGCCCCCACGGGCGGCTCGGCGCTGCTGCTGGCGGCGCTGGCCACCCGCCGCGACGCCACCGGCGATGCCCGCTACGACGACGAGATGGCGGCGCTCGGCCGGTTCCTCGTGGCGATGACCGAGCCGTCGGGCGCGGTGGGGGCCAACTGGGACATCGCCGCCCGCGGGCCCGTCCCCGGCGACTACTCGGTGTTCTTCACCGGCGAGGCCTACTTCGCCCTGGCTGCGCTCGACCTGGTCGACCCGGGCGGCGGGTGGGGGGCCACCGCCGACCGCATCGGCCGCTACCTGGCCACCGAGCGGGACGCGGTCGAGGACCTGTTCCCGCCCACGTCCGACCACTGGGCGGCGTACGGGCTGGCGGCGACGGCCGCCGGCCGGACGCTCGACGACGACGAGGCCGCCTACGCCGAGCGCCTCGCCGGCATCTTCAGCGTCGAGGTGCGGTTCGAGTCGCAGCGCACCGACAGCGGCCTCAACCGGTGGGCGCTGCGCGGTCCCCGGGTGCTGGGCGCCGGCCTCGGCACCATCGGCGAGGGGCTGGGATCGCTGTGGTCGGTGGCCGGCGCCGACGACCGCCTGGGCGGCGAGCGGGCGGCCATCGGCGAGCGGGTCGCCTGCGTGGCCGGCATGCTGGTCGACCGGCAGGTGGACGCCGACGAGGCGCGCGAGGTGGGCCGCCCCGACATGGCCCGGGGTGCGTGGTTCCACCACGGGGTCACCCAGATGGACGACCAGCAGCACTCGCTGTCGGCCCTGCTGCTGGCCGAGCCGGTCGTGCGCGAGACCGGCGGTCGCCAGGCCGGCGCCGCGTCGGACGACCCCGTGTCGGCCGCCCGCGCGCTGTGGCTGGCGGTGGTGGCGCTGGCCGCCGTCAACCCGGTGCGGGTGCGCCGCCTGGCCGGGCGCCTGCCGACCCGTGCCGCCGTGGGCGGCTCGCTGGTGGCGGGCGTCGCGGTGGCGCTGGTGGCGCTGGTCGCCGGCCCGCTGCTGCGGGCGGCCGACGTCAGCCCGGCCACGGCGCTGGTCGCCGCCGGCATCGTGGTGGTGGTGACGGCGCTCGTCGACGGTGTGCGCCGGCCGGCCGAGATGTGGCCGGCGGCGGGCCCCGGCGACGGCGCGCTGGTGCCGCTGTCCCTGCCGGCCCTGGTGCGTCCGGCGGTCGTGGTCCTCGCGGTGGCGGTGGCTGCCGACGCCGGCCTGGCCGTGGGCACCGGCATCGCCGTCGCGGTGGCGGTCGCCGGCGCCGTCACGCTGCTGCCCGAGCGCCGCCCTGCCGGGGGTGCGGGAGGCGGGGTGGCCCTGGGCGACGTGGCGCGCTGGGCGTTCGTCGCCCTGGCGGTGCTCGGCGGCATCGACCTGGCCGCGCACGGCGTGTTCTCGGTCTGACCTGCGGCCCGCAATCGACCGACGTCGGCGGTCCACCCGGCTATCGGCACGCATGGCGCCTGAGACGTCACATAAGGTGACCACAGCGCGGTCCGAACGGGAGACGTCGACGGTGACGGCAGTGGTCGCCGGCGGTCCCGGCGTGGTCCGGGCCGCGCGCTCCCGACACTGCCCGACCCCCGGAGGACGCCGCCATGACACGTGGTCTCGGCTCGTTCTGGGACGAGCTCGTGTCGGTCGGCGACGACCTCGACCACCTCCTCGACCTGATCGTCCGCCGGGCGGCCGAGGTCGTGGGCGACGCCAGCGTGCTCACGACCGTGGCGGACGACGGCGAGCGGCTCGACCCGGTGGCGGTCTTCCACCCCGATCCCGACGTGCGGGCCTTCCTCCGCTCGGTGCTCGCCGCCGCGCCCTACCGGATCGGCGAGGGCGTGGCGGGCGCCGTCGCGGCCCGGCGCGAGCCCGCGGTGGTCTCGAACGTCGACCGCGACCGGCTCGGCGCCCTCGCCACCCCGCACGCGCTGCGGTTCCTCGAGCGTTACCCGATCCGCTCGCTGGCCGTCGTGCCGATGGTCGCGTTCGGCGAGGTGGTCGGCACGTTGGGGGCGGTCAGGACCGAGTCCGAGCGCCCGTACGACGACGAGGACGTCATGGTGCTCGAGGCCCTCGCCGAGCGGGCCGCGCTGGCGCTGGCCGACGCCAGGCGGCGGCCGCGTCGCATCGATCCCGCCGACTACGAGGCGATCTTCCGCCACAACGTCGACGGCGTGCTGCTCACCGCGCCGGACGGCCGGATCCTCGCGGCCAACCCGGCGGCGTGCGAGATCCTGCAGCGCACCGAGGCCGAGATCTGCCGGGTGGGCCGGGCGGGGATCCTCGTCGACGACGCCGACACGCGGGCGGCCGTCGCCCAACGGGCCCTCAAGGGTCACGCCCGCGCCGAGCTGCGGATGCGGCGGGGCGATGGCGACGTGTTCACCGCGGACGTCACGTCGACCGTCTTCACCACCACCGACGGCGACAAGCGGGCCTCGGTGATCTTCCGCGACGTCACCGACAAGGCGCAGGCGCAGGCCGCGCTGGCGCGCCAGCACCACCACCTGACGCTGCTCCACGCCGTCACCACGGCGATCAACGAGGCGGAGGACGTCGACGCCGCCATCCAGCGCACCCTCGACGCGGTCGGGTCGGCGACCGGGTGGCCGCTCGGCGACGCGTTCCTGGTCTCCGACGAGGGAGATCTGCGTCCCACCTCGGCCTGGCGCATCGCCGATCCGGCCCGCTTCGGGTGGTTCCGGCGGTGGATGCAGCCGATGGCGCTGGAGGCCGACGAAGGCCTCGCCGGGCGCGTCGTCGCGTCGGCCACCGCCGTGTGGGAGAGCGACCTCGAGGCGGCCGCGCTCACCCGCGAGCCGGCGCCGCCCGCGCCGCTGTGCTCGTACGTGGGCGTGCCGATCATGGTCGGGACCTCGGCCCGCGGGGTCCTCGAGCTGTTCTCGGAGGAGCACGTCCCGCGGGACGACGGGCTGCTGTCGGTGCTCGTCGACCTCGGGACGCAGCTCGGCCGGGCGCTCGAGCGCACCGAGGCCGAGGCGGCGCACCGGCGGCTCGACGACGAGCGGGCCGCGTTCGTGGCCCGCGCTGCGCACGAGCTGCGCAGCCCCGTGGCGGCGCTCGTGCTGGCCGTGGGGGTGCTCGCCCGCCGCGGGGCGGCGGACGCCCGCAGCCGCGAGCTGCTCGACGTGGGGGTCGACAGCACCGACCACCTCAACCGGCTCGTGACCCGCCTGCTGGATCTGTCGCGCGTCGAGCACGGCGGGGCCGAAGTGAGCCTCGAGCCGGTCGAGCTGTCCCGGATCGTGCGCCGCCTGCTGTCGATGCACCCCGCGCCGGCGGGCCGGGCCGCCACGTGCGCCGTCCCGGTCGGCCTGCGAGCCGTGGCCGACGAGCTGGCCCTCCACCAGGTCCTCACCAACCTCGTGGTCAACGCCTACCGCTACGGGGGTGGCGAGGTCCGCGTCGGGGCGGTGCGGCGCGACGACACCGTCGAGCTGTCGGTCGCCGACGACGGCCCGGGCGTCGACCCGGCGATCGAGCCGTCGCTGTTCGCCCCGTTCGTGCGGGGTACGGGCGCACCGGGGCAGGGAGTGGGGCTGGGCCTGGCCATCAGCAGCCGCCTGGCCGAGGCGATGGGCGGGTCGCTGCGCTACGAGCGCGGCGAGGAGGGCGGGTGCCGCTTCGTCGTCGCGCTGCCGGCGGCGTGACCCTGCGCGGCGGGGTTGCGCTCTTCGCGGACGCGTTCCCACGCACGGTGTAGGTTGGCGTCGACAGACCCCGCTGGGGCCAGGACGGTCGAACGCGGAGGGGGCTCATGGACAGGCGACGGTTGTCCCGGCGGGATTTCCTGCGCATCGGTGGTGGCGCCGGTGCCGGGGTGCTCTTCATCGGCCGGGTGGGTGGCCGAGCGTTCGAGGTGCCCGTGGGCGCCCAGATCTCGGGCGACCCACTCGACCCGGCGGGCGTGCCCAAGTACCAGGTGCCGATGCTGGTCCCGCCGGTGATGCCGCGGGCGGGCACGCTCGTACAGCGAGGTGGCAAGCCGGTCGACAGCTACGAGATCTCCGTCCGGCAGTTCCCCCAGCAGATCCTGCCCGAGGGGTTCCCGGCCACGACGGTGTGGGGCTACGGGGCGACGGCGGCGCAGAGCCGTCGAGGCCTGCTGATCCACAACGCCCCGTCGCTGACCATCGAGGCCCGCCACGACCGGCCGGTGCGGGTCAGGTGGACCAACGACCTGGTCGATGCCAACGGCGACTACCTGCCGCACCTGCTGCCGGTCGACCAGACGCTGCACTGGGCCAACCCTCCCGGCGGTGCTGCGGGGCGTGACAGCCGACCCACCTTCACGTCGACTCCCGGTCCGTACACGGGGCCGGTGCCGATCGTCACCCACGCGCACGGGGCCGTCGGTGTCGGGGACGAGAGCGACGGCTACGCCGAGGCGTGGTACCTGCCGGCCGCCGACAACATCCCCGCCGGCTTCGCCACCGAGGGGACCTGGTTCGACTTCTTCGCCGGCAAGGCGGCCGCGGGCTACGGCGCCGCGTGGGGCCCGGGGTTCGCCACGTTCCAGTACCCGAACCTCGGCCGGGCGTCCGCGGACTGGTACCACGATCACACCCTCGGCATGACCCGGCTCAACGTGTACGCCGGGCCGGCGGGGTTCTACATCATCCGGGGCGGTCCCGACGGCGACGACGCGGTGCTGGACAGCCGCACGGGTCGTGTCGCGTCGCTGCCCGGGCCGGCGCCGCGCGAGAACGACATGTTCCCGCCCAACAAGCGGTACCGCGAGATCCCGATCGCCATCCAGGACCGGTCGTTCAACGCCGACGGGTCGTTGTTCTACCCCGACACCCGGGCCTTCTTCGACGAGTACGCGGGCCCGTTCATCCCCGAGACCGACGTCGCGCCGATCTGGAACCCCGAGTTCTTCGGCAACATGATCATCGCCAACGGCAACACCTGGCCGTTCCAGACCGTCGAGCAACGCCGGTACCGCTTCCGGGTGCTGAACGGGTGCCAGTCGCGCTTCCTCATCCTCGACTTCGGCCAGATCCCCGGTGTCCGGGTGTGGGCGATCGGCAACGAGGGCGGCTTCCTCGCCGCACCGGTGAACCTGACCGCGGACCACGGGAACAGGCTGCTCATGGGCCTGGCCGAGCGCGCCGACCTGATCGTCGACTTCACCGACGTGCCCCTGGGGAACCACGTCCTCGCCAACGTCGGCCCCGACGAGCCGTTCGGCGGAGGTGTGCCCGGGGTCGACTTCGAGGTGGCGGATCCCGCCTCGACGGGCCAGATCCTGGAATTCCGGGTGGTGCCGGCGGTCGACGCCGACGACACGACACCGCCCGAGTTCCTCGTGCTACCCGGCATCGCCCCGCTGCCGCCGGAGACGGTGACCCGGCCACTGGCCCTGCTCGAAGAGGAGTCCGCGTTCACCGACGGCCCCGCCGCAGCGCTGCTCGGCACCGTCGATGGTGACCCCGACGGCGCCCCCGGCGTCTGGATGGCGCGGCCCTGGGCGGAGCCGGTCACCGAGAACCCCGCCGTCGGCGCCACCGAGGTGTGGGAGATGTACAACGCGTCGGCGGACGCCCATCCGATGCACATCCACGAGGTGGCGTTCGAGGTGGTGAACCGCCAGGACATCCTCGTGGCCGAGGATACGGGGACGGTGCAGGTCGCACCGGGGTCGGAACCGGTCCCGCCGGAGCCGTGGGAGACCGGGCTCAAGGACACGGTCATCGCGTACCCCGGCCAGGTCACCCGGGTGCGGATCCGGTTCGACACCCCGGGGCAGTTCGTGTGGCACTGCCACATCGTCGAGCACGAGGACAACGAGATGATGCGCCCCTACCGCATCGGCCCGCCCCAACCGGGTCAGCCGGGGTAGGAGCGCCGACCGCCGGGGGTCGCGCCCGTTCCGGCGGTGGGCGCTCAGGCCGGCGCGCCGGGGTCGGGAACCTCTCGCTCGCGGGCGCCGTCCGGGTCGATGACCTGGCGGATCAGCGCCAGCTCGTCGGCCGTCGGCAGGCGCGACTCGGGGACGTCGTCGGGCACCGCCAGCTCGAAGCCGGTGGCGGCGACCACCTCGTCGACCGTGACCCCGGGGTGCAGCGAGCGCAGTCGCATCCGCCGGTCGGGGGTCTCGAAGTCGAGCACCGCCAGGTTCGACACCACCCGGCGGATCTCGACGAACCGCCCGCCGTCGCCCAGCGCCGCGGCGCGGTCCCAGCCGATGCCCGTGACCGTGTCGACGGCCGGGACGAACACCTTGGGGCTGTGGTTGGGGACCCAGTAGCTGGTGGGGTCGTTGATGGTGTTGCCGGGCGCTCCCCGGAAGCCGAGGAGCTGCACCCTGGGTCGGGCGTAGTCGCCGATGGCGGCCAGGTTCTGGTTGCCGTGGCGGTCGATCTGGGTGGCGCCCATGATGATGTGCCGCCGTCCCGACCACACCCAGTCGAACATCGAGCGGTACGGGTTCCAGTACTCGACGACCCGGTCCTCGGGCGCCACGGTGGCGCGGTCGTTGGCGACGAGCGTGGCCTCGCCGTCGGTCATGCACAGGTCGGGCTCGAAGCTGGCCGGGGCCAGCCGCCCGCCGATCATGGGGATGGTGCCGATGGGGTTGGCCAGGATCTCGCCGTCGCCGCGGAAGCACTCGGCCACCGCCACCACGCACACCTCGGCCCGCGTGACGTGCCCGCCGTCGGTCGCGCTCACGCCGCCGCCTCCCGCACCTTGCGCCGGTACTCGTCCTCGGGGATGTCGATCCACTCTGCCCGGAACGCCGCCCACGCCTCGGGGCTGCGGGCCGATTCGGCGTAGGCCCGCTGCACCGCCTCGTCGCGGGGGTACTCCGGGTCGCACAAGGTGAAGTGGGCGCCGCCCGGCGCCTCGACGACGCCGTCGACCATCATGCGGCTGATCCGCATCTGGTGGAGGGTGCCCTGGGCCGCGAGGTCCTCGGTGGCGACCACCCGCTCGGTCGAGATGAACCGGCCGCCGGTGGGGGCCGCTTGCAGCATCAGGTCGTCCCAGTAGAGGTCGGGGCCGAGGAACATGGCGTTGCCCCGGCGGTCGGCCACGTTCAGGTGGCAGATGGCGGCGTCCAGCTCGATGGCCGGCATGGCCACGAGCTGCTCGGGCGGGCCGCCGCCCGGCCCCGGCACCGGCGAGGTGAACGTGGTGAGGCGGGTGTTGTGGCGCAGCAGGTCCGACCCCAGGCCCACCCGGCTGGGCAGGAACGGCACCCGCCAGGCCGCGGCCTGCAGGCCCAGGTGGAACAGCCCCTCGTCGAGCGGTTCGTCCTCGATGGCGCCGGCCTGGCGGGCGGCCCGGAAGTGGGGCTCGAGCGGGATCGTGTCGAGCGAGGCGAAGGCGTACACCGCCCGGCGCACCTTGCCCGCCGCGCACAGCAGCCCCAGGTCGGGGCCGCCGTGGGTGACGACGGTGAGGTCGTCGAGGTCGCTGCGCACGATGGCCCGCACGATCGACATCGGCTTGCGCCGGCTGGCCCACCCCCCGATGGCGATGGTCATGCCCGACCGCAGCCGGGCGACGACGTCCTCTTCGCTGATGCGCTTGTCTGCCATGGTCCCCTCGGTCGCGCTCGGATCGGGCGGTCGGTCAGCGCGAGGTGTCGGTGTCGCGGCCCTGCACGAACGCGTCGCGGTGCTCGTCGGCCACGCCCGTCAGGTTGAGCTCGAAGGTGAAGCCCTGCTCGTAGCGGTAGCTGCGCTTGACGTCCCACAGGTCGATGCCGTTGAGCGACTCCTTGGCCGCCCGGATGACGGTCGGCGACTTGGCGGCGATCTCGCCGGCCACGGCGAGCGCCGCGTCCCGCAGCTCGGCGCGGGGCACCACCTGCAGCACCGAGCCGAAGGCGTGCAGCTCGGCGGCCGTGGCGGTGGCCGAGGTGTAGACCATCGCCCGCATCTTGTGCTGGGGGACGAGGCGGGACAGGTGGGTGGCGGCGCCCAGGGCGCCGCGGTCGACCTCGGGCAGGCCGAACGTGGCGTCCGAGCTGGCGACGACGATGTCGGCGTTGCCGACCAGCCCGATGCCGCCGCCCAGGCAGTAGCCGTTGACGGCAGCCACCACGGGCACGGCGCACTCGTACACCGCGGCGAACGCCGCGTAGCAGCCCCGGTTGGCGCCGACCAGGGCGTCGAAGCCCTCGCTGGCCTGCATCTCCTTGATGTCGACCCCGGCGTTGAACCCGCGGCCCTCGGCCCGCAGCACCACCACCCGCACGGCGGGGTCGTCGCCCAGGCCCCGCACCGTCGAGGCCAGCTCGAACCACCCGGCGACGGTCAGCGCGTTGACGGGCGGGTTGTCCATGACGACCTCGGCGATGCCCGCGTCGTCGATGCTGCTGGTGATGGGCATGTGGGTCACCCCTCGTGGGCCCGGGCGCATCCCGGCCGGTGCTTTCTGACGGTACGTCAGGTGGCTGTGGCAAGGTAGGCCGAGGGAGGCACGGTGAACAACCCACGCGACGACCAGACGGGCGGCCTCGGGCCGCTCGACCACACGGGCCGGGTCGTGCTCGTCACCGGCGGCACCAAGGGCATCGGCCGGGGCATCGCCGCCCGCTACGCGGCGGCGGGCGCGACGGTGGTCGTGTGCGGCCGCACGGCGCCCGAGGGCGGATCGGCGGCAGCCGAGCGAGCCGGGCCGGGCGCCGGCCCGCCGGTCTTCATGTCCTGCGACGTGCGGGATCCCGACCAGGTCACGGCCCTGGTCGACGGCATCGTCGAGCGGTTCGGGCGGCTCGACGTCGCGGTCAACAACGCCGGCGGCGCACCGTGGGCCGACTCGGCGACGGTCTCGCCCCGGTTCAACGAGAGGATCGTCACGCTCAACCTGATCGCCCCGTTCACCGTCGCCCAGGCGGCCAACCGGGTCATGCAGGGACAGGAGGACGGCGGCGCCGTCGTCAACATCGGCAGCGTGTCGGGCATGCGGCCGTCGCCCGGCGCCGCGGCCTACGGGGCGGCCAAGGCGGGCCTGCTGAACCTGACCCAGACGCTTGCCGTCGAGTGGGCGCCCAAGGTGCGGGTCAACGCCGTGGTGGCGGGGCTGATCGCCACCGAGCAGGCCCACCTGCACTACGGCGACGAGGCGGCGATCGCCCGGGTGGCGGCCACGGTCCCCGCCGGGCGCATGGGCACGCCCGACGACGTCGCCGGGGCCTGCCTGTACCTCTCGTCCCCACTGGCGGCGTACGTCACCGGCGCCGCTCTGAGCGTCCACGGCGGCAACGAGCGCCCCGCCTACCTCGGCGCGGTCGGCGGCGACCCGCCGGGCTGAGGCCGGACTGCGCGGGGCGGCGGTCGCGTGGCCTTACAGGGTAAGGCGACGCGTTAGCCTCTCGCCCATGCGCCGACGCCGTGCCGCCCTGGCCCTCCTCGCCCTGCTGCTGGCCGTCGCCGGCGCGGCCGCCTGCGGCGGGGACGACGGCGGCGACGGTGGTGACGGGGGACTGGCCTCCGGCGACGGCGACGGCGGCGACGTGCCGGCCGGCGTGCCCGACGACGTGGTCGTGCTCGACGGCAGCGAGGTTGACGTCCAGGCCCTCGACAACACCTTTCGGGCGCAGAACGTCCAGGTCCGTCCGGGCACGACGGTGACCTGGACCAACGTCGGGCGCAACGAGCACGACGTCCTGCCGGTCGAGGGTGACGCGTGGGGCGTCGAGGTCGACGGCTTCCAGCCCGGCGACGTCTACAGCCACACGTTCGACGACCCGGGCGTCTACCACTACTACTGCTCGATCCACGGCACGACGACGGCGGGCATGATCGGGGCCGTCGTCGTCGAGAGCGACTGACCGCCGGCGCCATGCCGTAGCCGGCGCCACCGATCGCCGACCACACCACACGAGTCCACAGGAGCGGGGACCACCATGACAACTGCCCGACGCCTGCTCGGCCTGCTGACGGCGAGCGTGCTCGTGCTCGCCGCGGCCTGCGGGGGAGACGACGACGGCGCCGACGGCGCCGGCACGCCGGCGGCCGAGGGCGGCGCCGGCGCCACCATCGCCGTGCCCGACGACCACCCCACCATCCAGGAGGCGGTCGACGCCGCGGAGCCCGGTGACCTGATCCTCGTCGCCCCCGGCACCTACGAGGAGGCCGTCAACGTCGAGACCGACGAGCTGACGATCCGGGGCCTCGATCGCAACGAGGTCGTCCTCGACGGCGGCTTCGAGCTCGACAACGGCATCCGGGTGGTCGGCGCCGACGGCGTGGCCATCGAGAACATGACCGCCCGCAACTACACCAACAACGGCTTCTTCTGGACCGGCGTCGAGGGCTACCGGGGGTCGTACCTCACGACCTACCGCATCGGCGACTACGGCGTCTACGCCTTCGACTCGACCAAGGGCCTGATCGAGCAGAGCTACGCCTCGGGCAGCCCCGACGCCGGGTTCTACATCGGGCAGTGCTACCCGTGCGACGCCGTGATCGACGGCGTCGTGTCCGAGTACAACGGCCTCGGCTACTCGGGCACCAACTCGGGCGGCAACCTGGTCATCGTCAACTCGACGTTCCGCAACAACCGGGCCGGCATCGTGCCCAACTCGGGCAGCTACGAGCTGTGCTACCCCGAGCGCGACACCACGATCGTCGGCAACGTGGTCCACAGCAACAACCAGCCCGACACGCCGGCCATCGACGTGGCGCTGCTGGCCATGGGCAACGGCATCCTGCCGGCCGGCGGGGTCGGCAACACCATCGAGCGCAACCTGGTCTACGACCACGACCGCACGGGCATCGGCCTCGTCCCCTTCCCCGAGGAGGACGCCAACGACGACATCCCGCCGCCCGAGGACGACGACCGGCCCTGCGCGGACACGCTCGGCGACACGCCCGCCGACCCGGCCTCGCTGCCCGACCTGCTGATCTGGAACCCCCGCGACAACCGCGTGGTGGGCAACGTCGTCGAGGACTCGCGGCTGGCCGACATCGCCGTCGGCTCGCTCGAGGACATCGCCGGGCTCGGCAACTGCTTCGCCGACAACACCTTCGCCACCAGCGCGCCGCTCGACCTCGAGACGCTGGCCCCGTGCGAGGGCGAGGGCAGGGGCGACTGGACGGCCGGCGCCCTCGACCTGGCGGCGCTGATGCTGGCCGAGCACCCCCCGTCGGGCGACTACAAGACCACGCCCGAGCCCGAGCCGCAGGAGACCATGCCCGACGCCGACACCGCGCCCGCCCGCCCGGCCACCGGCATGCCGCCGACCGTCGACCTCGACGCCATCGAGGTGCCGAGCAGGCCGTCGTGACCGTCGCGCCCGCTGCCGTGGCCCGACCGCGGCGCGGCCGTCGGCCGTGACGTCGTCCGCGGTCTGGACGCGGCCTGCCGCCGCGCCGGCGGGCCCCGCCGCCGGCGGCGGGCGCTCGGGCCGGCGACGCCGTCTCGGGGCCACGCTCGCGATCGCCGCCCTCGCCGCCGTGGCGGCCGGCTGCGGCGGCTCGCCGGGTGGCGATCGCGCCGGCGACACCGGCGGTCGCGGCGATGGCGATGCCGGCGCGGCGGCCGGGGCGCCCGTGCGGCTGTCGCCGACCGAGCCGGGACCGCAAGGGCGGGTGCCCCAGTTCGTGGTCGAGTGCGGGTTCAGCCACATGGCGCCCGACGACCCCATCGTCCACCCGGGGCACGCCGGGCGGTCGCACCTGCACGTGTTCTTCGGCAACACCGTGACCGGCGCCGGCACGACGGTCGAGGACCTGGCTGCCGGCGACACCACCTGCGACCAGCGCCTCGACCTCGCGGCGTACTGGGCGCCGGCCCTGCTCGACCACGGCGAGCCGGTCGAGCCGACCACGTCGGTGGCCTACTACCGGCCCGGCGTGGGCGTCGACCCGACCACCGTCGAGCCCTATCCCTACGGGCTCATGATGCTGGGCGGCGATCCGGCGGCAGCCGAGCCTCAGGACCTCGACGTGGTCGCCTGGTCGTGCGGCACCGGCTCGGCGCGGTCGGCCACCCCGCCGACGTGCCCCGACGGGCGGCCGCTGCGCCTGGCGGTGAGCTTCCCCGACTGCTGGGACGGCGAGCGGGTCGACAGCCCCGACCACGTGCAGCACATGGCCCGCAGTCGCGACGGCGCCTGCCCGGCGTCGCACCCCGTGCCGGTGCCGCAGCTGCTGTTCACGATCAGCTACCCGGTCACCGGGAGCGGCCACGACCTGTCGCTCGCCTCGGGGTCGCTGCTCACCGGGCACGCCGACTTCTTCAACGCCTGGGACGAGGACAAGCTGCGCACCGAGGTCGAGGTGTGCCTCGCCCGCAGCCTGACGTGCGGCGTGGCCAGCAACCGGGCACTGTGACCCGGGCGCCGCGGCCCGGGCGGGTGGCCACGCCCGCGCGAGGGTGGCAGGCTGTGCGCTCGTGATGTCCCGCCCGCCGACTGCCGGGGGTCGGCGGGCGGGCCCTCACCGAGCGGTGGTGCCGCCCGCGCCGGCCGGGCGGGCGTAACGCGCCGCCGAGGCCGGCACCGGGAGGTCGCCGCGCAGGTCGTCGGCCGCGATTGGCGCGCCCACCACCGTGGCCAGCGGCACGACGCCCGCCCACACGGGCAGGTCCATGTCCTCGTCCTCGTCGACGGGCCCACCGGTGCGCACCTTGACCGAGCACTCGTCCAGCGGCAGCGACAGCACCAGCGTGCCTCGCAGCTCGCGCTCGCTCGGCTCGCGCGCCTCGGCGGTGCGCCCGGGCACGATGTGCTCGACCAGGCGGTCGAGAGCGGCCCGCCGCTCGGCCAGGTCGGCCACCGGCGTCGCCCGGCCGAACACCACGACCGAGCGGTAGTTCATCGAGTGGTGGAACGCCGAGCGGGCGAGCACCAGCCCGTCGACCAGCGTGACCGCCACGCACATCGCGGTGCCGCCCTTGCCGGCGCGCAGCAGACGGCTGGCCGGCGAGCCGTGCAGCAGCAGCCGGTCGCCGTCGCGGCCGTACAGCATGGGGATGACGACCGGCCCGTCGTCGGTGACCACGCCGACGTGGGCCACCAGCCCCTCGTCGAGGATGGCGTGGGCCTGCGCCCGGTCGTAGTGCCCGCGCTCGGGCAGGCGGCGAACGGTGGCGCGGACCGAGGGCGGGGCGCCGGCCCCGTTCCCGGCCGCCGGGGGCGGGGCGGTGGGCATGCGCGCACGCTAGCCACCGGCGGCCTCGCCGCCCGTCCGGTTTCCGGCCACCGGCGGCGCGTCACACGTCGACGTAGATGAAGCCGTAGGCCTCGTCGCGATGGGGGATGCCCGTGGCCGCCAGGGCGGGACCCCAGTCGCCCGTGACCTCCGGGTTGCTGTCCTCCATGCCGTGGTCGGCCACGAGGAAGAACGCGGTGCGGTCCCACACGCCGGCGCGCTCGACGGCGTCGAGGATGTGGCCCAGCCGGGCGTCCGAGTCGTGGACGCTGGCCCGGGCGATCTCGGCGTACGGGCCGCTGTGGTGGAAGGCGGCGTCTGTCAGCGTGAAGTTGACGAACGTGAACCGGGGGAGGGGGGCGCCGTCGGCCGACCGGCCGTCGCGGGCGCCGTCCCACACGTCGAGCGCCTGCGTCAGCGCGGTGTGGTCGATCCGCGACGACAGCTCGTAGGACTTGTCCGGGCGCACGAACCGCTCGGTGGCGAACGGCAGGTCCTCGGCCCGGGGCGGCCGGGCCAGGTCACCGCCCGTGCGCAGCACCTCGAACGTCGAGTAGTCGGCCCCCACGTCGCACGGCTCGTTGACCGACACCGTGCGCGATCCCGGGAAGGCCCGGTGCACCGCCTGGTGCAGCGTCTCCACGTGCGGCGCCAGGGTCTGCATCGCCCACGGCCAGGTGGCCGGCGAGTTGGTGACGACCTGCTCGCCCCGCGCCCGGTCGTACCAGGCGTTGTGCAGCACCCCGTGGTGCCCGGGGTGGGCACCGGTGAGGATGGTCGTGTGGTTGGCGAGCGTGACCGACGGCAGCGACGCCATCGCCCCGTGCCCCAGGCCCGTGCCCATGGCGAGCAGCCGGGCCAGGTTGGGCGCCTCGCCCGCGGCGACCATGTCGTAGAGGACGTTGGCGTTCGTGCCGTCCCAGAGGAAGCCGATCACGTGGTCGGGGGTCGTGCCGTCGAGCAGCTCGGACAGCACCCGCCCGTCCTGGCGGGCCAGCAGCGCGCCGTCGAGCGGCGCGCCCGCCGGGCCGGCGCCGCCGTCGGCCGGCTCGGCGCCCAGCAGCGCCAGCACGGTCGGCGCCACGTCGACCAGGCGGCACGACCGCGGGACCAGCCCCTGCTGCCGCACGCCGGCGCCGGCCAGCACGAACGGCGCCCGCACCTGCACGATGCCGAGCGAGCCGTGCTCGCCCCGCTCGCCGCCCTGGTCCTCCCAGTTGTGGGCAGCCGTGTGCAGGCACACGACGTCGGGGGCGGCGGGGTGGTCGAAGAGCTGGGCGATGTGCTCGTGGGCATGGGGGTACGACTGCTCGGTGCGCGACGGCCAGCGCGCCGCCAGCTCGTCGGCCAGCGACGGGAACCGGTCGGTGGCGGTGTCACCCAGCGGGTTGCGCCCGTCGACCAGCGTGTCGACGAAGCGCCAGCCCGCCCCGTCGGCCTCGCGCCGGAACCGCACCCGCCCGTCGACCGCCCGCACGTCGTAGCCCTCGTCGTCGGTGGTGACCACCAGGTCGACGATCGGCTCGAGCGCGCCGTCCAGCAGGGCCGCCGCCGCCCGTTGCACCCGGTCGGGGTCGGGAGACCGGTAGCCGGGCGGGCGGGGCGCCGTGCCGTTCGAGTCGCCGTCGGCCTGGGGTCGA
>DASTFE010000013.1:0-2167 GCA_035708905.1 Acidimicrobiales bacterium | reverse complement strand
GCCACGACCTCTCGGTGCTCGACGGCGGGCCCCACGACTGGGCGCAGGCCACAGGCCGGCCGCTCGAGCGGTGACCCGCACACCCCCGCCCGACCAGCCCGGAGCCGCCCCCGCCGCCGGCGGTGCCGGGGGCATCCGGCTCGGCTTGCGCGCCAACCTCGGCCAGTTCGGTCTGCTCGTCGGCGTCAACGCGCTCGTCGGCGGGATGATCGGCCAGGAGCGCACGGTGCTGCCGCTGCTGGCCGAGCGCGTGTTCGGCCTCCACGCCGTGACCGCGGCGCTCACCTTCATCCTCGCGTTCGGCACCGTGAAGGCCGCCACCAACTTCTTCGCCGGCACCCTCTCGGACCGGGTCGGCCGCAAGCCCGTCCTCGTCGCCGGCTGGCTGATCGGGCTCCCCGTCCCCCTGCTGTTGATGTGGGCACCGTCGTGGGGGTGGGTCATCGTCGCCAACGTGCTCCTCGGCGTCAACCAGGGCCTCACCTGGTCCACCACCGTCATCATGAAGATCGACCTCGCCGGCCCCGAGCAGCGGGGGTTGGCCATGGGCCTCAACGAGGCGGCCGGCTACGGCGCAGTCGCCATCACCGCGCTCGCCACCGGGTTCATCGCCTCCCACTTCGGGCTGCGCCCCGAGCCCTTCCTCCTCGGCCTGGCCTACGCCGGCCTCGGCCTGGGCCTGTCGACCCTGTTCGTGCGCGAGACCCACGACCACGCGCGCCTCGAAGCCCGCGACCACGTCACCGCCTCCGCCGACCTGCACCGCGGGCTGTCCACCAGAGAGGTCTTCGTCCTCACCAGCTTCAAGGAGAAGGCGCTCTCGTCGGTCAGCCAGGCCGGCATGGTCAACAACCTCAACGACGGCCTCGCCTGGGGCCTGTTCCCCCTCTACTTCGCCGACTTCGGCCTGTCGGTCGGGCGCATCGGCGTCCTGGCCGCGCTCTACCCCGCCGTGTGGGGGCTCGGGCAGCTCGTCACCGGTGCCCTGTCCGACCGCATCGGCCGCAAGTGGCTCATCGCCGGCGGCATGTGGACCCAGGCCGGCGCCATCGCCGTGGTCGCCGCTACCCACGGGTTCTGGCCCTGGGCTGCCGGCGCCGTGCTCCTCGGCGCCGGCACCGCCATGGTCTACCCCACGCTGCTCGCCGCCATCGGCGACGTCGCCCACCCCACCTGGCGGGCCTCGTCGGTCGGCATCTACCGGCTGTGGCGCGACGGCGGCTTCGCCGTCGGCGCGCTCCTCGCCGGCGTCATCGCCGACCTGCTCGGGCTCGGCGCAGCCATCTGGGCCGTCGCCGGCCTCACCGGAGCATCGGGCGCGGTGGTCGCGGTGCGGATGTACGAGACCCACCGCCGGGCGACCGCCCGCCCTGCGCCCGTGACCCCGTCGACCGCCTGATCGAGCAGGCTCGGCGGGGACCTCGTACCGAACAGTGCCTACTCTCGGGGCTAGGGCTGGAGCGCACTGTGCCGCCCGGCCGGGCGGGCTAGGTGTGTCCCGGACCGCTGACGGTCACCGGCGTGCCAGCGAGGCGACGTAGCCGCGGGCATCGGCCATCAGCCGTCGCCAGTGGCCGAGGTCGGCGGGCAGCGTCAGCGCCACCCATTCCTTCATCCGCCGGCCCGGGCTGGGCTCGAAGGGCACGGCGTCGCCGCTGGCGACCAGCGCCGCGGCCTGGTCCGGCGGCACCTTGAGCACGAGTCGATCGCGTGACACCAGGGCGAAGAACTTGCCGTGGACCTTGAGCCCCTCGCTGTTCATCATCCGACCCAGGCTGACGCCGGGCTCGCTCAGGTGCGCCTCGGCCAGCTCCTCGAAGCGGTCCTGGACCGTGGGCGCGTCGGCGCGCCACTGGTCGGCCCAGGGGTCCGGGCCGGGGTCGTCACCGGCAGCCGCCACCTGCAACCGTGCGAAGAAGTGCACCCACCCACGGGCGTAGCCGGGTGCCTGCTCGTCGGGCAGACCGCTGTGGCGCAGGCCCAGCCGGGTGCCGTCGCCCACCGGCACCAGCGTGAACTCGACCCGCGACGACCCGGGCGGGTGCACGTCGCTGCCGGCCACGCCCCACGACACGACCACGCGGCGGGGCGGGTCGATCTCGAGGAAGCGGCCTCGAACCGGCGACCCGTTGATGTCGATGGCAAAGGTGCCGCCGGGTCGGGCATC
>DASTFE010000012.1:0-15970 GCA_035708905.1 Acidimicrobiales bacterium | reverse complement strand
CCGTAGGGCACGGTGACGCTGCGGGTGTCGCGCCGGGTCGGTGACGGGTCGGCACCTGTGCGCCGCCGCAGCCCGGTCGCCTCGCCCGGGTCACCGTAGGCCCCGCTGGCTGGCGGGGCCGGACCGGCGGGCGCGGTGGCGCCCTGCAGGTTGGTGGGGGCGGCCTCCGGCCCGACCGGCTGCCCGGAGTGCGCGGCCGCAGCGGCGACCGCGCCCGCGACGGCACCGGCGCCCGCCGCGCCGAGCAGCGGCGCCCCGCTGACGGCAGGGGCGCCCTGCGGGCCGGGCGCGCCCTCGGCCGCCGACGCACCGCCGGCGCCCGCGGCGCCGGCCTGCTGGGCGGCGGTGATGGCGGCGCCCATGGCCACGCCGTACTTGGGGTGGGCGTCGACCGCCACCGGCCGGCCGAGGGCGGTCGACACCAGCTCGGCCACCAGCGGCGTGCGCGACGAACCGCCGACCAGCAGCACGGCGGTGACGTCGGCGGGCGTCACGTCGGCCGACCGCAGCGCCCGGTTCATGGCGGTGATGGTGTCGGCCAGCGCGGGCCGCACCATCGACTCGTACTCGGACCGGGTGAGCCGCACCTCGGTCTGCAGGTTGGGCAGCATGACCGGGATCGACACGTCGCTGTCGGACGACAGCGCCTCCTTGGCGTCGATGCACTCCTGGCGGAGCCGGGCCACCGCGGCCTGGGCGGTGGGGTCGTCGGGGTCGAGCTCGTCGATGGCGCCGCCGATGGCCTGCGACACGTGGTGGAACACGGCGGCGTCGAAGTCGACGCCGCCCAGCCGCTCGATGCCCTCGGGCGCGCCGAGGATCTCCCACCCGGTCGCGGTCTTGCGCAGCACCGCCGCGTCGAAGGTGCCGCCGCCCAGGTCGTAGACGGCGATGACCGAGCCAAGCTCGACGCGGGCCTGCGAGGCGTAGTGGATGGCGGCGGCCTCGGGCTCGCTGAGCGTGGCGACGTCGTCGAGGTCGGCGAGGTTGATGGCCTGGCGCAGCAGGTCGAGCTTGTAGTTGCCCCAGTTGGCCGGGTGCGACACGGCGATGCCGGCCGGCGGGCCGCCCTCGACCTGGCTGACCTGCTCGACCACCCATCGCAGCAGCTTGGCCATGAGGGCGTCGGCCGAATAGGGCGTGCCGGCGACGATGATGGGCGTCGGGTCGCCGATGCGACGCTTGAACTCGCGGGCCACCCGGCCCGGCTCGGTGGCGGCGCGGCGCACCGCGGCCTCGCCGGTGAGCACGGCCTCGTCGTCGCGCAGCAGCACCACCGACGGGATGGTCGGGGACCGGTTGCCCAGGCTGGCGATCTCGTAGCGCCCGTCGCGCCACACGGCCGCCGCCGTGTACGTGGTCCCGATGTCGATGCCTAGGTAGTACGCCATGTCCGCCTTCTACGCCCTCGGGCCGGATCCGGTGCGAGCTCGCGATGCCGCCGCCGCCCCGGCGAGCGGCAAGCCTACAACCGGCCCCGGGGTCACAGGGTCTCGGCGAAGCCGACCTCGCCCTCGCCCCGCAGCACGTTCTTGAGCAGCTTTCCCGAGGCGTTGCGGGGCAGGGGGTCGGTGCGGATCTCGACGTGGGCCGGCACCTTGAAGTCGGCCAGCTCGGCCCGCACCCACGAGCGCACGTCGTGGTCGGTGAGCGACTCGCCGGCCTCGACCTGCACGACGGCCTTGACCTCCTCGCCCAGTTCGGGGTGGGGCACGCCGATGATGGCGGCGTCGGCCACCGCGGGGTGCTCGACCAGGCGGTTCTCGATCTCGACGCAGTAGATGTTCTCGCCGCCCCGGATGATCATGTCCTTCTTGCGGTCGGTGATGTACAGGTAGCCCTCGTCGTCGAGGTGGCCGATGTCGCCGGTGTGCAGCCAGCCGTCGGGGTCGATGGCCTCGGCCGTGGCCTCGGGCTTGTTCCAGTAGCCCTTCATCAGGATGGGTCCGCGGATGCACACTTCGCCGGTCTCGCCCTGGGGCACCGGCTTGCCCAGCGGGTCGACGATCTGCACCTCGACGGTGGGCACGGGCGGGCCGACCGAGTCGGGCTTGCGCTTGGCGTCGGGGCCGCTGATGACGGTCGCGACCGACGACGTCTCGGTCAGCCCGTAGGCGTTGGACGTCGTGCGCACGTTGGGAAAGGTGTCGGCCACCTTGCGCTGCAGCTCGTCGGCGGAGGGCGACCCGCCGAACGCGACGCTGACCACCGTCGACGTGTCGAAGTCGTGCCGCGCCGGGTGCTCGCACACCCGCCACACCATGGTGGGCACCGTGGCCCACACGGTGACGCCGTGCTCCTCGATCAGCCGCAGGGCCTCCGCCGGCTGGAAGCGCCCGGTCGGGATGACGATCTTGATGCCGGCGAGCATGCCGACCACCAGGCCCGAGTGGCAGCCCGAGACGTGGAACAGGGGCGACGTGAGCAGCGACACGGTGGGCCCACCGCCGCCGAGGACCGAGCCCGACTCGGGGTTGGCCATGGCGCCGGCCACGGTCATGTACAGCGTGTTCTGCAGGTTGGCGACCATCGACCGGTGGGTCGAGATGGCGCCCTTGGGCCGGCCCGTCGTGCCGGACGTGTAGAAGATCACCGCCGCGTCGTCCTCGTCGATGGGCGTGTCGGGGAAGGCGGCCGTGGGCGCACCGGTCAGGTCGTCGAAGCGGTGCAGGGCGACGGCGCTGCCGGCCGCCGCGGGGAAGTCGTCGGGCGCAGCGTCCACGAGGAAGACGTGGGCGAGGTCGGGGGCCTCGTCGAGCCGGTCGGCGATGCGCTCGAACCGCTTGGCGTCGGCCACCAGCACGCTGGCGCCCGAGTCCTGCAGGCCGTAGAGGATCTCGTCGGCCTTCCACCAGCCGTTCAGCCCGACGAGGACGGCGCCGGCCGACACCGTGGCCCAGAACGCGAGGCACCACTCGGGGTTGTTCTGGCTGAGCACCGCGACCCGGTCACCGCGACCGACGCCGTACCGGCCGGTGAGCGCCGCGGCGACGCCGTTGGACGTCTCGACGAACGTGCGGTAGCCGTAGGTGCGGTCGCCGTAGACGATGAACGGCGTCTCGTCGCCCCGGTTGATCGCGGCCTCGGCGATCTCGCGCAACGACCGCATCCGCTCCTTGTAGACCTGCATGGGCCGGCCGAGGACGTCCTCGGTGGTGACCTCGAACATGCCGCCGGGCCCCGTGAGCTGGGCGCGGACCTCTGCCAGGCTGGGCATCGCCTTCCCCTCCGTTGGCTGATGCGATCGTCAGCCGAGACTAGTGGACCGGCTCCGGGGTGACCGCGGGTCGGGTCACGCGGCTCTGGGCGGTGGCGACTCCCAGGCGTCGACGATCGTCGGGCGGGGGACGAAGACGTCCATGCCGCCCGTGTAGATCCACACGGACGGCGTGCGCCCCCGCCCCGCCGACACCAGGGTCACGGCGTCGAGGCGCGACCCGTCGGCGAGGGCGAGGCTCACCTCGCGCCCCTCGAGGTCGCGCAGGCCGCGGGTGTCCGTCCGGAGCCGGGGTCGG
Source organism: Acidimicrobiales bacterium (assembly GCA_035708905.1). Taxonomy (GTDB): domain Bacteria; phylum Actinomycetota; class Acidimicrobiia; order Acidimicrobiales; family VFJN01; genus ZC4RG19. Next base: position 12,455 of record DASTFE010000012.1, on the reverse strand, counting down.
TCGTGGGTGGCGGTGGTGTCGAACATCGTGTGTCTCCTCGTCGTTCCATGCCTGGCGGCTCACCACTACGACGATCGGGCCGGCAGGGAATCATCGCCGGCGCCGCCGGGGCCGGCCGGACCGCCCGCCCCCGCCGGATGGGGGCCTTCGCCTCTGGCCGCGCGCGGCCGCGTCACCGACGATGGGGACGATGCTGGACGCACCGCTCGACGTCTTCCGGATGCGTCAGTACTTCGACGTGCTGACCCGGGTGCGCGAGGTGGCCGACGGCGTGCGCGACGACGTGGGGTTCGTCCGCCGCGTGCGCAAGGGCCTGGTGCCGCTGCCGCTCGACCGCGGCCCCCGGCCCACCGACCCGTTCCCGCCCCCCGAGCCTCTCGACGCCGGCGGCCTCGCCGGGCGATCGCTGGGGGTCATCGCCACCGGCGGCAGCGGCGCGCTGGCGTCACTGGTGGGCGTCGCCCGCGCCACCGAGGAGGCGGGCGTCACGCCGTCGGTCGTGGCCGTGTGCTCGGGATCGGCGCTGTTCGGCTTCCCGATCGCGGCCGGCGTTCACGCAGCAGACGTCGCCCGGTTCGTCACCGGCCTGCGGCCTGCGGACTACCTCGACCCCGACTGGCGGACGCTGCTCACGCTGGTGCCCCGGGCCGCCCGTGGCTTCGCCGGGGTGCTCAAGGGCGAGGCGGTCGAGGCGACCTACCGGTCGCTGCTGGGCGACATGACGCTCGCCGACCTGCCGGTGCCGTGCTACGCCCCGATCTGGAACGTCGAGCAGAACCGCCTCGAGTACCTGGGCCCCCGCACCCGCCCCGAGATGACCGTCGCCCGGGCCGTCCGGATGGCCATCGCGCTGCCCCTCTTCATCGACCCCGTCGAGCTGGCCGGCGGCTCGTGGTGCGACGGCGGCATCGTCGACATCTTCCCGGTGCACCCGCTGCTCGACATCGAGGACCGGCCGGACGCGGTGCTGGCCGTCAACGGCTTCTACCCCACGGGCTTCGGCGGCGAGGAGGCGCCGCGCGACTGGCGGCAGCGCCCGCTCTCGATCCTCCACGTCGCGTCGCAGGTGCGCACCTGCCAGCAGATCCAGCTCGCCCGCGAAAACCTGCGCCGGCTGCGGGACGCGTGCGAGGTCGCGCTGATCGAGCCGGTGCCGTACCAGAAGGTGCGGGGCATCGGGTTCTACGACCAGTTCGTGTCCACCGACGACTGGCCCGGGTTCATGGTCGCGGGGCGCGACCACGCCCGCCGGGGCCTGGCGGCCCTCGCCGGTCACAAACCCTGACCGCCGCGTGTCCAACCCCTCCACACGACGGTCCCGCAGCCTGCTGCGGGCGGACACGAGGAGGACGGCGCGATGGCACAGGTCGAGGTGCTGGGAACGACGATGGCGTACCGGGAGGAGGGGACGGGTGTGCCCGTCGTGCTGCTGCACGGCAACCCGGCGTCGTCGTACGTCTGGCGGAACGTCCTGCCGGTCGTGGCGACCGTGGGCCGGGCGATCGCCCCCGACCTGGTCGGGATGGGCGAGTCGGGCAGGCCGGCGATCGACTACGGGTTCGACGAGCACGCCCGCCACCTCGACGCCTGGTTCGAGGCGCTCGGGCTCGACGACGTCGTGCTGGTCGGCCACGACTGGGGCGGCGCCCTGGCGTTCGACTGGGCGGCCCGCCACCCCGGGCGGGTGCGCGGCGTGGCGTTCATGGAGACGATCGTCCGGCCCTTGACCTGGGACGACTTCCCGGGGCCCGCCCGGCCGCGCTACGAGGCCCTGCGGGCCGCCGGGTCGGGCGAGGCCAAGGTGCTCGACGAGAACTTCTTCATCGAGCAGGCGCTGCGGGCGACCGTCCTGAGCGGGCTGCGCGACGAGGACCTGGCGGTGTACCGCAGCTACTACCCGACCCGTGAGAGCCGGCGTCCGCTGCTGGCGTGGCCCCGTGCCATGCCGATCGAGGGCGAGCCCGCCGGCGTGGTCGGCCGCATCGAGGAGTACGACGCCTGGCTCGCCACCAGCGAAGATGTCCCCAAGCTGCTGCTGACCTTCGACGGTCCGCCGGAGACGCTGATGATGAGCCCCGACTTGGTCGCCTGGTGCGAGGCCAACATCGCGGCCCTCGAGGTCGAGGGCTGCGGCCCCGCCGCGCACGTCGCGCCCGAGGACCAGCCGGCCGCCATCGCGGAGGCGGTGGTGGCGTGGCTGGCCCGCCACCGGCTGGCCGAGCCCCGGAGCGCGCGCCGTGCCTGACGCCCCGCCCGCTGGGCGGGTCGCCGCCGGCGGCGAGCGCGCCCTGGTCGACCGGGCCCTGGACGGCGACCGCGCCGCGCTCGAACAGGTGGTCGGGATCGTGCGCGACCCCGTCTACCGCCTGGCCCTGCGGATGGCGTGGCGGCCCGAGGACGCCGAGGACGCCACCCAGGAGATCCTGATCCGCATCATCACCCGGCTGGCGTCGTGGCGGGGCGAGGCGGCCCTCACCACCTGGGCCTACCGCGTCGCGGCCAACCACCTGCTGAACCGGCGCCGCTCCCGGGCGGCGGCCGAGCTGTCGTTCGACGCGATGGGCGACGAGCTCGACCGCACCGCGACCTCCCCCGAGCACACCGGTCCCGACGCCGAGCTGCTGGCCGAGGAGGTACGGCTGAGCTGCACGCAGGCGATGCTCCAGTGCCTCGACCCGGGTGAACGGCTCGCGTACGTGCTCGGCGACATCGTCCGGCTGCCCAGCAAGGAGGCGTCGTGGATCGCCGGCGTCAGCGACGCCGCCTACCGCAAGCGGCTCCAGCGGGCGCGTGCCGCGGTGCGCTCGTTCACCGCCGGTCGCTGCGGCGTCATCGACCCCACCGCCACGTGCCGGTGCGCCCGCCGGATCGACCGCTCGCTCGCGACCGGGCGGCTGCGGCTCGACCACCTGCGCTTCGCTCGCCACCCCGTGGCGCCCGAGGTCGCGGCGGCGAGCGCGGACCTCGGCGAGCTGCGCTCGGCGGCCGAGCTCATGCGCAGCCACCCGGCCTATGCAGCCCCGGGGGCCGTCGGCGAGGCGGTGCGCGACCTGCTCCGCACCCGGCGGTACCCGTTCCTGCCCGTCGACGCCGACACCGGCGCAGAGGCGGGCGGCGGGGCCGGCGCCGAGGGCGGGATCGATGCCGATCGCCGGTGACGGCCGCCGTCCGCGATGCTGGGCCCATGGCTGTGATCGAGACGATGACGTTCCGGCTGGCGGGCGGGGCGGACGAGGCCGCGTTCCTCGCCGTCGACAAGCGCCTCCAGACCGACTTCGCCTACCAGCAGCCGGGCCTGCTCCGCCGCACCACGGCACGGGGCGAGGGCGACCGCGCCGGCGAGTGGATCGTCATCGACCTGTGGCGCAGCGCCGAGGACGCCGACCGGTGCGCGGCCCGGTGGGACGGCGACCCGCTCGCGCAGGAGCTGATGTCGTTCGTCGACCGCAGCACCCTCGACGTCCGCCGCTACAGCGACCTCGGCTGACGGCGGCTACTGCTGCACCAGGACGAGCGGGTTGCCCTCGGGATCGACGATCGGGGCGATCGTCGGGCCGCCGGGCACGTCGAACGGCTCGGACAGCGCGGCGCGGATGTCGCGCACCTGCACGTACAGCCGCACGCCCGGCGCGTCACCCTGGCGGATGTGGCCCGCCGGCCCGGGCTCGGGGCCGCCCAGCCCGGCGGGGATGCCCATGATCGGCCCGTCCCCGACCTCCCAGTTGAACAGGTCGCGGTAGAAGGCCCGCTGGCGCTCGGGGTCCCGCGCCTCGATCTCCCAGTGCACGACGGGTCGTGGCCAGTCAGCGCTCATCGCCCTCTCCAGCGGTTGCTCGACGGGTGCCAGCCTCGCACACGCCGGGGCCGGCGCCCCGCGGTCGTGCGCCGGGCCGGGCCGGTCACAGCGCCCGGGGCAGCACCGCCAGGTCGAGCACGTCGCCGCCCCGCACCACCTGCGCCTCGACGGAGCGGCCGGCGCGGTCGCCGGTGAGCAGCCGCTGCATGTCGCCGATCGCCTCGACGGGGTGCCCGTCGAGGGCGACGACGATGTCCTCGGGCCGGATGCCGGCGCGGGCCGCCGGGCCGCCGGTGACGACGCCGGTGACCTCGACGCCGCGGTGGCGCCCGAGCCGGTCGGCCACCCGGGGCGGCAGGGCCCTGGCCCCGCCGGAGAGCCCGAGCTCGGCCCGGTCGACGCGGCCGCGGGCGATCAGCGCACCGATGTAGCCCATGGTGGTGGCGTCGAGCGGAACGGCCAGGCCGAGTCCCTGCCCGATGCCCGGGCTGACCACGGCCGTGTTGATGCCGACCACCCTGGCGTCGCTCGTCGCCAGCGCGCCGCCGCTGTTGCCGGGGTGCAACGCCGCGTCGGTCTGGATGACGCCCTCGACCACCCGGGCCCGGCGCCCGTCGACGGTGGGCAGCGACCGGCCGAGGGCCGACACGACCCCCGCCGACACCGACCCCGCGAAGCCGAGGGGGCTGCCCACGGCGATCACGAGCTGGCCCACCCGCAGGCGGGCGGCGTCGCCCAGCTCGGCCGCCGGCAGGTCGCGGGTGGGCACCCGCACCACCGCGAGATCGGACAGGCGGTCGGTGCCCACCACCTCGTAGGGCAGCTCGGCGCCGTCGTGGAAGACGGCGCTACCCACTCGGCCGCCGGCGAGGACGTGCGCCGACGTGACCAGCAGCCCGTCGCCCGACAGCACCACCGCCGAGCCGCTGCCCCGGCCGTGGCGCACGCTGGCGACCGAGGGCAGCAGGCGCTCGGCCACGGTCACCACCGCCTGCGAGTAGGCGTCGAGGGCGGCGCCGTCGCGGTCGTGCTCGTCGTGGCCGCTGTGGTCCCGAGGCGCGCCGGCGTCGAAGGTGGTGCCGTCGCGGTCGTGCTCGTCGTGGCCGCTGTGGTCCCGAGGCGCGCCGGCGTCGAGGGTGGTGCCGTCGCGCTCGCGCCCGGCGCGCGGCCGCGGGCCGGACTCAGGCGTCACCGACATCGGCGGGACCGCCGGCGTCGGCCGGCGCGGGCTCGAACCGCACCACCACGTCCACCTCGTCGACGCCGCGCACCACGTGCAGCGCCAACGTCCCGCCGTCGGGCACGGCGTCGAGCGCGGCGGTCAGGGCGTCGGTGTCGGCGATCTCGGCACCCCCGGCGGCGGTGACCAGGTCGCCCTCGCGCAGCCCGGCCCGCGCCGCCGGGCTGTCGGGCTCGACGGCCCGGACGAGCACACCCGCCCGGTCGGGCAGGCCCACCGCCCGGCGCATGCGGCGCGCCACGTGCGGAGGCGCGGCGCCGATGCCGAGCAGCCGGCGCCGCGGTGCGTCGCCGGTGGCCAGCGCGTCGACCCGCTGGCGCAGCGCGGCACCGGCCGGCTGGGCGATGGAGAACCCGTCGCCCAGGCGCAGGGTGGTCACGCCCACGAGGCGGCCCTCGGCGTCGACGATCGGGCCGCCGGAGCTGCCGCGAGCCAGCGGCGCTGTGTGCTCGATCCCCCCGGTCACCAGGCGGCCCCGGGGCCCGCGGAACGAGCGGTCGACGGCGGACACCGTGCCGACGGTGACACGGTGACCGTCGGCGAGCGCCGCCACGGCGAAGACGGTGGCGCCCAGGCCGGCGGTGTCGTCGGCCCACGGCAGGGCCGGCGCGTCGCCGGTGTCGACGGCCAGCACGACGAGATCGTCGTCGGGGTCGACGCCTGTGGCCCGGCCCTGCACCGCCCGCCCGTCGGCGAAGGTGACCTGCGTCGTGCGGTCGCGCAGGTTGTGGGCGTTGGTCAGCACCAGCCCGTCACCCACCACCACGCCGCAGCCGCGCCCGCCGTGGCGGCCGATGCGGACGACGGCGGGGGCGGCGCGCTCGGCGACGCGCTGGACGGTGGTCTGCTGTTCGTCGGTCGTCGTCATGACCGCTCCTCCTCCGGTCGGCCGGGAATCCGGCCTCGACTGGCTAGTCACTAGCAATCTGCAAGTCTCCGGCCCGCACTGTAGCGTCGGGTTGCGATGACCACACCGGCTCGGCCCCGACCCGGCGCCGCTCCACCCGCCCCGCCCGCCCCGCTGGCCTCGCCGGCCTCGCCCGCGCCGGCCCGCCCGCCGGCGGCCGATGCGCTGGCCGAGGCCGCCGAGCGCATCGGCGACCGCTGGTCGCTGCAGGTGATCGGCGCCCTGCTGGCCGGGCCGCGCCGCTTCGGCGACCTGCAGGCGCTGCTCGACGGCATCGCGCCCAACATCCTCTCGCAGCGCCTGACCCGGCTGGAGAGCGACGGCCTGGTCGTGGGCGAGCCGTACTCCCGGCGCCCCGTGCGCCACACCTACCGGCTGACCGCGGCCGGGGCCGACCTGGCCGGTGCCGTGCGGATGCTCGCCCACTGGGGTGCCACGCACCGCCCGGGCGGTCCCGGGCGCGACGACGGCGGAGCGCTCACCCACGCGCGCTGCGGCACAGCGCTCGACGCCCGCTGGTTCTGCCCGACCTGCGGCGAGGTGGTCGACGACCCCGACGCCGCCGACCTGAACTGGATCTGAGCGGGGGTCAGCCCCCGGGGACGGTGGGGTCGTCGGGGATCTCGGGGATCTCGGGCATCTCGGGCATCTCGGGGATCGGCGGCAGCTCCGGCATCTCGGGCACCTCGGGCAGCGGCCCGAGCTCGTCGTAGGCCTCTTCCAGCTCGGCCAGCTCCCGCTCGAGCTCGGCCAGGTCCGTGTCGAGGTCCGGGTACGGCGGCTCGCCCGTGTCGTCGAGCTCGGCGTACATGTCGTCCAGCTCGGCGAGGCCGGCGTCCATCTCGGCGTACATGCCGTCCAGCTCCGCGTACATGCCGTCGAGCTCGCCGTACATGCGCTCGAGCGCCGCCAGGTCGCCTTCGACGCCGTCGAGCCCGGCGGGCACCTGGTCGACCGACAGCAGCACCTCGCGGAAGGCGTCGGTCATGTCGACGGCACCCGACGGCACCTCCACGTCGATGGTGTCGTCGCCGTGATCCCGCAGGTCCAGCGTGTCGGTGATCACGACACCGCCCGTGCCGACCGCGTCGGCGGGAAGCGCGCCCGCGTCCACCAGTGCCGCCGTGATCTCGCCGGTGTCGGTGGTGATGCGGACGCGCCGTATCAGCCCGTCGCCGTCGACCCACACCTCGATGGGCACCGTGACGTCCGCCAGGGGCCCCGGCTCGCCACCCGGCCCGCCGGCCGGCGCGCCGCCGTGGAGCGCCAGCAGGTCGTACAAGGGGACGTCGCCCGCCAGCCCCCGGACGGGCACGCCGTCGATCTCGTCCGGGGCCAGCTCCTCGACCGCGTCGGTCGCGTGGATCAGGTCGAGGTACACGGTCGGGTCCGTGCGATCGCCGGCGAGGGCGCCGGCCGCCCGCCGGGCTCGGCGTCGTCGAGCGCGGCGAGGTCGACCGACACCCAGCCCTCGGCCAGGGCCTGGACGAGCTCGACGGCGGCCGGCGGGGTGCCGGGCGGTGGCCCCTCGGCGAGGGCCAGACGGAGCACCGGTGCCCGCGCGTACACCGTGTCGGGACCGGCGACGGCCTCGACGAACAGGTCGTCGCGGTCGACGCCGGGCGGCAGCGGGCGGGCGGACGTGTCGACCATCGTGCCGAGGTCGACACGCACCTGCGTCAGCTCGCCGTCGAACGCGCCGGTCGCGCTCGCCACGTGCTCGCTCTGCCCGTCGCCGGCGCTGACCTCGGTCGTCACCGAGAAGCGGTAGGGCTGCCCGGCCGAGTTGTCGGCCGCGTCGATCAGGTAGCTGGTCGTGGCCGCGAACTCGAGTGGGACCTCGGTGCGGACGTCCGTCGCCCGCTGGCTGCAGCCGAGCAGCAGCAGCGATCCCGCCGCGCACGCGCCGGCCAGGCCTCGGGTGGAACGCCCCATCCCCATCCGCCGTTCTCCTCGCTCTCCGCCGGCGCACAGCCTGGCACGACCCGGCCCGGCGCCCCGGTCGATTTTCCGGCGCCCCGGCCGGCCCCTCGGCGGCCAAATCGTCACACCCTCGTCGTACGGTGCGGTGGTGCGCACCGCCGTCAGCCTCCCGCCGTTCACCGACGCCGCCACCCTGGTGGCCCTCGCCGTCGAGGCCGAGCAGGCCGGGTGGGACGGCGTGTTCCTCTGGGACCACATGGTCCTCGACGCCAAGACGCGCCCCGACGTCCACGACCCGTGGGTGCTGCTCGGCGCCATGGCCCAGGCCACCAGCCGGGTGCGGCTGGGCACCCTCGTCACGCCGCTGGCGCGGCGACGGCCGTGGGTCGTGGCCCGCCACCTGGTCACGCTCGACCACCTCAGCGCCGGTCGGGCCACGCTGGGCGTGGGCCTCGGCGAGCCGGCCGACGCCGACTTCGCCGCCTTCGGCGATCCCGCCGACCCGCGCGAGCGGGCGGTGCTGCTCGACGAGGGCCTGGCCGTGCTCGACGGCCTGCTGCGCGGGCCCGTCGCGCACCGCGGTCCCCGCTTCCACGTCGACGCCGAGCTTCGCCCGCGCCCCGTGCAGGCGCCCCGCCCGCCGATCTGGGTGGCGGGGGTGGCACCCCACCGGCGCCCGCTCGCCCGGGCGCTCCGCTTCGACGGCATCGTGCCGATCGGCCGCCGCGACCTGCTGACGCCCGACCAGCTCGACGAGTACCTCGCCGGCGTCGAGCGCCCCGACGGCTGGGACGTCGTGGCCAACTGGGCGCCCGGCGTCGCCGCCGCCGACTACGCGGCGGTCGGCGCGACGTGGCTGGTCGACGGCGTGTGGCCCACCGGCGACTGGGTGGCCGACCTGCGGGCCCGCATCGACGCCGGCCCCGGCGACTGACCTCGCGTTCCTGCCGCGGCGAGAACGCGGTGGGGGCCCGGCGGGTGGTCGGCTCGGGGGGCGGGCCCGAGCGGTGGTCGTCAGGGCTGCAGGTGCTCGACCACGTAGTCGATGCAGCGGGTCAGCGCCTCGACGTCGTCGGGGTCGATGGCCGGGTACAGGGCGATGCGGAGCTGGTTGCGGCCCAGCTTGCGGTAGCTCTCGGTGTCGAGCACGAAGTTGTCGCGCAGCACCTTGCTGACCGTCGGCGCGTCGATGGCGGGGTCGAGGTCGATCGTGCCCACCACGTGGCTGCGGATCGCGGGGTCGGTCACGAAGGGTGTGGCGTAGTCGCTGGCCTCGGCCCAGCCGTAGAGGATCCCGGCCGACCGGTCGCAGCGGCCGGCGGCGAAGGGCAGACCGCCGTTGTGCAGGATCCACTCGATCTGCTGCACCGCCAGGTGGATGGTGGCCAGCGCGGGGGTGTTGTAGGTCTGATCCTTGCGGCTGTTGTCGAGCGCGATGCCCAGGTCGAGGAACGCCGGGCACCAGCGGTCGGAGGCGGCGAGGCGCTCGATGCGCTCGACCGCCGCCGGCGACAGCGCAGCCAGCCACAGCCCGCCGTCGGAGGCCAGCCCCTTCTGCGGGGCGAAGTAGTAGGCGTCGACCTGGGCCGGGTCGTAGCGCAGGCCACCGGCGCCCGAGGTGGCGTCGACCAGCACCAGTCCCTCGGCGCCCTCGGGGCGCCGCAGCTCGGCGGCCACGCCCGTCGAGGTCTCGTTGTGGGTCAGGCAGTAGGCGTCGACGTCGGGGGTGGCCTTGGCCTCGGGCAGCGTGCCGGGCGCCGACTCGATGACCTCGGGGGCGTCGAGGTGCGGGGCGGCCGTGGCGCAGGCGGCGAACTTGGCCGAGAACTCGCCGAAGCTGAGGTGCTGGCTGCGGTGCTCGATCAGGTGGAACGTGGCGGCATCCCAGAACGCGGTGGTGCCGCCGTTGCCGAGCGCCACCTCGTACCCGTCGGGCAGCGACAGCAGCTCGGCGATGCCGTTGCGCAGCGACGCCACCATGAACCGCACCGTCGCCTGCCGATGGCTGGTGCCGAGGTAGCTGCGGCCGGTGTCGGCCAGGGCGTTCAGCGCCTCGGGTCGCACCTTGGACGGCCCCGAGCAGAACCGCCCGTCGGCAGGGAGCAGGTCGTCGGGGATCGTTATCGCTACGGTCGGCGCGCTCACGCGTGCCACTATCGCGGCCGTCGAGACAAGGAGCCAGCCCGTTGCCCTCCACGAGCCGCATCTCCGCCAGGGTCGCCGCCATCAGCGAATCCGCCACCCTGGCGGTCGACGCCAAGGCCAAGGCGCTGAAGGCCGCCGGCGAGCCGGTGATCGGCTTCGGCGCCGGCGAGCCCGACTTCCCGACCCCGTCGCACATCGTCGAGGCCGCCGTCGCTGCCTGCCGCGTCCCCCGCTTCCACAAGTACACGCCGGCCGCCGGCCTACCCGAGCTGCGCGAGGCCATCGCCCTCAAGACCAAGCGCGACTCGGGCTACGACGTGGCGGCCTCGCAGGTGCTGGTGACCAACGGCGGCAAGCACGCTGTCTACAACACCTTCGCCGCCCTGCTCGATCCCGGCGACGAGGTGCTGCTGCCCACCCCCTACTGGACCACCTACCCCGAGCCCATCCGGCTGGCCGGCGGCGTGCCGGTGGTGCTGCCCACCGACGAGGGCACCGGGTTCCGGGTCACGGTCGACCAGTTGGACGCGGCGGTGACCGAGCGCACCAAGGTGCTGCTGTTCGTGTCGCCGTCCAACCCCACGGGCGCCGTCTACCCACGCGCCGAGGTCGAGGCCATCGGCCGCTGGGCGGCCGAGCGGGGCGTCTGGGTCGTCACCGACGAGATCTACGAGCACCTCACCTACGGCGACCACGAGTTCACCTCGATGCCCGCCCTGGTGCCCGATCTGGCCGACCGGTGCGTCGTGCTCAACGGGGTGGCCAAGACCTATGCCATGACCGGTTGGCGGGTGGGCTGGATGGTCGGCCCCGCGGACGTGGTCAAGGCCGCCACCAACCTGCAGTCGCACGCCACCTCCAACGTCGCCAACGTGTCCCAGGCCGCGGCGCTGGCGGCCGTGAGCGGCGACCTGTCCGCGGTGGCCGAGATGCGGGCCGCGTTCGAGCGGCGGGGCCGCACCATGCACCGGCTGCTGTCGGGCATCCCCGGCGTGCAGATCCTCGAGCCGCAGGGGGCGTTCTACGCGTTCCCCAACCTGTCGGCGTTCCTCGGCCGCACCGTCCGAGGGGTGACGCCGGCCACCACCGTCGAGCTCTGCGGGGTGCTGCTCGACCAGGCCAAGGTGGCGCTCGTGCCCGGCGAGGCGTTCGGCGCGCCGGGGTACGCCCGCATGTCGTTCGCGCTGGGCGACGACGACCTCGGCGAGGGTTGCGGGCGCATCGCCGACCTGCTCGCCGAGGCGCGCTGACGCGCCCCGGCGATCGGCCGGTTCGGCGTCAGGGCACCGCGAACTCGTACGACGCGACGTCGTCCTGGCCCACCGCGCCCGTCTCGGTGCGCGTCTCGCCGGCCACCGTGATCTCGAGGGAGAACTCGCCGCTGCCACAGTCGCTGCCGTCGTCGCGGGTCAACCGGAAGCCGGTCACGTCGACCGTGAAGTCGCCCGACGGCGCGTCGCCGCTGTTCCAGAAGACGTTCTCGACGCCGCTGCCGCTGTCGCCGCAGCCGACGTTCGAGTCGACGTCGAGCTGGCCACCGGTACTCGTGGGGCCCGGGCTGAGGTAGCTGATCTCGGTGCCGTCGGGCTCGGTCACCGACAGGTCGAGGTCGGCGTCGGACGACCACGCGAGCGTGACCTGCACGTCGCCGGTGCCGACGTCGGGCTCGCTGGCGCCGTCCGAGCCGACGGGGCGCTCGATGAGCCCCCCGGTATCGACGTCGACCAGCGTGATAGCGGTGAGCGTCGTGCCCGGCAGGACCTTGACCGCCTGCGCGGGGTCGAGGCGCTCCCAGGCGTCGTCGGGGTTCTGGGCCATGTCATCGACCGCCAGCGCCGCCGAGGTGCTGGTGCCGCCCAGGTCGGCCGGCTCGGCCAGCGGGTTGCCGCAGTTGCACTTCACCCGGGGCACGCCGGTGTCGTCGACCAGCACGGCGGTGCCGGCCTGCAGCAGCGACTGGAAGGCGTTGGCCTCGCCGTCGCGGAACCCGTGGTTGGTGACCCGGGTGTCCCACCGCAACCGCACGGCGGTGAGGCCGCCGACGTAGCTCTCGATCTCGTCGACGTCGATGCCCTGCACCGCCGCCCAGGCCGCGGCCTTGTCCGCGTTGTCCGGGTCGGTCAGGAACGCGGTCAGGCCGGCGAGGTCGCAGACCCGGGTGTCGCGGCTGCCGCCGTAGACGGCGGGCTCGGCGCCGTCCACGACCCGCCCCGCCAGCCCGGTGTCGACCTGCTCGACCCGGGCGTCGGGCACGTTCTCGTCGGGCTGCAGGTCGGCGAACACAGCGCCCGCCGCTTCGCCCACGTCGAGGTTGCCGGCGAAGTCGTCCTCCTGGACCATGCCGATGGGCTCGAGCACCACCTCGTCGTCGCCACCGTCGTCCCTGGTCAGGAAGAAGGTCAGGCCGGCGGCCACGAGCGCCACGACCACCAGCACGGCGAGCC
>DASTFE010000011.1:0-2445 GCA_035708905.1 Acidimicrobiales bacterium | reverse complement strand
CGCTCGTCGGCGGCGTCGTACAGCTCGGGCCGGGTGACGTGGGCGTGCAGCCGCAGCATGTCGAGCCCCGCGTCCTGGGCCAGGTCGACGTCGCGCCGCAGGTCGGCGGGGGCGGCCTCGGCCAGCGCCATGCGGGTCGGCCCGAGGTTGGCACCCTTGAGGAACAGCCGCTCACCGTTGACCGAGGCGATCCAGCGCCGCAGCCGCACCGCCCGCAGCCCGGTGCGCAGGCGCCGCTCGTCGCTGACCGCGCCGGACTCGTCCCGGCGGGCCGCGCCGCTCCCGTCGCCGGCCGACGCATTCGGGCCGTCACTAGCCGGCCCGCCGTCGCCGGTGAGCGCGACCGTGACCCGTACGTCGTGGAGCACGGCATCGCCGAGGGCGCGTGGCCACCACAGCGCCGGCCGCTCGATCGTGACGGTCCAGCCGACCTCGTTGGCGCCCGCCGCCAACGGCTGCTCGGCCTCGTGGTCGACCTCGCCCACCTCGGTGCGCAACCGCACGCGCCGGGCGCCGTCGCTGGCGAGCACGGCGCGCAGGGCCAGCACCGCCCGGGTGGCGCTCGCCTCGGCGCAGATCACCCGCAGCGCCGCGATCCGAACCGGGCCGGTCTCGGTCAGCCGCACCGGCCGCCAGATGCCGCCCGGGTTCCACTGCGGGTCGAGGCAGTCCCAGTGCTGGAAGACGCCGGTGATGTTGCGCTTGGCCGGCGAACCGTGCTGCGGGGTGCAGGTGACCTCGACGGCGAGGGCGTGCTCGGCCCCGGCCCGGAGCGACTCGGTCACCTCGAACGTGTGGGGGAAGAAGTAGCCCTCGGTGTCGCCCAGGTAGCCGCCGTCGAGCCACACGTCGCCCTGGTAGAAGAGTCCGTCGAACGTCAGCCAGGCCCGGCGCCCGGCGGCCGGCGCGGCGGCGGCGAACCGGCGGCGGTACAGCAGCGGCCCGTCGCTCTCCGCGAAGGCCGGTGTCGAGCGCCAGTGGCCGGGCACCGCGACGGCGTGCCAGGCGGCGTCGTCGAAGTCGCGCTCGGTGTACGAGCGCCGCAGCCGGTCGTCGGCGGCCGCTGCCCGCCAGCCATCGGTGAGCTCGTGGTCAGGTGCCGGGGCCGCCTGCATAGACCCGGGCAGGCTAGTGGGGCGGCTCTGCGTCCACCCGTGCGGTTCCGGTGCCCTCCGGCGGCCGGTCGGACGGGGCCCGGCGGGTGGCGGTGGCGCCGCCGGCCTGCCGTGGGTCGCGAGGCAATGGCGGTCGTCCGGCAACCCCCGAGGCGATAGCGGTCGGGGGCCGACGGCCATTAGATCTGCGGCGGAATAGGTCCGCCACTTGGTGGGGGTCACGCGGTTTCGTTGCGCTATGCGCGATGGTCACTGGGTGAAGATCAAGCCGTCGAGGTCGTTGTGCGGCACGAGCCCGGAGGAGTTCGGGGATCTGCTGGTGCGGCTGGCGCCGCTGGCCGAGGCGGACAAGTGCGCCCGCGAGGATCGCGCCGGCCGGCAGCGTGCTCCGGGGGCTGGCCGCAAGCCCACGGTGTTCGCGGTGCGGTTGCTGGTCGGGCTCACCCATCTGCGGCAGGGCACCTCGGTGCGGGCGACCGCCGGGTTGTTCGGGGTCCATGAGCGGTCGGTGCGCCGGTGGCGGGATGAGCTGGAGCGCCTGCTGGTGGCCCATGGGGTCGTGCCGCCGGGGGCGGACGAGCCGGTGCGCACGCTGAGGGATCTGGCCGACTATCTCCGGGTGCAACCCGATGACAGTTACGTGATCGTGGACGGCACCGATGTCCCTCGGCCTCGTCCGGGCAGCTGGGAGGCCCAGAAGCCGGCGTGGTCGGGCAAGAGCAAGCGCCACGCCATCAAGGCGACGGTGCTGGCCGACCCGGACGGGAACGCGGTGTGGTTCGAAGCCAACCCCACCGGTGAAGGCCGCACCCAGGAGATCGCCGCCTTGCGGGCGGGCGCGCTGTTGGGCGTGCTCGCCCTCGCCGGGATCACCGTGCTCGGCGACCTGGGCTACCAAGGGCTCGGCAACTGGACCACCGGCGACGTGTACACACCGGTCCGGCGCCCACGCGGCCGCCCGCACCTGGACCGCGACTCCCGGCTCTACAACCACGCCCTCGCCCAGGCCCGCATCCGCGTCGAGCACTCCATCGCCGGGCTGAAGCGCTGGGGTGCCCTGCGACACCACCGGCGCCCACCAGCCGCCCTCGACCGCACCGGCCGAGCCATCACCGTCCTCAACTCCCTCACCTGAGTCCCGCGCGCCCGGAAACCACCGGGCCGGTTCAACACGCCCCACCCGCAATAGGGCCGCGGCTCTATTGCCTCGGGCCGCCGCGGAGGAGACCACGGGTCAGGTCGGGTGGCGATGGACCTGGCGGGCGCCGGCCTGGTCGCGGGCGAGCACGATCATCTGGTCGACGTTGACGTGGCTGGGGCGGGACGCGAC
>DASTFE010000010.1:0-6574 GCA_035708905.1 Acidimicrobiales bacterium | reverse complement strand
CCGCACGGCCAACGCCACCGCCTTCGGCATGCTGGCCATCCCCTCGTTCGCGCTGGCCCTCGTGCTCGCCTACTACGTGGGCGTCGAGCTGGGGTGGCTGCCCGTGAGCGGTTACGTGAAACCCAGCGAGGACCTGGCCGAGCATCTCCGGCGCATGGCCCTGCCCGCGATCAGCCTGGCCGTCGGCCAGGTCGCGGTGTACATGCGCCTGCTGCGCAGCGACATGATCGCCACGCTGCAGGAGGACTTCATCACCATGGCCAAGTCCAAGGGGGTGTCGCCCCGCCGGGTGCTGTGGCGCCACGCGCTGCGCCCGTCCAGCCTGACGCTGCTCACCGTGGCGGGCCTCAACGTGGGCACCCTCATCGGCAACGCCGTGATCATCGAGGTGATCTTCTCGCTGCCGGGGGTCGGCACGCTGCTGTTCGAGGCCATCCAGGCCCGCCAGTACATCGCCCTGCAGAGCCTCGTCGCGATCATCGCCGTCGCCTACGTGCTGCTCAACGTCGCCGTCGACATCCTCTACAGCGTCCTTGACCCGAGGATCCGCCATGCCCGCTCCTGACGGTCATATCGGCACCGCCGGCCAGTCGCTCATGCCGTCGGCCGCGACGGGCACGCTCGCACCCTCCGATGCCGAGGGCGCCGAGATCGAGCCCGTCTCCCGGGCCCAGCGGCAGCGCCGCCTGGGTGTGGGCGGCGTGCTCGCCATCGGCTGGCTGGTGTTCGTCACCCTCGCCGCGCTGCTGGCGCCGGTGCTGCCCCTCGATTCCCCGACCCAGAACTTCCCTTCGATCGTCAGCCAGCCTCCGGGCACCGACGGCCACCTGCTCGGCGGCGACGCGCTCGGCCGCGACATCCTCAGCCGCATCGTGTGGGGCGGCCGGGCCTCGCTGCTGCTCGGCGTCTCCTCGGTGCTGCTGGGCCTGCTCGTCGGTGGCCTGCTCGGGCTGGTCGCCGGCTACTTCCGCGGGCGCGCCGACACGGTGCTGACCGTGGCGTTCGACGTGCTGCTGTCGTTCCCCGCGCTCATCCTGGCGGTCACGCTGGTGACGGTGTTCGCCAGCGGCGAGGGCACCAGCGCCACGCGCCGCATGGTGGTGCTCATACTCGCCCTGGGGGTGGTGTCGGTCCCGCTGCTGGGCCGCATCACCCGGGCCAACACCCTGGCCTGGGCCCAGCGCGAGTTCGTGACGGCCGCCCGGGCGCTCGGGGCCAAGGACCGCTCCATCATGTTCGGCGAGGTGCTGCCCAACGTGCTGCCGGCCATGTTCTCGATCGCCCTGCTCGGCGTCGCGGTGGTGATCGTGGCCGAGGGCGGCCTCAGCGTGCTGGGCGTCGGCGTGCAGCTCCCCACGCCCTCGTGGGGCAACATCCTGGCCGAGGGCCGTGCCGACCTGCGGCGGGCGCCCCACATCGTGATGATCCCGACCATCGTGATCTTCCTCACCGTCCTGGCCCTCAACTACCTGGGCGACGTCGTGCGCGCCCGGTTCGACGTGCGGGAGAGCGCGCTGTGATCAGGAGCCGCCGCCACGTTCACACCAGCGCCGACGACTTCCACGTCCCGACCGGACGCCTGCTGGAGGTCGACGACCTGCGCACCCACTTCCGCACGCCTCGGGGCGTGGTGCGGGCGGTCGACGGCGTGTCGTTCACGCTCGACCGGGGGCGCACGCTCGGTCTCGTCGGCGAGTCGGGTTGCGGCAAGTCGGTGCTGTCGCGGTCGGTCATGGGCCTGCTGCCCAGCAACGCCGTGCGCCGCGGCGAGGTCACCTTCGCCGGCGAGCGCATCGACGGGCTGGGCGACGAGGCGATGCGGGCCTACTGGGGCACCCAGATGTCGATGGTGTTCCAGGATCCGATGACCTCGCTCAACCCGGTGATGCGCATCGGCCGGCAGATCATCGAGTCGCTCGAGGTCCACACCGACATGAGCCGCGAACAGGCTCGCGAGACCGCCCTGGCGCTGTTGCGGTCGGTGCACATCCCCGAGCCCGAGCGCCGGCTGCGGCAGTACCCCCACGAGCTGTCGGGCGGCATGCGCCAGCGGGTCGTGATCGCGGTGGCGCTGGCCTGCGGGCCTCAGCTCGTGTTCGCCGACGAGCCCACGACGGCCCTCGACGTGACCGTGCAGGCCCAGATCCTCGACCTGCTCCAGGAGCAGCAGCGCGAGCGGCAGATGGCGGTGGTGCTGGTGAGCCACGACCTCGGCGTCGTCGCCGGGCGCACCCACGACATCGCCGTCATGTACGCCGGGCAGATCGTCGAGCAGGCGCCCACCGCCACGCTGTTCTCCGAGGTGCGCATGCCCTACACCGAGGCGCTGCTGCGGTCGGTGCCCCGGCTCGAGAACCCCAGCCACACCCGGCTGTCGGTCATCGGCGGGCGCCCGCCCGACCTGATCGACCCGCCCCAGGGTTGCCGGTTCGCGCCCCGGTGCCCCTACGTGCAGGCCCGCTGCCGCACCGAGCAGCCGCCGCTCGTCGAGGCCGACACGCCCGGGCACTGGTACCGGTGCTGGTACCCGGTCGGCACCGACGCCGGGCGCGAGGCGCTCGAACGCAACCTGGCCGCCCACCTGCCCCAGGCCGAGGCGGCGGTCACCGGCGACGTGCGGCCCGATCTCGAGACCGACCTCGTCGGCGAGGTGCCCGTCGGCGTGGCCGGCGACGCCCCCGTCGACGCCACCATCGCAGAGGGGGAGTAGTGGCCGGGACGGGGACAGCCCACCTGCGGCCGGTCGACGACGTGCTGCTGCGGGCCGAGGACCTGGTGGTCGACTTCCCCACCGCGGGCGGCCAGAAGGTGTCGGCCGTGGCCGGCGTCAGCTTCGACGTCGCCGAGGGCGAGACGCTGGGGCTGGTCGGCGAGAGCGGATGCGGCAAGTCGACGGCCGCCCGGGCGGTCATGCAGCTCCCGGCGCCCACCTCGGGCACCGTGCTGTTCGAGGGCCGCGACCTCACCGCCCAGCGGGGCGAGCGCCTGCGCGAGCTGCGCCCCCGCATCCAGATCGTCTTCCAGGACCCGATCAGCTCGCTGAACCCGCGGCGCCGCGTGGCCGACATCGTCGGTGCGCCGCTCAAGATCTGGAACAAGGGCACCGAGGACGAGCGGCGGGCCAAGGTCGACGAGGCCCTCGAGACCGTCGGCCTCGACCCGGCGGTGTCGCGCGACAAGCGGCCCCACGAGTTCTCGGGTGGCCAGTGCCAGCGCATCTGCATCGCCCGGTCGCTGGTGCTCGATCCGCGGCTGGTGATCTGCGACGAGCCGGTGTCCGCGCTCGACGTGTCGGTGCAGGCCCAGATCCTCAACCTGCTCGAGGATCTCAAGCACCGCTACGGCCTGACGCTCGTGTTCATCACCCACGATCTCGCGGTGGTGAAGAACGTGAGCGACCGCGTGGCGGTGATGTACCTCGGCAAGCTGTGCGAGCTCACCGACCCCGACCGGCTGTACGCGGCCCCGGCCCATCCCTACTCCGCGGCGCTGCTGTCGGCGATCCCGGTGCCCGACCCCTCCGTCAAGGCCGAGTCGAGCGGGCTGGTGCCCGGCGACCTGCCGTCGCCGCTGGCGCCGCCGAGCGGGTGCCGCTTCCGCACCCGCTGCCCCCGGGCCGAGGAACGCTGCGCCCGTGAGGAGCCCCAGGTCCGCGAGGTGGCCGAGGGGCAGTTCGTCGCCTGCCACTTCCCGCTGGTGGGCGACGTCGCACCGCCGTCCGACGGCGCCGAGGAATCCGTCGAGCTGCCCGTCACCTAGCCGATGGAGCCCGTCCCGACCACCGGCCCGGGCGGCCGCCGAGCGCGGCTCGACCCGGAGGAGCGACGGGCGCAGATCGTGGCGGCGGCGGCGGAGGTGTTCCGGGGCCGCGACCCCGCCACCGTGCGGTTCGACGAGGTGGCCCACGCGGCGGGGGTGTCGCGCTCGCTCGTGTACGCCTACTTCGGCGACCGGGGCGAGCTGATCGCCGCCGTGCACCTCTACACGTTGAGCGACCTCGACGCCGAGCTGTCGGCGCTGCTCGGCGACGTGCCGGTCGACGAGCGGCGGCTGTGGACGGTCGTCCACCACTTCTTCGAGCTGGCCGACGAGAACGCGGACTCGTGGCGGCTGTTCGCCGCGGCGGGCGCGGTCGAGCACCCTGCGGTGCAGGCGTCGCGGCGCGACCGCTGCCAGCGCATCGCCGACACGTGGGGCGGGGGGCCCGCCGAGCGCCTGCTGGCCCGTGGTCTGATCGGGATGCTCGAGGCGGCGACCACCGAGTGGCTCGAGCACCGAGGGTGCAGCCTCGAGGACGCGGCGACCATCGTGACCCGGGCGCTGTGGCACGGGGTGGGGCGGCTGCCCCGCCGGGCCGCGTCCTGATCGGCCCCCGGGCCTTTCAACCGGGCTTCCCGCGGGGAATACTGCCACCATGCCTCGTGCCATGTGGAGCGGCGCCATCAGCTTCGGGCTGGTCAACATCCCGATCAAGCTGTTCAACGCCGTGTCGCGCAAGAGCGTGCACTTCAACCAGATCGACACCCGCACCGGCGCCCGCATCCAGTACCGCAAGGTCTCGGCCGCCGACGGCGAGGAGGTGCCCAGCGAGCAGATCGCCAAGGGCTACCAGCTCTCGTCGGGCGAGTACGTGCTGGTCGGCGACGACGAGCTGGCATCGCTCGATCCCGAGGCCACGCGCAGCATCGACATCGAGCAGTTCGTCGACCTCGACGAGATCGACCCCATCTACTACGACTCGGCCTACTACGTGGCGCCCGACAAGGCGGCCCGCAAGCCCTACGCCCTGCTCACCCGCGCGATGGAGGAGCAGAACAAGGTGGCGATCGCCCGGTTCGTCATGCGCTCCAAGCAGTACCTGGCGGCGCTGCGGCCCAAGGACGGGGTGCTGGTCATGTCGACGATGGTCTACGCCGACGAGGTCAACGACCCGGCCGAGCTCGTCGACGGCGACGAGGTGACCGAGGCCGACGTCAGCGACCGCGAGCTCACGATGGCCAGCCAGCTCGTCGAGTCGCTCACCGAGCCCTTCGAGCCCGAGCGCTACGAGGACACCCACCGCAACCAGGTGCTCGAGCTCATCGACCGCAAGGCCTCCGGCGAAGAGGTGGTGGCCGCGCCGGCACCGGCGGCCGAGGACAAGGTCGTCGACCTCATGGCCGCCCTCGAGGCGAGCGTCCGCGAGGCCAAGGCCGCCCGCACCCGTCACCCCACCGCCAAGGTGGCCGGGGACGGCGCCGACGAGGAGGCCGAGGACGAGGCCGAGGCCGGTGCCGGCGGAGGCGGCGGCCGGCGCCGCAAGCCGGCGAAGGCCACCAAGGCGTCGAAGGCGGCCAAGTCGGCCCCCAAGCGCAAGTCGGCGTAGCGGCCGTGCCGGGCGCGCCCGCCGTGCCGGCCAGCGGCGGCTGACCCGTGGCCCAGACCGTCGTCGAGGTCGAGGGCCGCCGGCTGGCGCTGTCGAACCTCGACAAGGTGCTGTACCCCGAGGTCGGCACAACGAAGGCTGAGGTGATCGACTACTACGCCCGCATCGCCCCGACGATGGTGCCCCACCTCGCGGGCCGGGGCGTGACCCTGCGCCGCTTCCCGGACGGGGTCGAGGGCGGCTCGTTCTTCGAGAAGCGCTGCCCCGGCCACCGGCCCGAGTGGCTGGGCACCGTGCTGGGCCCGGGCGACCGCAACGGCGACATCCACTACTGCTGCCTGGACTCGGCGCCGGCGCTCGTGTGGGCGGCCAACATGGCGGCGCTCGAGATCCACGCCCCGATGGCGGCCGGCGACATCGAGACGCCGACGATGTGCGTGTTCGACCTCGACCCCGGCGACGGGACGACGATCGTCGAGTGCGCCGACGTGGCGCTCGACATCCGCCACGTGCTCGACGGGTTCGGGCTGTCCGGCTACCCGAAGACGTCGGGGTCGAAGGGGCTGCAGGTCTACGTCCCGCTGAACACGCCCCACGGTCACGACGAGGCGTCGGCGTTCGCCCTGGCGGTGGCCCAGCTGCTCGAGCGCGCCCACCCCGATCACGTGGTGTCGAACATGAAGCGCAGCCTGCGCCGGGGCAAGGTGTTGGTGGACTGGAGCCAGAACAGCCGCCACAAGACGACCATCGCTCCCTACTCGCTGCGGGCCCGCCCCCGTCCGACGGTGTCGACGCCGGTGAGCTGGGACGAGGTCGAGGCCGCAGCCGAGGGCGACCCGCCGTCGTTCGACATGGCGGCTGTGCTCGCCCGCGTCGACGAGCACGGCGACCTCTTCGCCGGCGCGCTGACGGACGAGCAGCGCCTGCCCGATCCGGGCGGCTGACCTGCGTCACGGGCGCCGACGGCCCACGAGGTGGAAGAGCCGGCTGAGTCGTCGGTACGGATCGCGCCGGGTGGCGGCCAGCTCGACCTGGAGGACGAGGTCCTCCGGATCGGTGGCTGGACGGTCGGGACTCCAGCCGTCGGTGAAGAGCCGCACGCCGTACCACGCGACCGGATCGACGCCTCGATCGCTCAGTGTCGCCGAGAGCGCCTCGATGCTGTCGCCTCGGGTGTCGACACCGAGGCCGTTGACCTGGCGATCGCTG
>DASTFE010000009.1:0-13418 GCA_035708905.1 Acidimicrobiales bacterium | reverse complement strand
GATGCCCGAGGTCGACGAGGACAACCTGGCCAAGCACCTCGCCGTCCACGTCGGCGGGTCGTTCAACACGGTGCGGGCGGCATGGCCCCACCTGGTCGACCAGGGCTACGGCCGCATCGTGAACACCACGTCGGCCGGGCTGTTCGGCCTGCCCGACAACACGTCCTACGCCACGGCCAAGGGTGCTGTCGTAGGGCTCACCCGCAGCCTGGCCACCGCCGGCGCCGCTCACGGCATCACGGCCAACTGCATCGCTCCGGGAGCGATGACGCGCATGGCCGGCCGGGCCGGCGAAGATCCCAGCCCCGAGATGTCCCCCGACCTCGTCGCCCCGATGGTCGCCCTCCTCGCCCACGAGGAGTGCCCGGTGAGCGGCGAGATCTACGCGGCCGGCTTCGGCCGCTTCGCCCGCATCTTCATCGGCATGGCGCCCGGCTACGTCCACACCGGGTCGGCCCCCACGATCGAGGACGTCGCCGAGCAGTGGGCGGCGATCAACGACGAGCCCGGCTACAGCATCCCGGCCGACCTGCCCGAGTGGTCGGCGACCTTCATGGCCCACCTGCACTCGAGCTAGGTCGAACAGACGATGCAGGCCGACGTCAACTGGTTCGCCGTGCTCGCCCACCACGCGACCCGGGCGCCCGACAAGGCGATCACGGTCTTCGAGGGCGAGTCGGTCACGTACCGGCAGATGGCCGCGCGGGCGGCCGCGCTGGCCGCCGGGCTGCACGAGCGCGGGGTCCGGCGCGGCGACGTCGTCGGCCTGCTCTCGTACAACTGCCCCGAGTTCCTCGAGACCCTCTTCGCCGCCAACCACCTCGGCGCCATCGCGATGCCGATCAACTGGCGGCTCGCGGCCCCCGAGGTGCGCTACATCCTCGACCACTCCGAGGCCCGGGCGCTCGTGTGCGACGCGGCGCTGGTCGGGTTCGCCGACGACGCGACGACGGGCCTGGAGCCCACGCTCCTGCGGGCGTGCGTCGCGCCGCCGGCGCCCAGCGGGTGGACGGCCCTCGCCGACCTCCGCGTCGACGACGCCGAGCCCGCCCCCGCGCGCACGGCCGCCGACGACGTCCACCGCCTGATGTACACGTCGGGCACGACGGGGCACCCCAAGGGGGTCATGCTCACCCACGCCAACCTGGCGTGGAAGAACCTCGCGCACATCGTCGAGTTCGGCTTCACCGGCGCCGACCTCGGCCTCGCCTGCGGGCCGCTCTACCACGTCGGCGCGCTCGACCTGACGACCACCTCGCTGATCGCCGCCGGTGCGACGACGATCATCCACCGCATGTTCGACGCAGTCGCCGTCGTCGACGAGATCGAGCGCTCGCGGGTGACCACCGTGTGGCTGGCGCCTGCGATGGTCAACGCCATCATGGCGCTGCCCGGCGTCGAGCGGCGCGACCTGTCGTCGGTGCGGGTGATCATCAACGGCGGCGAGAAGATGCCGATCCCGCTGATCGAGCGGATCCAGGGCACGTTCCCGTCGGCGTGGTTCGCGGACGCCTACGGCCTCACCGAGACGGTCTCCGGCGACACGTTCCTCGATCGCGACAGCACCATCACCAAGCTCGGCAGCGTCGGCCGCCCCTGCCTGCACCTCGAGCTCGACATCTGGGACGAGCAGGGACGCTCGGTGCCCGCCGGAACGCGCGGCGAGATCGTGCTGCGCGGCCCCAAGGTCTTCCCGGGGTACTGGCGCGACCCCGAGGCCACCGCCAAGGCGTTCGCCGGCGGCTGGTTCCACACGGGCGACATCGGCGTACGCGACGACGACGGCTACCTCTACATCGTCGACCGCCTCAAGGACATGATCGTGTCGGGCGGCGAGAACATCGCCGGCTCCGAGGTCGAGCGCGTGCTCTACGAGCACGAGGCGGTGCTCGAAGCGGCGGTCGTGGGCCGGCCCGACGAGCGCTGGGGCGAGGTCCCCGTGGCGTTCGTCGCCCTGCGGGCGGAGGCGACCACGACGGCCGACGAGCTCGTCGAGCACTGCCGGGCCCGGCTGGCGAAGTACAAGGTCCCCAAGGACGTCACCTTCGTCGAGGCGCTGCCCCGCAACCCGTCGGGCAAGGTGCTCAAGCGCGAGCTACGGGCCCGGCGCGACGATGCCTGAGCAACGGGACGCGCCCTCGGCGTACGGGGCGCCCGAGACGGTCGCCCGGGTGCTCGACCGGGCGCTGGCCGACGATCCCGACCGCGAGGCCCTGGTCACCCGCTCGCACCGTCTCACCTACGCCGAGCTCGACCGGCTGGCCGACCGGGCCGCCCACGCCCTTGCCGAGCTCGGCGTCGGCACCGGCGACCGGGTCGCGGCGTCGCTGCCCAACGAGGCCGACGTGGTCGTGGCCTTCCATGGCGCGATGCGCCTCGGGGCGATCTGGGTCGGCGTCAACCGGGCCCTGGCACCGCCCGAGAAGCGCTGGCAGCTCGCCGACTGCGGCGCCTCGCTGCTGCTCACCGACGAGCCGCTCGACGACGCCGGTGTCCCGACGCTCGCCGTCGACGGCTGGCGGGCGGCCCTCGATGCAGCACCCGACGGTCCGGTGGGGGTCGAGGTCGACCCGTACGCTCCGGCAGGGATCGCCTACACGAGCGGCACGACCGGGCGCCCCAAGGGCGCGGTGCACAGCCAGCACAACCTGATGCTGCCCGGCACGGTGCTGGTGGCGACCCGCGGGTACGGGCCCGAGCTGCGCAAGGGTGACTGCTTCCCGTTCACCGTCCTCAACATGGCCGTGCTGACCACGCTGCTGGTGGCGCAGGCCGGCGGCACCTCGATCGTGATGGACCGCGTCGACGCCGCGGGCGTGGCCGAGTGGATCCGCCGCGAGCGGGTGACCACCTGGAACGGGCCCCCCGCCCTGCTGCACAGCCTCGCCCACGCGGACGAGATCGACCCGTCCGCGCTGTCCAGCCTCGACGAGGTGTGGACGGGCGGCGCCGACTGCCCCGAGGCCATCCGCTCGGCGTTCGAG
This sequence comes from Acidimicrobiales bacterium, assembly GCA_035708905.1. Classification (GTDB taxonomy): domain Bacteria; phylum Actinomycetota; class Acidimicrobiia; order Acidimicrobiales; family VFJN01; genus ZC4RG19. Next base: position 10,434 of record DASTFE010000009.1, on the reverse strand, counting down.
GCCAGGTTCGGCCTGCCGGTGCTGGCCACCTACGGGCTCTCGGAGGCCCCCACGGTGGTGGCGATCGACGGCCGCTCCGGCGACGACCACGTCCCCGGGGCGTCGGGCCGGCCGCTGCCGCACCTGGCCGTCCGCATCGCCGGGGACGACGGTGCGTCCCTGCCCGCCGGCGAGGCGGGCGAGATCTGCGTCGGGCCGGCCGACGACCGGTACCGGACGATGCTCGGGTACTGGCAGCGCCCCGACGCCACCGCCCAGGCGCTCGCCGGCGGCGAGCTGCACACCGGCGACATCGGCTTCCTGGACGAGGACGGCCTGCTGCACGTCCGCGACCGCAAGAGCCTGGTCATCCTCCGCGGCGGGGCCAACGTGTACCCCGCCGAGGTCGAGCGGGTGCTGCTCGACCACCCGGCCGTCGAGGCCGGTGCGGTGCTCGGCGTGCCCGACGAGCGTCTCGGCGAGCGGGTGGCGGCGGTGGTCGAGGCGTCCACCGGCGCCGAGGTCGACGTCGACGACGTGCGCGCCCACCTGCTGGCCCACCTGGCCAGGTACAAGGTGCCCGAGCAGATCGCGGTGGTCGACGCCCTGCCCCGCAACGCCATGGGCAAGATCGTCCGCACCGAGCTGCCGGCCATGCTCGCGTCGCAGACCTCAGGCTGACGACGGCCGGCGGGCGCTACAGCTCCGTCCGCCCGAGCCGGCGTGCCTGCTCGGGGACGAAGACCTCGGGCGCGAACGGTCCGGTGTCGACCGACGACAGCTCGACCTCGGGCAGCACCACGTTGGGCGGCAGCGTGTCGAGCCACACGACCGCGGCTGCCACCTCCTCGACCCCGAGCGTCCGCATCGGGAAGCGCACGCCGTCCAGCATCGGCGTCGCCACCGGACCGGTGGTCACGACGTGGACCGCGATGCCGTCCGGCTCGACCTCCCTGCCCAGGGCGCCGGCGAAGGCGTTCAACCCGGCCTTCGACGCCGAGTACGCCGACCGCCCCGGCTGGGGTGCGTGGGCCGACGACGACGACAGGAAGACGAAGCGACCGCCCGGGCCCATGGCCGGCAGCGCGCCGTGCGCCACGACGAACGCCGATGTCAGGTTGGTGCGGACGATGGCCTCGAAGGTCGAGAGCGACTCCTTGCGCACGAAGGTGCCGTCCATGACCCCGGCGGCGTGGACGACCAGGTCGACGCCACCGGCCTCGGCCACGACGGCGGCGAACTGCTCGGGCACCGCCGTGTCGGCCGCCAGCCAGCGGCAACCGATCGCCTCGGCGGCCTCCCGCAGCGGTTCCGGGCGGCGAGCGGTCAGCACCACGTCGTACCCGGCCGCCGCGAGCTGCCGGCCGACCTCCCGGCCGATGCCGCTGCTGCCGCCGGTGACGACGGCGATCCTCGTGCCTCCCTCGTGTCGGGTCAGGGGTCCCTCCTCTGCCGCGGTGCGGCCCGCTGCCCACCGGGGCCGAACCGTTCGCCCAGGATCTCCGCCAGCCGCCGTCGGTCCACCTTGCCCGAGTCGAGCTGGGGCAGGTCGGCCTGGCTGGCGAACACGGCGACGTGACGGGGCACCTTGTAGGCGGCGAGCTCGGCGCGCAGCCGCTGCCTGACCACCGCGGGCTCGAGCGACGCGCCGGGGTTGAGGGCGACGGCGGCCACCACGTCCTGGCCCCGGTCGGGGTGGTCGATGCCGGTGACGATCGCCAGGGCCACCTCGGGCTGCTCCTCGAGGGCGGCCTCGACCTCGCGGGGGGTGACGTTCATGCCCGACGTCTTGACCACGTCGCCCAGGCGCCCGGCGAAGAACAGGTGGCCGTCCTCGTCGAAGCGCCCGGCGTCCCCGGTGCGGTACCAGCCGTCCGCGGTGAAGGTGTCGGCGCGTTCGTGCTTGTGGAGGCCGAGCATCACCGGGTAGCCGCGCACCCACACCTCGCCGACCTCGCCTGGCGGGACGTCGTCGTGGGTCTCGGGATCGACCACGCGGTGCTCCACGCCCGGGACGGGACGGCCGAAGCTGCCCGCCTTGTCGGCGGGCAGCGGCACGTCCTGCTCGAACGTGTGCGGCCCCAACGTCTCGGTCATGCCGAGGGACGTGGCCCGTGGGCCCGGAGGCTGGCGCTGCTCCGGCGTCGGCAGGGCCGTCGCCGCGCCCGGGCGGAGCGAGGACAGGTCGCGGGCGCGGGCGCTCGGGTGGTCGGCCAGCGCCTTGCCCATGTGCGGCCAGCCCAGGACCTGGGTGACCCGCTCGCGCTCGAGCAGCGCCAGCGTGGCGCCGGGCTCGAACCGCTCGTCGAACACGACGGAGGCCCCGGCGTGCATGGCGCCCACCAGCGCGAAGGAGAGCCCGCCGACCCAGAACAGCGGCATCGGGGTGTAGATGACGTCGTCGGGGCGCAGGTCGCGCATCTGGTTCAGGTTGTGGGCGTGTCGGATGGTCGCGCCCTGCGTGTGGACGACCGCCTTGGGATCCGCCGTGCTGCCCGAGGAGAACACCATGATCATCGGGTCGGAGGGGTGCACCTCGGCCTCGACCTCGGCCAGGATCCGGTCGGGCACGGCCGATCCCCGGGCCACGAGGTCGTCAACCCCGCCACACCACGGGCGGTCGCCCGATCGACCCGTCCCCCAGGTCCACACCGACCGGAGGTACGGGTGCGACGCCAGGAGCAGGTGCTCGTGACGCTGGTCGACCAGCCCGGGCGCGGCCTCCTCGATGCGGCCGAGGTAGTCGTGGCCGAGGTGGGACGCCACGGTGAGCAGGTGCGCGACATCGCCGTGGCGCAGGGCGTGACCGAGCTCGCGGCTCTTGCCGTAGGTGTTGAGCAGGGCCACGAGCGCGCCGATGCGGGTGGCGGCCAGCCAGGCGACGACCCATGCCGGCCCGTTGGGAGCGAGCAGCCCGACGTGGGTGGCCTTGCCCACCCCCGAGGCGAGCAGGCCCTTGGCCAGGGCCGCCGAGCGGGCGTCGGCCTCGGCGTAGGTCATGCGCTCGTCGCCCAGCACGACGAACGGCGCGTCACCCCAGCGCTCGGCACCGCGACGGGCCAGCTCGCCGCTCGTCGGCCTGAACGGCGGGAAGCTCGTGGCGCGTGTCGTGGAGACCTCGTCGATGTGACTCAAACGTTAGAAACCCTATACGCTGCGCCCCGGCCCCGCGAGCCCGACGATGCTCGCCGGGAGCCGATCCGGGAACCGTCGGGGAGGAGGCGTTCGTGGAGCTCGAGCTGACCGACGAGCAGGCCTTCTTCGTCGAGACGTCCCGTCGCTTCCTCGAGACCGAGTGCGGCATCGCGGCCGTCCGGGACCTCGAGAGCGACCCCGCGGGCTACGACCCGAAGGTGTGGGCGCAGGCCGCGCAGCTCGGCTGGACCTCGTTGCTGGTGCCCGAGGCCGACGGTGGCGGCTCGCTCTCCGAGCACGGGTTGCTCGACCTGGTGCTGGTGGCCGAGGAGATGGGACGCCTCGTCGCCCCCGGGCCCCTCGGGCCCGTCAACGTGGTCGCGGGCGCGCTGGGCCGGGTGGGCTCCCCCCAGCAGAAGGCCGACGTGCTGCCCGGGCTGCTCGCGGGCGAACGGGTGGCCGCCTGGTGCGGGGCGCGGCCGGTCGCCGGCCGGCCCCACGGCGGCGGCTTCGTGCTCTCGGGCACGTGCTCGCCGGTGGAAGCCGGCGCCCAGGCCGACCACCTGCTGGTCGCCGTCGAGCACGGGGGCGCCTGCAGCCAGGTCCTGGTCCCGGCCGGCGCCCCCGGCGTGACGGTGACCCCGATGTCGGGCCTCGACCTCGTCCGCCGCTTCGCCGAAGTGCGCTTCGACGACGTCGCCGTCGCCGCCGATGCCGTCGTCGGCCCGGTGGGCGACGCCGCCGCCGAGGTCGAGCACGCACTCCGCGTGGCCTGCACGCTGCAGTGCGCGGAGACCACCGGGATCCTCGACAAGGTCTTCACCATGACGGTCGAGTACCTGGGCGACCGGTACTCCTTCGGGCGGCCGCTCGCGTCGTACCAGGCCCTCAAGCACCGCGTGGCCGACGACAAGGTGGTGCTGGAGGCGTGCCACGCCATCGCCACCGCCGCGGCCCGGGCGGTGGCCGCCGCCCGGCCCGACGCCGGCGACGTCGTCAGCGCGGCCAAGGCCTGGATCGGGCCGCGGGCGACCGAGATGATCCAGGACTGCATCCAGCTCCACGGTGGCATCGGCGTCACCTGGGAGCACGACCTGCACCTCTACCTCCGCCGCGCCACGGTTAACCGGGCCACCCACGGCTCCCCCGAGGACCACGCCGAGCGGGTGGCCGCGAGCAAGCTGGGAGCAACCGCGTGAGCAGCGACGTCGTGGGGAGCCAGGGGCCGGGCGGCAGCGAACCCGGCCCCGTCGAGCCGGTCGAGGAGTTCCGCGCCCGGCTGCGCGCCTGGGTGCCGGGCAACCTGCCGCCCGAGCCAGAGGGAGCGATCAAGCGCACCGACGAGCGCTGGGCCCACGAGCGGGTGCTGCAGCGGCGGCTGTGGGACGGCGGGTTCGCCGGCATCCGCGTGCCGAAGGAGTACGGCGGGCTGGGCCTCACCGAGGCGCACCGGCGGGCGTTCGACGAGGAGACCGCCGGCTACGACCTCCCGTTCTCGTTCAACGTCCCGACCCTGGGGATCCTGGCCGCCACGTTGCTGGACGCCGGCACCCACGAGCAGAAGCTGCGGCACATCCCCGCCATCCTGAAGGGCGAGGAGCTCTGGGTGCAGTTCCTCTCCGAGCCGAGCGGCGGCTCCGACCTGGCCGGCTGCCTCACCCGAGCCGATCGTGACGGCGACGTATTCGTGCTCAACGGGTCGAAGATCTGGTCGTCGGGCGCCTACTCCGCCGACTACGCCATGTGCCTGGCCCGGACGAACTGGGACGTGCCCAAGCACCGGGGGCTGACGATGTTCATCGTCGAGATCCACCAGCCGGGCGTGACCGTCGAGCAGATCCGCCAGACCGACGGCTCCACCGAGTTCTGCCAGGAGTTCTTCGACGACGTGCCGATCCCGGTCAGCGACGTCGTCGGCGAGGTCGACGACGGCTGGTCGGTCGCGAACCGGCTGCTGGTCCACGAGCGGATGGCCGTCGGCGGCGGCTCGCCCTACACCGCCGGGCGGAACTCCAAGCACGAGGTGGGCGACGACGAGGCCGAGCTGGTCGGCCTGATCCGGAGCCGGGGCCTCGAACACGACCGCCACGCCCGGCAGCTCCTGGCCGAGGTCAGCGTGCGGTCCATGGTGAGGAACGCGCTCGTCGAGCGGGTCACCACGGGCCTGGCCCGCGGGGTCATGCCGGGCGCCGCCGGCTCGCTCATCAAGCTGTACGGCGCCGAGACGACCGTCCGCCGGGCCGAGATCGGCCTCGAGCTGGCCGGCGACGGCGCCGTGGCCTGGCCGGCGGACGGCGACACGGCCGCCGCCCGGCTCGGCCGGCACAGCCTGGGCCGCCAGGGCGCCGCGCTCGGCGGCGGCTCCAACGAGATCCAGCGCAACATCATCAGCGAGAGGCTGCTCGGGATGCCGCGCGAGGCGGCGGCCGACCGCGACGTCCCGTACCGGGACGTGCCCCGCGGCGGCCGTCGATGACCGACCCCGGCCCCCCGGACACCCGACGATGACCACCTTCGACGCGTTCCTGTTCACCAGGGACGGGCGGCGCCGTCGACGCCGTCGACAGCCACACGCTGGCCAACGTGCTGGCGGGCACCCGCTACGGCGGCACGGTCGCCGCCTGCGGGCTGGCCCAGGGCATGGACCTGCCCGCGTCGGTGGCGCCGTTCATCCTTCGCGGCGTGTCCCTGGCCGGCGTCGACAGCGTCATGGCGCCCATGCCGGCACGCCTCGACGCCTGGGCACGCCTCGCCCGCGACCTCGATACCGCGACGCTCGACGCCATCACCGAGACCCGCCCGCTCGCCGACGCCCCGGCCCTGGCCGAGGACATCCTGGCCGGCAAGGTCCGGGGTCGCGTCGTGCTCACGGTGGGCTGACTTCGCCGTCGAGGGTGGCCAGCAGGGCGTGGGTGTCCTGCTGGAAGACGCGGATCTCGACGATGCGGCCGTCGGCGACGCGGAACAGCTCGACGACGTCGACGGTGGCCGAGCGGCCGGTCGCCCTCGCCGTCCAGGTCTGGGTCGTCACCTGTAAGGCGGTGTCGCCGCAGGACCGGACGTCGGCCTCGCCGATCGTGCGCTCCCAGTGCTGCGCGAACACGGCACCCATCGCATCCATGCCGTCGGGCCCGTGGTGCGACCCGCCGTGCGGCAGCGACGCCGGCTGCTCGATGCGGAGGTCGGGATGCAGCAGCGCGCGGGCGCCGTCGCGGTCGCCGGCGCGGAACCGGCGACCGAGCTCGGCGACCACGCCGGCGGCGTCGGTCACCGCCGAGCCCTCCGCGCCACGGCTACCGGCGCCGCGAGGGCTCGAAGGCGGGGAAGAAGCCGGTCATCGTGCCCTCGCTGACCAGCTGGAGGGCACGGTCGCGATCGAAGTCCTTGGTGTGGTGGCTCTCGAGGGCGAGGATGAGCGCGATCCCCATCACGGCCCGCGCCGAGATGTCGGGGCTCTCGAACTCGAAGCCGTAGCGGACCTCGACCTCGCGCCACGCCGCCGCCAGCCGGTCCATGGCCACGGCGAAGTGCTCGCGGTAGAAGCGCTGGGCCACCTTGGGGTCGCCGAAGAGCACGAGGCCCAACAGCGGCAGCACCTCCACGAGGGTGGAGATCAGCTGGCGGTAGAGCCCCCGCAGCTTCTCGCGCTGGCGCTCCGAGCTCAGCGGCCCCTCGGCGTCGACCACCTCGGTCGCCGCCACCAGGTCGTCGACCGCCTCGCGCAGCGGCTCGACGACGGCCTCGAAGAAGAGCTGGTCCTTGCTCTCGAAGTGGCGGTAGATCACACCTTCGCTGATGCCGCCCCGCTCGGCGATGTGCCGGATGGTCGTGCCGTTCATGTCGCCGGTCTCGGTGAAGGCCCGGCGCGCCGCCTTGAGGATCGAGCTGCGGCGAGCCTCGGCCGTGAGCCGCCGAGGGCGCGCCGCGTCCGCCTTCCCGGCGGTCGAGCGGGTCGCCTGCGGTGCCATGTGGCGAACAGTAGTGAATGGGCGGTCACTCCGGACGCATCCGGTCCAACGGCATCCACCGGACACGAGCTTCGTGCATACCTGACGTGTCTGCGCTGCGTCGACACGAGCCGTGGCACCACTCGACCGACGAGCAGGTGGGCGAGCGTTGGCGAGGTGCGCCCGAGGCGGACGAACTCGCGATCTGCGACCAGGTGCGGCTCGAGATCCTGTGCTCGGTGCGATCGGCGACGGACTACGGCGCGCTCGCGGCGGAGCTGAGCCTGCACCTCATCCCCACGACCGCCGAGACGTTCGAGCGAGCGCTCGAGGTGCAGGGTCGGCTCGCCTGTGTCGGCGGTCTCCATCACCGCAGTGTGAAGATCGCCGACCTCGTCATCGCCGCGGCGGCCGAGACGGCCGGCGCCGTGGTCTGGCACTACGACCGCGACTACGACCGCATCGCGGCGGTCACCCACCAGCCGGTGGAGTGGATCGCCCCGCCGGGCTCGCTGTAGACGGGCGGGCATTCCGCAACGAGGCCCTACCGCGCCGTCCAGCCGCCGTCGACCACGATCGTCTGGCCCGTCGTGTAGCGACCGGCGTCGCTCACCAGCCACAGGACCGCCCCGACCACGTCCTCGGCCCGGCCCTCGTCGGGCAGCAGGGTGCCCCGCCGCAGCCAGGCGCTGCCCTTCTCGCTGTCGTACATCCCGGCCGTGATCTCGCTGCGGAAGAAGCCCGGCGCCACCGTGTTCACGCGGATCCGGTGCCGGGCCCACTGGACGGCGAGCTCGCGCGTGAGCCCGGACAGCCCTGCCTTACTGGCGGCGTACGACGCCTGGGGGATGCCGAGGATGCCGACGTGCCCGCTGATCGACGAGATGTGCACGATCGCGCCCCCGCCGGCGGCGACCAGGTGCGGGAAGACCGCCTGGGTGAGCCGGAAGGGGGCCACGAGGTTGAGCTCGAGCGTGCGGCGGACGGCGTCGGGGGGCTCGTCCTCGGCCGGCTGGGCACCGGCAAAGGCACCGGCGGCGTTGACGAGCGCGGTGGGCGGGCCGAGCCGCTCGACGACCTCGGGCACGACCGCGTCGAGCGCGGCGTCGTCGAGCAGGTCGGCGGCCACCGCGACACCGCCGATGTCACCCGCCAGCGCCGCCAGTCGATCGCGCCGGCGGGCGACGAGGGCCACCGACGCACCGGCGCCGGCCAGGGTCCGGGCGATGGTGGCGCCGAGGCCCGACGACGCGCCGGTCACGACCACGACGGCGCCGTCGAGGGCGAACAGGTCCGCAGGGGTCACGCGCCGACCCTAGGCCGATCGGTGGGCCGCCGAGCCCGGCAGTCCACGGTCCGGTCGACGGGCGGCCGGCCCCCCTGCCGTCGGCGCATCATGCCGCGGGGACGTCGGGAACGTGTGACCAGCACCGGGAGGTCAGCTCCTTGACGGGCTAGGACGCTCGTCCTACACTCGGATCTCGTTCCTAGGACGAACGTCCTAGCGTTCTCACCTTGCTCGTGATGGTTGTGCGCAGTCCGCAGCACCGACTGATCACGAGTTGGTGCCAGCGAGCTGTCACCTGCTGTGCGGAGGGAGGAAGCCGATGACCGGGTCGACGCGAGAGCACATCGTTGCCGCCGCGGACGACCTCTTCTATCGACAGGGCTACGAGCACACGTCGTTCTCGGACATCGCCGACGCCGTGCAGATCTCGCGTGGCAACTTCTATTACCACTTCAGGAGCAAGGACGAGATCCTCGACGCCGTCATCGGCTCACGCATGGCCCGCACCGAGGCGATGGTGGCCGAGTGGGAGGCGACGGGCGAGCGCCCCGCGGATCGGATCCGCAGCTTCATCCAGATGTGGTTCGACAACCGCGCTGACATCACGCGCTACGGCTGCCCGGTGGGCACCCTGTGCACCGAGCTGTCCAAGCTGCAGCACGGGTCGCAGGCCGAGGCCAAGGGCCTGTTCACGCTGTTCAGGGTCTGGCTGCGACGACAGTTCGAGCTGCTCGGCCGCAACGACGCCGACGCCCTGGCCATGGAGTTGCTCGCCCGCAGCCAGGGTGTCGCCACGCTCGCCCAAGCCTTCGACGACGAGCGGTTCGTCGCGCGGGAGGTCGAGCGGATGGGCGACTGGCTGACCGCGCTCGTGGAAGATACCTAGGAGAGAGACCATCCGTATGTTCATCGTCTTGCTCGAGCTCACCGACAACCGGGGCAAGGGCGCGGAGCTCGCCGACGGCCACAACGAGTGGATCGCGCGCGGCTTCGACGACGGCGTGTTCGTGCTCATCGGCGGCCTCCGACCGAACCTGGGAGGCGGGATCCTCGCGCACAACACGACCCGCGCCGACCTGGACACGCGCGTCCACGACGACCCGTTCGTCGCCGAGGGCGTCGTGAGCCCCCGGATCATCGAGCTCGCCCCATGGCGAACCGACGAGCGGCTCTCGTTCCTCGTCGAGGAACCGGAATGAGCGGGATCGTGCCCGGGCCGGACGGCCGACCGCGCTGCGCCTGGAGCGACGCGGCGCCCGAGTTCCTCCACTACCACGACACCGAGTGGGGCTTCCCGGTCGCCGACGACACCCGCCTGTTCGAGAAGCTGAGCCTCGAGGGCTTCCAGTCCGGCTTGAGCTGGCGCACGATCCTCGCCAAGCGGGAGAACTTCCGCGCCGCGTTCTGCGGCTTCGACGTCGCCGAGGTCGCCGAGCTCACGCCCGACGACGTCGACCGCTTGCTGCGGGACGAGGGCATCGTCCGCCACCGCGGCAAGATCGAGGCGGTCGTCAACAACGCCCAGCGAGCGCAGGAGCTCGTCGAGCGGGAAGGCTCGCTCGCCGCGTACCTCTGGCGCTACGAGCCCGACCCGGCGAACCTCGCCGCTCCGCAGACCGCGTCGACGTCGGCTGAGTCGGTCGCACTGTCGAAGGACCTGAAGCGGCGCGGCTGGCGGTTCGTCGGACCGACCACCGTGTACGCCTTCATGCAAGCCATGGGGCTCGTCAACGATCACGTCGGCGACTGCGTGATCCGCACCGACGTCGAGAGCGCCCGCTCGACCTTCCACCGTCCCGGCGCTCGCTCACGGCGTACCTCGCACCGGTGAACCCTGAGGCCGGGCGACGCCCGATCCGCGTGCTTCGAGGATGCGGCGCCGGCGGTGTCTGCCACTCGACCTCGCGCTGGACGCCGAGCGCTGCCCACGCTCGGCCGGCACTGGCGCGCGCTCGCACCGCTGCACCGCTGGCTCGTGACCCACGTGCAGCAGCCCTGACCGCCACCCGCGACACCTGGAGATGTGCTCATGGAGATGCCAAAGCCCACCGAAGCCGACAAGGACCACTTCCGCTCGCTGGTACC
>DASTFE010000008.1:0-7854 GCA_035708905.1 Acidimicrobiales bacterium | reverse complement strand
CTTCCCGGCGGCGATCCTGCGCTGGCCGTTCTTCGACCCCGACGCCGACGACGCGGTCAACTTCGGCGGCATCGGCGCCGTCATCGGCCACGAGATCGGGCACGGGTTCGACGACCAGGGCAGCCGCTACGACGGCGACGGCAACCTCACCGACTGGTGGACCGAGGTCGACCGGGCCGGCTTCGACGAGCGGGCCAAGGCGCTGATCGAGCAGTACGACGGGTTCAGCCCGGCCGGGCTCGACGGCCACCACGTCAACGGCGCGCTCACCGTGGGCGAGAACATCGGCGACCTGGGCGGCATCACCATCGCCCACAAGGCCTACCGGCTCAGCCTCCAGGGGGCGGACGAGCCGGTGATCGACGGGCTGACCGGCAGCCAGCGGGTGTTCCTCGGCTGGGCCCAGGTGTGGCGGATGGCCACCCGCGAGGCCGAGCAGATCCGTCGCCTGGCCATCGACCCCCACTCGCCGCCCGAGTTCCGGGCCAACGTCGTGCGCAACCTGGACGAGTTCCACGAGGCGTTCGACGTCGCGGAGGGCGACGGCATGTGGCTGCCCGAGGACGAGCGCGTCCGCATCTGGTGACCCGCTCCGGCTGACCGGGCCGACCGGGCGGCACAACCCTCGAACGGGGGATGGGCCGCGCCCCGCGGCCGCGTCACGGTGGGGCCGACCGCGACCTGGTCCACGCCCGCCTCGTGCTCGAGCACCTGCCCCAGCGGGACGCGGTGGTCGCCAAGCTGGTGGCGGCGCTGCGCCCGGGCGGCTGGCTGGTGATCGACGACTACGACCTGTGCACCATCGGGGTCGTCGACCCGCCCCACGCGGCCTGGTCCGCGACGGCCGACGCGACGGTGGCGGTGCTGCGGGCGGCCGGCGTCGACCCCTACTACGGCAGCAAGCTGCTCGGCGTGCTGCGCTCCGCCGGGCTGGTCGACGTCGACGCCGAGGGGCTCGTGCGGCCGCGCCTCCTGCCGGACCTGGCCCCCGACTCGGCGGTGACCACCAGCTCCGTAGCGAGGGCTCCCGACAACACCGACCACCGTGACGCCTGAGGACGTGCCTACCGCGCATGTTCTCCGCGGCGGTGGGGCGCTCACCTGTCGGTCGTCGCCAGCCGCGCCGCGAACCCGATCACCAGCGCGCCGAGCGACCGCTGCAGCCACCGGAGCACGACGGGGGCGCCGAGCACCCGGTCGCGGACCACGGCGCTCGCCCCTGCGTACGCCACGAACACGGCCAGGGTCGTGAGCATGAAGACGGCACCGAGCCCGACCAGCCGCGGGTCGAGCAGGCCGGGCGGCGAGTCGAGGAACTGCGGGAGGAAGGCGAAGAAGAACGCCGTCAGCTTGGGGTTGAGCAGGTTCACGACGATGCCTCGCCGCACGACCAGCCCGGCAGGGTCGGGGAGGTGACCGCGCTCGCCGTCCAGCCGGAGCGCACCGCGGTCACGGAGCATCGAGACGCCCATGAACACCAGGTAGGCGACCCCGAGCCAGCGGACGGCCTCGAACGCCACCGCCCCGGCCTGCATGACGCCGGACAGCCCGAGCATGGCGGCGACCACGTGGGGCACGATGCCGAGCGTGCACCCGGACGCCGCCAGCACCCCGCGGCGCCAGCCGCCGGCCATCGCGCTCGACACGGTGTAGAGCACGCCGGTGCCCGGGACGACTGCCACCACCAGCGACGTGAGCAGGAACTCGACCGACACGCCGCCGGCCCGTGACCCCACGAGCCACACGGCCGGGAGCGCGGCCACCACCGCCACGGCGAGCGCCGCCCGGCGGGTCGCCGCGCTGGTGCTGGCCCGTCCGAACCGGGCGGCGAGCGCCCGCCAGCGCAGCACGGTCGCGCACCGCACCAGGTCGGCGGCGACCCCGAGCGAGGACGTGGCGCGGCCGTCGTCGGCCGCGTCGAGCAGCGTGCCGACGAGCTCGCGCTCGTTCCGCTCGCGCCACTCGGCCGGGAACAGGCGCCGCAGCCGGCGGTAGACGTTTTGCGGGCTCACGCGGCACCCCCGCCCGGCACCTGGGCGAGCTGGCGGCGGGCAGCCGCGGCGTTGGCCTCGAGCCGATCGACGCCGCGCCGCAGCACGTCGAGGCCGGCGTCGGTGATGGCGTAGTAGCGGCGCAGGCGGCCCTCGACGACCTCCTCGCCCTCGACCGCCAGCGCCCCGTCGTGCACGAGCCGGTCGAGGGCGGCATAGAGGGTGCCGGCGCGCAGACGGACCCGGCCGGCCGACAGCTCCTCGACGGCTCGGATGATCCCGTAGCCGTGCAGGGGGACGGGCGCCACCGCCGCCAGGATCAGGAAGGTCGGCTCTCTGAGCATGGCCGCCGGTATATACCGATCGTCGGCATATCGGCAACCCCGGTCCCGCCCGTGCCCGCGCCCAGCACCGTCGCCCGGGGCTGCCGGGTATCCCCCACCGTGGCATGCGAACAGGTGTACGGTCACGTGCGGCAATCCGCCCGCGACCGGCCCGCCGGGCGCGGCTCGACCAACCATCGCCGGCCCGGGCCGGCCCCCGCCTCGACTGGTCGGCCCTCAGCTCAGGGCAGCCGTCCCGTCGATCGCGCCCACTTCTCGACGTCGGTCCACGACCAGATCATCACCTGGCCGAGACGGGCGAACGGCTCGGGGAAGTCGGCGTGGCGGCGACGCAGGTTGTGCACCGACTCCGGGTGCTTGAGCCCGAGGCGGTCCGCGATCTCGGCCGAGCCGACCAGATCCGATGCGGGCAGGCGTCGTTCAGCCATCGGCAGAACCCTAATCAACGCCAAGTGACTATCGCCCTAACCGGTTTTGCGGTTAGGGTCCTAATCAACTGGACGGTACGCCCGGCGCCGGCACGCCCGGCCCGGGTGGGGCCACCCTGCAGAGGAGGGATCGACGTGGCTCAGGGTTCTGACGCGCCCGTGGCAGCGCCCAAGTTGCACGGCACGTTCACCATGACGCGCCTCAGCGGCGCGGGAGTCGTCCTCACACGGCGACCGACCGAGTCCGATCCGGACCGCGTCGTGCTGGCGATCGGCGACTCGGCGACCAACCTGGTGCTCGACGGCACGCTCGACGAGATCCGGTCGCTGGTCGCTGCGGCCAGCGCCCAGCTCTCGCGGCTCCACCGGCCCGAGGGGCGCTCCGCCCCCAACGGCGACCAGCGGTCCGGCATCGAGGGCGAGGTCGCGGCGCCGGCGGGCCCGACCAGCGGCCCGTGACCGATCCCGACCCGTTCGAGAACGCCTACTTCGCGGCGCGGGGCCGGGCCCGGCTGACGTCGACGGGCGACCTGCTGCGCATCGAGTCTCGGCTCCGAGGCCACCGCGACCACCTCGACGCGGACGAGCTCGCCCGGTGGGCCGCGGTCCGCTCGGTGCTCACCGAGCGCGAGGTCGAGCTGCCGCCCTTGCCCGACGCCGCCACCTGACGCCGGCGCGCGGCGCCACGGCTGGTCGGGGTGGTGGGCCGGTCGGTCGCCGCGGCCGCCACCGACCGGCACCGTCAGGTACCGGTGCCGCCCAGGCCCGAGTCGGGCGCGAAGCCGTCGCCGCCCTCGTCCCACTCGCGCAGCGAGCGGAACGGGAAGATGCCGGTGTCGTGACCGTCGTTCCACACCAGCACGATGCCCCACGCGCCGTGCCGGTGGGCGTCCACGACCCGCAGGGGCTGCGGGCTGCCCGGGCGCGGCCACGCGTCCTCGCCCCGGTCGCGCAGGCCCCGGCACAGGGCGCAGGGGCACCCCTTGCGCAACCGCTCCAGGTCGAAGCTGGCGACGTGGCCGTCGTGGAACGTGATCGTGACGCCCTCGTCCTGGGCGACGTCGATGAGGCGGGGCTCGTAGCGCTCGTCCACCGCCGCAGCATGCCAGCGCCGCAGGCCGATGCGCGTCAGCCGTTGGCGTCGCCTGGGCGGCCACAGGGTCAGGCCGGCGAGCACCGCCCGCAGCGCGACCGCGGGAGACGCCGCGCCGGGGCCCGCCGGCGAGCCGATCAGCGGTCGCGGCGGCGGTGCGGGTCCGAGTGGTCCCAGTCGGCGACCAGCGTGCGCAGTGCCGTGAGCAGCAGCAGCGGCTGGTCGAGCATCGCGTGGTGGCCCGCCTCGGGGATCTCGATCACGGGCGCCACCCGCCCCAGGCGCTCGTACATGGCGGCACCGATGTCCTCGGTCACCAGGCCGTTCTCCGAGCGCAGCAGCGCCAACCGGCAGCGCACCCGCGACAGGTACGGCAGGGCGATCGAGCGCATGCCCCCGGCGAACTGATCGAACACCTGACGGTCGAACTTCCACTGCCACCCACCGTCGACCCGCCGGGCCGACCGGCGGGCGACGTGGTCGACCACGAAGTCGAGGTAGTGGTCCTGGGGCGGCACGGTGCGGAAGCGGGCCAGCGCGGCCTCGAGGGTCGGGTACGTGCGCGGGGCGCCGAAGGCGCTGCCCAGCCGGGACGCGTTGACCTCAGGATCGGGGGCGGTCACCGGCGAGTCGCAGACGATCGCCCCGGCCAGCCGCTCGGGGTGCAGGGCCGCGGTGGCGATGGTCACGAACCCGCCCATGCTGTGGCCGACGATCACCGCCGGGCCGTCGATGCCGCCGGCCTCGGCGACCGCCACCGCCTCGTCGGTCCACTGCTCGAGCGAGTAGGCGGGCCGGTGGTCGCTGTCGCCGTGGCCCGACAGGTCCAGCGCCACCACCCGCAGGTCGCGGGCGAAGCTGGCGGCCACGTGGGTCCACCAGTGGGCGTGGGCGCCGCCGCCGTGCACGAAGACGATCCCCCGGCGACCCCGCTCGCCCCAGGCCACGTCGTGGACGCCGGCACCGTTGACCGTCACCCGCTCGTCGCTGCAGGGCCCCCACAGCGCCCGCCGGAACCACGCCGGGCCGATCTCGTCAGCGCTCATCCGGCAAACGGTAGGCCTCGGGAATACGCGGGCCCGGCATCGGGTTGAGCACGTTCGATGATCGGCCCGGCTGCCGGCCGGACCCCCACGGCCGGCGCCGCCGATCGAAGGTCGCTGCCCAGGTGGCCGCGCCAACCCTGACAGAGCGTGTCAAGGGGGCGCCGTAGCCTGAGGCCATGCGCTCCGCCCGGCTGCTGGCCCTGCTGCTGCGCCTCCAGCGCACCGGGCCGGCCACGGCCGCCTCGCTGGCGACCGAGCTCGAGGTGTCCGAGCGCACGATCTACCGCGACGTGGCCATGCTCCAGGCCGCGGGCGTGCCGTTGTGGACCGAGCCCGGCCCGGGCGGCGGCATCCGGCTCGTCGAGGGATGGCGCTCGCCCGTCGACGGCTTCACCGCAGCCGAGACGGTGGCCCTCACCATCGGCACCGCCGGCGCCGCCGACCTCGGTCTCGGCGCCGTGCTGACGGCGGCGCGCTCGAAGCTGCGCTCGGCGCTACCCGGCCCGGCCCGGGACGACCTCGAGCGGGTGACCAGCCGGTTCCTGCTCGACGCCCCCGGCTGGTTCCACCGCGACGAGGCCGGCGGCGCCCTCGCCACCGTGGCCGACGCCCTGTGGAACGACCAGCGCCTCGACGCCCGCTACGGCCGGCCCGGGCGCACGGTGCGCCGCCGACTCGACCCCCTCGGCCTCGTGCTCAAGGCCGGCACCTGGTACCTGGTCGCCGCCCACCGCCGCCAACCGCGCACCTACCGGGTGTCGCGCCTCAGCGAGGCCCGCGCCGTGCCCGGGCCGGCCTGGCGACCCGAGGGCTTCGACCTGGGCTCGTGGTGGGCCGCCTCGTCGAGCGCGTTCGACGCCACGATCCGCCCGCTGCGCGCCCGGCTGCGCGTCAGCCCGCTGGCCGCCCGGCACCTGCCCGGCGCGGTGCCCGGCCAGATCACCCGCGACGCCCTGGCGGCCGGGCAGGTCGACGCCGAGGGCTGGACGACCCTCGACCTGCCGCTCGAAGGGGTCGACGTGGCGGTCACGCAGCTCGGCGGCCTGGCCGGCGTCGAGGTGGTCGCCCCGCCCGAGCTGCGCGCCGCCCTGGCCGCGCACGGGTCGCGCGTCGCCGCCCTCAACGGTCGACCGGACGCACCGCTACCGTGAGCACCGTGACCAGCACCGACGCTCCCACCGCCACCGCGACCCCGCTGCGGCCGGACCGCGACGAGCTCGACCGCCTGGCCGCCCGCGTCGCCGTCCCGGCCGACGGCCGCGAGCGCGCCGCCGTGGTGTCGCCCCTCACCGGCGCGGCGATCGGCGAGGTGCCCGTGGGCACCGCCGACGACGTCGCCGCCGCCGTGGCCCGCGCCCGCGAGGTCCAGCAGGAGTGGGCCGCCCGACCGGCCCGCGAGCGGGCCCGGGTGCTGCTGCGCTACCACGACCTGGTGCTCGACCACCAGGACGAGCTGATGGACCTGATCCAGGCCGAGAACGGCAAGGCCCGCGTCTGGGCGTTCGAGGAGATCCTCGACCAGGCCGTGACCGCCCGGTACTACGCCCGCCTCGCGCCCCGGGCGCTGCGGCCCCAGCGCCGGCTCAGCGCGCTGCCGGGCCTGGTCTCCACCCGCGAGCACCACGAGCCCAAGGGGATCGTCGGCGTCATCGCCCCGTGGAACTACCCGCTCGTGCTGGCGGTGTCCGACGCCCTCGCCGCCCTGGTGGCCGGCAACGGCGTCGTGCTCAAGCCCGACTCGCAGACCCCGTTCACGGCCCTGCGCGCCGTCGAGCTGCTCGAGCAGGCCGGGCTGCCCGCCGGGCTCGTGCAGGTGGTCACCGGGCCCGGGCGGTCCGTCGGCACCGCCATCATCGACACGGCCAATTACGTCATGTTCACCGGGTCGACCGCCACCGGGCGCACGGTGGCCCGCCGGGCCGGCGAGCGGCTGATCGGCATGTCAGCCGAGCTGGGGGGCAAGAACGCCATGGTGATCACCGGCGACGTCGACCTCGACCGGGCCGTCGAGGGGGCGGTGGTGGCCGCGTTCGCCAACACCGGCCAGCTCTGCATCTCGATCGAGCGGATCTACGTCGAGCAACCGATCGCCGAGGCGTTCGTCGACCGGTTCGGCGCCCGCACCGCGGCGCTGCGGCTGGGCGCCGAGCAGGACTACGGCCCCGAGGTCGGTTCCCTCGCCTCGCCCGCCCAGCTCGACAAGGTCCGCGCCCACGTCGACGACGCGCTGGCCAAGGGCGCCCGGCTGGTGGCCGGCGGCCGGCACCGGCCCGACGTCGGCCCGCTGTTCTACGAGCCCACCGTGCTCACGGGCGTGACCCCCGACATGGAGGTGCACCGCGACGAGACGTTCGGTCCCGTCGTCTCCGTGTACCCCGTGGCCTCCGACGACGAGGCGGTGGCCCGCGCCAACGACACCGAGTACGGCCTCAACGCGAGCGTCTACTGCGGCGACACGGCGCGGGGACGAGCCATCGCGGCGCGCATCCTGGCGGGCACCGTCAACGTGAACGACGGCTACTCCTCGGCCTGGGGCAGCATCGACGCCCCCATGGGCGGCATGAAGGCGTCGGGGGTCGGCCGGCGCCACGGTCGCGAGGGCCTGCTCAAGTACACCGAGTCGCGCACGGTGGCGGTCCGGTCGAAGCTGGCCGAGAAGCTGCTGGACGCCAGGCGCGACCCCGACGGCTACGCTCGGCGGTTCACGACCTTGCTGCGCGCGGCCAAGCACCTGCCCCGCTAGCGCGCCTATCATCGCGGCCCGCGGGCCGGGGGTGACTGGCTGGGGGGCCGTCCATGACCGACCACGACGAAGCCGGCGGAACACGCCTCGTCGACGGAGAACGCGAGGCCGCCGAGGCCGCTCGGGGCGCGGGCGACCCGCGTCGGCGCGGCCTGCGCACCGGCGCTCGGCGCACGGGCACGCCGGGCGCCGGCACGCCGCGTACCGAC
>DASTFE010000007.1:0-2046 GCA_035708905.1 Acidimicrobiales bacterium | reverse complement strand
GACGGCGTCATGACCGGCTACTGGAACGCCCCGGAGGAGACCGCCCAGGCCCTGCGCGGCGGCTGGCTGCACACCGGCGACGTCGGCCACCTCGACGAGGACGGGTACCTCTACGTCGTCGACCGCATGAAGGACCTCGTGATCCGCGGCGGCTTCAACGTCTACCCGCGCGACGTCGAGGAGGTGCTGGGCGGCCACCCGGGTGTCGCCGAGGTGGCGGTGGTGGGCGTGCCCGACGCCGAGTGGGGCGAGCGGGTGGTGGCGTGCGTCGTCGCCTCCGAGCCGATCGAGGCCGCCGACCTGATGGCGTGGGGGGCCGAGCGGCTCGCCCCCTACAAGCGGCCTCGCGAGGTGCGCTTCGTCGACGCGCTGCCCCGCAACGCCATGGGCAAGGTGGTGCGGTCGGCGCTGGTCCACTGATTCGTGAGCGGCCGGCGCCGGTGGTTGCGCCGGCAACTTCGTGCAGCAGTGGTTGCCCGGCAACCAGAACTGCACACGGATCGGGGCCGCGAGCCCGGGGGCGGGCCGGCGGCGTCAGGCGGGCGGGGGTCGGTCCGTGGGGGAGAAGCGGTCGATCAGGCGCGCGAAGGCGGCGAACAGGTCGTCGGGCTCGGCCTCGCCGCGGGCGGCGGCGAGCGCCGCCTCGGTGAGCGCGCCGAACAGCAGGATGGCGAGCGGTCGATCGGGCACCTGGTCGAGCCGGCCGGCGGCGTGGAGCAGGTCGAGGCCCGCCACCATCGAGGCCAGGCCGAGCGAGACGTCGAGCGCATGCCACTCGTCCTGCCCGAGCACGGCCGGCGCGTCCACCGTCGCGATCTGGCGGTAGTCGGGCCGGCCCGCGAACGTCATCGACGCCCGGCAGCCGGCCAGGAAGACGGCGCGGGCGTCGCCGCCGTCGGCGGCGTCGGTCGCCGCGGCCAGCACGGTGTCGTTGAGCTGCTGCTCGAGGTCGATGAAGACGGCCCGGAACAGGTCGGTCTTGTCCGCGAAGTGGTGGTAGAGCGCGCCCCGGGTCACGCCCGCGCGGGCCACGACGTCGGTGGTGGCGGTGGCGGCGAACCCCTGCTCGGTGAAGAGCTCGCGCGCCGAGGCGAGGATCGCCCGTCGCGTCTCGGCTGCTTCCTCTGGCTTGCGGCGCGCCATCGGCCTCCCGTCCCCGGAACTCGACCGTTGACGTTACCGCCGTCCGTCGCTATAGATACATGCAGTCTGTATGTATCCTGCAATCAACGGCGGAGGACCCATGGATCAGGCACGGAAGCATGCAGTGGTGATCGGGGCGAGCATGGGCGGGCTGCTGGCGGCCCGGGTGCTGGCCGACGCGTTCGAGCGGGTGACGGTCGTCGACCGCGACGCGCTGCCCTCGGTCGGCGAGCAGCGCACGGGCGTGCCCCAGGGCCGCCACGCCCACGGCCTGCTGGCCCGCGGGCGCGAGGTGATCGAGGAGCTGTTCCCCGGCATGACCGCCGAGCTGCTCGCCCGCGGCGCCATCTCCGGCGACCTCCAGGCCCGGGGCCGCTGGTACAACGACGGCCACCGGCTGTGCCAGGCCCCCAGCTCGATGGTCGGCCTGTGCGTCAGCCGGCCGCTCCTCGAAGGCCACCTCCGCCGCCGGCTGGCCGCGCTGGCCAACGTCGAGGTCCGCGACCGGTGGTCGGTGTCGGGGCTCATCACGACCCGTGATCACGACCGGGTCACGGGCCTACGCGGCGCGGGCCCCGACACCCCCGAGCGCATCGTCGACGCCGACCTGGTGGTGGACGCATCGGGCCGCGGCTCGCGCTCGCCGGCCTGGCTGGCCGACCTGGGCTACGACCAGCCGGAGGAGGAGGCGGTCGCGGTGGGCATCGGGTACGCCACCCGCACGTACCGCCGGCACGCCGACCACCTCGGCGGCGACGTCGCCGTGGTCGTGGCCCCGACCCTGCCCGCCGGGCGCGCCGGGGTGATGCTGGCACTCGAGGACGACCGCTGGGTCGTCACGCTGGGCGGGTACGGCGGCGACCGGCCGCCCACCGACCCCGCCGCCTGGGTCGCCTACGCCCG
>DASTFE010000006.1:0-9338 GCA_035708905.1 Acidimicrobiales bacterium | reverse complement strand
GGTCAGCCCTCGTGCGGCGTGCGGATCACGACCACGGGGCACGGGGCGTGGTTCACGCACGCCATCGCGACGGAGCCCAGCATCAGGCGGGACAGCCCGCTGCGGCCGTGCGAGCCGACCACCAGCATGTCGGCGCCCTCGGCCAGCGCCCAGCGCAGCGCGGCCGCGGCCTGTTCCGAATCGTCGACGCCGACCACGATGCGCCCGTCGAGCTCGGCGTCGGCGTCGGGCGGGGTCGGCAGGTCGTCGGGTGTGGTGCTCATGGCTCCCCTTGTTAGCCCGTCGGCGGGCTAGAACGTGTTTCATGGCGCCGCCGGACATCGGGATCATCGACACCATGATCGGCTTCCCCGCGGCCGACATGAAGCAGCTGTACGCGTTCATCACCCGCCAGACGAAGGACCGCGAGTCGGCCGAGGAGTTCGAGTTCCCGGCCGAGTACATGTTCAAGGACAGCCCGGACAAGGGCTTCGGGGCCGGTGTCGACCCGGTGGGCGTCACCCTGCGGGAGATGGACCTCTGGGGCGTGGAGAAGGGCCTGGTCGGGGTGCACGGCGAGAGCGGCGCCCGGGCGGTGCGCGAGTTCCCGGACCGGTTCGTGCCGTCGCTGTCGGTCGATCCCAACAAGGGGATGGAGGCGATCCGGTCCATCACCCGGGCCCACGAGACGTGGGGGATCCGGGCCGTCACGATGTTCCCCGCCGGGGCGTTCCCGCAGGTGCCCATCAACGACAGGAAGATGGACCCGGTGTACGCCCGCTGCGCCGAGCTGGGCATCCCGGTGTTCGTGTGCGCCGGCGTCCCCGGGCCGCGGGTGCCGTTCGCCTGCCAGCACGTCGAGCTGATCGACGAGGTGTGCTTCGACTTCCCGGAGCTGGTCTTCGTGACCCGGCACGGCTGCGAGCCGTGGACCGACCTGGCCGTGAAGCTGATGCTGAAGTGGCCGAACCTGTACTACTCGACCAGCGCCTTCGCGCCCCGCTACTACCCGCGGGCCATCGTCGACTACGCCAACACCCGGGGTGCCGACAAGATCATCTACGGCGGCTACTTCCCGATGGGCCTCTCGCTCGAGCGCATCATGGGCGAGCTGCCGGCCGTGGCGTTCAAGGACGAGGTCTGGCCCAAGTTCCTGCGGCACAACGCCGAGCGCGTGCTCGGCCTGTAGCGGGGCCGCCCCACCGTCCGGCGCCGGTCACGGCCGGGGTGGGCGGGCCGGCCAGGCGACGTCGACCACCAGGCCGGTGTGGTCGCTGGCCACCCGGCCGGTCAGGCTGGCGTCGAACGCGAGGGATGCGGTGACCACCCGGCCGGCGCCGTCGCGGCGCTGGAACGGGTCGCCCACGAACACGTAGTCGATGCGCTTGGGCGGCACGTTCATGGCGGCCGCGATGGGGTTGGTGCGCCAGTCCTGGGTGAGGCCCGGGCCGTCGCCGGCCACCCGCCAGGCGTCCTGGTAGTAGGTCGTCGACCCGTCGATGGCGGCGAGCGAGCACAGGAAGCGGATCTCGTCGCTGTC
This sequence comes from Acidimicrobiales bacterium, assembly GCA_035708905.1. Lineage (GTDB taxonomy): Bacteria > Actinomycetota > Acidimicrobiia > Acidimicrobiales > VFJN01 > ZC4RG19. The sequence continues at coordinate 7,819 of DASTFE010000006.1, read as the reverse complement.
GGGCTCGGCGTTGAAGTCGCCGCACAGGATCGCCGGCATGGCCTCGCGGGGGATGCCGATGGCCTCGATGGTGTCGAGGTCGCCGCGTATGCGGCGGACGTGCTCGTCGATGGCCAGCACCTGGCGGGCCCGGTGGCGGCCGTGGTGGGGCGGGGCCGAGAGGTGGGTGGAGAACACGTCGAGGCCCGCGGTGCGCACGTGCAGCAGCTCCCACGGGATGTCGGTGGCGGCCGGGTCGTCGTCGCCCTCGGCCACCGGCAGCCGGTGGTAGGCGTGCTCGTCGATCGGCCAGCGGGACAGGATCGCGGAGCCGAACGAGAGCCCGGGATCGGGCCACACCTCGGGCCCGAACGGCGCCCCGCCGAAGCGCCAGTGCCAGCCGGCCTCGGGCATGGTGTCGACGAGCCAGCCGGCCGTGTTGGGCGTGCCCGCGTCCTGCCAGACCTCCTGCAGGCACACGACGTCGGGGTCGAGGTGCCGGAGCCAGGCGACGATGGTGTCGCGCCGCTCGTCCCAGCCCGGCTCGAGCAGCGAGCCGGCGTTGAGCTGCGCCACCCGCAGCGTCCCCTCGGCCATCGCCCGACAGTAGTCGGGAAGGAGTTCCGCTCCGGCCCGCCACCGGAGGGGGCCTCACCCTGAGCACCCTCTGCTGCGTCCGGGGTTTGGTGGTGCGCGCGCCGCGTTCGCGATGCTCTTGTGCCCTGAGCGCAGGGCGGGCCCGAACCGGCCGGACAGAAGGGGAAGCGTCGAGTGGATGCACGACGGAGCACGCGGCTCGTGGCGGCGGCCTTCGCCGTCGCGCTCGTCGCCGCGGGATGCGGCGACGACGGCGACGGGAGCGGCATCCCGCAGTCGGGCGAGCGCGAGACGACCACGACCGAGGCCACCACCACGACCGAGGCAGGAGGCGAGGCCGGCGGCGGCGAGGCGCTGCAGATCCTGGTCACCAACGACGACGGCGTCGCGGCCGAGGGCATCGACGTGCTGGTCACCACCCTCGCCGCGCTCGACGGCGTCGAGGTCACCGTGGTGGCCCCCGCCGAGCAGCAGAGCGGCACCGGCGGCACGAGCACCGAGGGCCCGCTCGACACGACGTCCGCGGCGACCGCCGGGGGCCACGAGGCCACGGCCGTCGCCGGCTTCCCGACCGACGCCGTGCGGGTGGCGTTCGAGGACATGGGCCTCGAGCCCCATGTCGTGGTGGCCGGCATCAACGAGGGCCAGAACCTCGGCGGGATCGTCGAGGTCTCGGGCACGGTCGGCGCGGCGCGGGCCGCGGCCCGCCAGGGCGTGCCGGCGCTGGCGATCAGCCAGGGGGTCGCCGACGCGTTCGACTACGAGGTGGGCGCCGAGCTGGCCGCCGACTGGGTCGAGGAGCACCGCGAGGCGCTGCTCGCCGGCGAGCTGCCGGTCGACACCGTCCTCAACCTCAACGTGCCGAGCTGCGACAGCGGTGAGGTGCGCGGCGTGGTCGAGGTGACCACCGACGCTGCGACCACCGAGGGCGCGGTCGAGACGGCCGACTGCACGTCGGCGGGCGACGGCTTCACCGACGACATCACGGCGTTCCTCAACGGGTTCGCCACGCTCGCCGAGGTCACGGTCGAGCCGGCAGCCGTCTGACCGTCCTCGTCCGCGGCCGGTGCGGGCCGGGCCGGTGCGCCGCATCCAGCGCTGCGCCCGCTAGAGTCTCGCGGTCACGTTCCGGCGCCCCCGCCGGCAGCTGTCGGCGCCATCGCCGACGGGGCCCTTTCGAGATCCGCTTCGAAATCGGCCTGCCCGCCCTTCGATCGGAGTCTCATGTCCCCCTCGTTCGCCGACCTCGGCGTGCCCGCGCCCCTCTGCGCCACCCTGGCCCGCCGCGGCATCGCCGAGCCGTTCCCCATCCAGGCCGCGACGCTGCCCGACGCCCTCGCCGGGCGCGACGTGGCCGGCAAGGCCCCCACCGGCTCGGGCAAGACCCTGGCCTTCGCCCTCGCCATCGCGGCACGGGCCGCCTCCGCCGGCCCGGTCCGGCCCCGCCGGCCCCGGGCGCTCGTGCTCGTGCCCACCCGCGAGCTGGCCGCCCAGGTGCAGGGCGAGATCGCCGCCTTCGTCGACCAGCCCGTCGCCACCGTCTACGGCGGTGTCGGCTACGGCCCCCAGCGCCGGCTGCTCGCTCGCGGCGTCAGCGCGGTCGTGGCGTGCCCCGGCCGGCTCGAGGACCTGGTCGCCACCGGCGACATCCACCTCGACAGCGCCGACCTGGTCGTGCTCGACGAGGCCGACCGCATGGCCGACATGGGATTCCTGCCCGCCGTCCGCCGCCTGCTCGACCAGACGCCCGCCGACCGCCAGACGCTGCTGTTCTCGGCCACCCTCGACGGCGACGTCGACACGCTCGTGCGGCGCTACCAGCGCGACCCGGCCCACCACGAGGTGGCCGGCGCCGACGGCGACGACGTCGAGGTCGACCACCTGTTCTGGCGCACGGCCCGCGAGGCCCGCATCGCCGTCACGGCCGACATCGTCCAGCGGGTCGGGTCGACCATCGTGTTCAGCCGCACCCGCCACGGCGCCGACCGCATCACCCGCCAGCTCGCCCGGGCGGGCGTCGGGGCCGTCGCCATCCACGGGCGGCGCAGCCAGGCGCAGCGCGACCGGGCCCTGGCCCAGTTCCGTGACGGTCGGGCCCCCGCGCTCGTGGCCACAGACGTCGCGGCGCGCGGCATCCACGTCGACGGCGTGGCCTGCGTGGTGCACTTCGACATGCCCGACGACCCCAAGGACTACGTGCACCGCTCGGGCCGCACCGGCCGGGCCGGCGCCCCGGGCATCGTCGTGTCGCTCGTCCCCGAGGACGGGCACCGGTCGGTGCGGGCGTTGCAGCGCCAGCTCGGGCGCAGCGAGCCGCTGGAGGACCCCGCGCCCGACCAGCTCGCCCGCACGGCGACCACGCCACCGGCGCGGCGCGACGGGCGCCGCGACCCTGCTGCGGTGCCCGTCGCCGCGGCGGCCGCGGATCGGGCTGCGACTCCGGCGGCGCGCGGCGCCGCACCGCCTGCCAGGGGCCGGCGCGAGCGCGCCCCTCGTCCGGCTCGTGACGACCGCGGCTCACGGCCGCGCCGCGGCGACCGCCGCGACCGCCAGGACGGCGCCGCGGGTGCCCGGGGCGTCGCCGGCACGGTGTCGACCTACAACCCCGCCCGGGGCTACGGCTTCATCTCCCGCCGGGGCGGTGCCGACGTGTTCGTGCACGTCTCGGCGCTGTCGGGGCCCGACCAGATCCTCAGCGCGGGCCAGCGGGTGCGGTTCGAGCTGGCGCCCGGCCGCCGCGGCCACCAGGCGGCGAACGTCCGGCCGGTCCGCTGACGAAAGAAGAAGTCTCCCCGCGCGCGCATCTGGTGACATAGCGTGGTGTGCACGCCGGCGGGATCTCCCCGTTACGCCCGCCGGTGGGGGAGGAATCCGACATGGACGACGATCCCGTTCTGCTCGAGGTGATCGGGGGCGTGGCCGTCCTCAGCCTCAACCGTCCCGACACCCACAACGCCGTGGACGACGAGGTGGACGGCCTGTTCTTCCGCTACCTCGACCTGCTGCGCACCGACCGCGACGTGCGGGTGGTCGTGTGGCGGGCCAACGGCCCCTCGTTCTCCTCTGGCCGTGCCGTCGCCGGGCACGCCGGTGAGGGGGGCAACGGCAACGGCAACGGTCACGACCCCGGCGACGGGCACGGCAGCGGCAACGGCGGTGCCCGCACCGGCATCCACCACCACGAGACGGGCATCAGCGACTTCGACCTGCTCGACCGCGCCCAGTGGGCGATGCGCCTGCTCTACGAGTTCCCCGTCCCGATCATCTGCGCCCTCAAGGGCTGGTCGCTCGGCACGGCGTTCGAGCGGGCGCTGCTGTGCGACATCCGGGTCGCCGGCGAGGGCGCCACGCTGGCGCTTCCCGCCCTCGACCACGGGCTGCTGCCCGACTCGGCCGGTGTGGCCAAGCTCTTCGAGATCGGCGGCGCGGCACTCGCTCTCGACCTCGCGCTCACCGGCCGGCGCCTCGGCGCCCGCGAGGCGCTGGACCTGGGCCTGGTGTCGCAGGTGGTGCCCGACGACGCGCTCGACGACGCGGTGCTCGACCTGGCGGCCGGCATTGCCGCGCGCCCACCGCTGGTGGTGCGCCTGGTCCGAGAGCACGTGCAGGCGCTGGCCGGGGCCGGCGTGCGTAGCACGCTCGGGCGAGAGCTGGTGGGCCAGACGATGGTGCTCGCCTCTGACGATCGGCGAGAGCAGTGCCGGGCGTTGGCCGAGGACCGCTCGCCCCGCTACGCCCGCCGCTGACCGGGCCGGCGGGACGGGCCGCCTGATCGCAGACGCGGCGTCACCAGGCCGTTACGCTGCGGCCCATGGCGATCGGACAGGAACCCTCCGGCCCCAGCCCCGACGAGAGCCGCGCCGGCGCCGACCGGCGGCGGGCGGTGCGGCTCGCCGTGGCGGGCGTCGCCATCCTGGTGGCCGTGCTGTTCATGGTGCAGAACAACGACGAGGTCGAGCTGACGTTCCTCGTCGTCGAGGTCACCACCCGCGTGTGGGTGGGACTGCTCGTCACGCTGGTGCTCGGCGCCCTCCTCGGCCAGGCGGTCGAGGCGATGTGGACGCGGCGCCGGCGGCGGCGCGCCGCATCGTGATCCCGCACTAACCTGACGCTGCGTCAGATTGGTCGCCTGCGCGGCGCGCGGGCCGGCCCGGGAGGGGAGCGCGCACATGGGTCTGCTCGACGGGAAGGTGGCGCTGGTGTCGGGCGCCGGGCCGGGGCTCGGCCGCGACATCGCGCTGGCTCTCGGCCGTGAGGGTGCCACGGTCGCGGTCGCCGCCCGCACCGAGAAGAAGGTGCGGGCGCTGGCGGCCGAGGTCGAGGCGCGCGGCGCGCAGGCGCTGGCCGTGCGGCTGGACATCACCGACCCCGATTCGTGCCGCTCGGCCGTCGCCGAGGTGGTCGCTGCCTTCGGGCGGCTCGACGTGCTCGTCGACAACGCCTTCCACGACGGCGACCACACGCGGTTCCTCGACGCCGACCTCGACCGTTGGCGCCACACGATGGAGGTCAACCTCTTCGGCACCCTCCAGCTCACCCAGGTCGCCGCCCGGCAGATGGCCGACCAGGGCGACGGGCGAGTGGTCATCATCAACTCGATGTCGGCGGTGCGCATCCGGCCCCGCTTCGGGGCCTACACCGCGTCGAAGGCGGCACTGGCCGCCGCGACCAAGGTGCTGGCCGCCGAGCTGGGCGAGCACGGCGTGCGGGTCAACGGCGTGCACCCCGGCTACATCTGGGGCGACAGCGTGGAGATGTACTTCGACCACCTGGCCCGCAAGAAGGGCATCACGCCCGAGGAGCAGTACCGCGAGGTGGCCGCCGAGACCGCCCTCGGCTACCTGCCGCCCTCGGCGGAGATCGCCGAGGCGGTGGTGTTCTTCGCCTCGGACATGTCCAGGCCCGTGACGGGCCAGGCCCTCGGCGTCAACGCCGGCCACTGGTTCCAGGGCTTCTGATGCCCGCGGCCCGCCCGGCACAGCCGTGACCGACCTGTCCGGCCACCGGGCGCTGGTCACCGGTGGAGCCCGCGGCATCGGCCGCGCCGTGGCCGACCGGCTCGCCGCCGACGGCGCGATGGTCGCCGTCGTCGACGTCGACCTCGACCCCGACGACCCGGCGCCCCATCCGGCGTTCGCCGCCGACGTCGCGGACGCCGGCGCGCTGTCGGCCGCCGTCGCCGCCGCTGCCGACGCGCTCGGCGGCCTGTCGATCCTGGTCAACAACGCCGGATTCGGCGCCGCCAAGCCGCTCGACCGCTACGGCGACGACGAGTGGGCCCGCCTGGTCGGCGTCAACCTCACCGGCGTGTGGCACGGCATCCGGGCCGCCGTGCCCCTGCTGCGGGCGTCGTCCGCCGCCGGCGTGCCGGCCGCGGTCGTCAACGTCGCCGGCACGGTCGCCTCGCGCCCGACCCGGGGCGAGGGCCCGTACGCGGCCGCCAAGGCCGGCGTCGTCGCCCTGACCCGCACGGCGGCGCTGGAGTACGCGCCCGACGTGCGGGTGAACGCCGTGTCCCCCGGCTACGTCGCCACCCGGCTCACCCGGGCCGTCGTCGACGACGACCGGCTGCGCCGCCGGGTCGAGGGCCGCATCCCGCTCGGGCGCATCGGCACGGTCGGCGACGTCGCCGGCGTGGTGGCCTTCCTGTGCTCGGCCGACGCCGCCTACCTCACGGGCCAGGACCTGATCGTCGACGGCGGCAGCACGCTGCCGAGCCACCAGTCCGACGAGTTGCTCAAGGGTCTGCTCGACGCCTGGGAGTGACGCGACGGCACCCCGGCAGCGCCCCGTCGGCACCGCTGCGGCTGCCCGTCGGCACCGCTGCGGTTCCCGGTCGGCACGGGGTGGCGCCCCGTCGGCACGGGGTGGCGCCACGACATCGGCGCCGTGATGCGCCCGGCGCGCCGTGGTAGGCCGGGGCGCATGACCGCCGCCGCGCCCGACCGCGCGCCACGACCGCTCCGCACCGGTGTCGTCGCCATGTCCCCGCCCGCGAGCCCGGCCGAGTGGCACGACCGGGTGCGCCGCATCGACGAGCACGGCCACGACGTGCTGCTCACCGCCGACCACCTGGGCAACGTGCCCCCGCTGCCGCCGCTCGTGGCCGCCGCAGCGGTGAGCGACCGGCTGCGCTTCGGCACCCAGGTGCTCAACAACGGGTTCTGGAACCCCGTGCTGCTGGCCCGGGACGCCGCCGCCGTCGACGTGCTCACCGGCGGGCGGCTCGAGCTGGGCCTCGGCGCCGGCCACGCGGCCGTGGAGTTCGCGGCCGCCGGCCTCCCCTACCCGCGCCCGGGCGCGCGGGTCGACCAGCTCGCCGAGGCGGTCCCCCTCGTTCGCCGCCTGCTGGCCGGTGAGCGCGTCGACGCCGGCGGCGCCTACCGGCTCGACGGCGCGGAGCTCGGCTTCGCCGCCGCCCAGCAGCCCGTGCCGCTGATGGTCGGCGGCAACGGTGACCGGGTGCTCCGCCTGGCGGCCGAGCACGCCGACATCGTGGGCCTCGTCGGCTTCACGGCGGGCACCGGGCGGGTGCACACCGACCTCAGCCACTTCACCTGGGACGGCCTGGCCGACCGCGTCGACCACGTCCGCCGCCACGCGGGCGAACGGTTCGCCCGCCTCGAGCTGTCGGTCCTCGTGCAGGCCGTCGTGGTCACCGGCGACCGCCGTCGCGCGGCCGTCGACTTCTCGCAGGGGCTGATCGACGACGTCGGCCCGCTGCTCGACAGCCCGTTCCTGCTGCTCGGCACCGAGGCCGAGCTGACCGGCCAGCTCCGGCGCCTGCGCGACGAGGCGGGGGTCACCTACGTGACCACGTTCGAGCGGTCGTCCGAGCCGCTGGCGCTCGCCGCCGCGCCGCTGCGGTGACGGCGCGCCGGCGCCCCCACGCCGACCGTCAGGACAGCTCGGCCATCGCGTCCGCGATGTCGCGGGATCTCTACCCACCGGTCCGGCACCCGCGAGGCATCCCTGGCGCAGGCTGGGGCCTCGCGAGGCAATGGCGGTCGCTCCCTGGCTCGTCAGGCAATCACGGCCGCTCTGTGCCTCGCGAGGCAATGGCGGTCGCTCTGTGGCTCGTGAGGCAATCACGGTCGGTCCGTGGCTCGTGAGGCAATCACGGTCGGACCGTGGCTCGTGAGGCAATGTCGGTCGGTGCGTGGCTCGCGAGGCAATGGCGGTCGGTCTGTGGCCCGCGAGGCAATGGCGGTCGCTCTGTGGCCCGTGAGGCAATGGCGGTCGC
>DASTFE010000005.1:0-7954 GCA_035708905.1 Acidimicrobiales bacterium | reverse complement strand
GACCGGGCCCCGCCGCGTGAGGCGAGCGCGGCGCGGCCCGGTCATCCACACCGGGCCCGCCGCGTGAGGCGGTGCGGCGCCGCTCGGTCACCCGGACCGGGCCCCGCCGCGTGAGGCGGGCGCAGCGCCGACCGTGTCAGGTGTGGGCGTCGATGGCGCCGGCCACCACCGTCCCCATCCCCGCCATGCCCCGGGCGTTGGGGTGCACCGGCGCCGCGGGGTTGCTCGGCACGAGCGGCTCGACCCACCGCGTGCTCGAGCTGCGGCACGCGTCGCGGCCGATGCTGGGCGTGTAGACGTCGACGTAGATCGCCCCGTTGGCCTGGGCCTGGGTGGCGATCATGGCGTTGAGCGCTTTGTGCGTGCTGCGGAGGTACGGCACGTCGTTCCAGGCCAGGGGCAGCGACGGCCAGCACCCGTACCCCGTGTCGGGCACGATGGCCGGGTAACCGACCACGAACACGGTGGCGCCGGGCGAGCGCTGCCGGATGCCCTGGATCGCGGCGGCGATCTTGGGGGCGGTGTCCTGGATGCGCTGGGCCAGCGTGTCGACGCCGCCGACGACGTAGCGGTTGCGGCAGGGCGAGCCGAACGGCGACAGCGTCGCGCAGTCCTCGAGGATGCTGGCGAAGCCGATGTCGTTGCCGCCGATGCCCAGCGTGACGACGCTCGTGCCGGCCGTCAGCGCGTCGAACTGCGGTGGGTTCGGCCCCGGCCACACGCCGTGCTGCTCGGTCATGTGCCGGGTGGTGGCCCCGCTGCAGCTCACGTCCACGAACTGGCCGAAGCCCAGCACCCGCTGCACCTCATGCGGGTAGTTGCGGTCGGAGCGCAGGCAGCCGAGCGGTTGCAGGCTCTGGTTCGGGATCAGCGGTCCCGCGGTGAACGAGTCGCCCAGGGCGACGTAGCGGTCGGCCGACTGCGCGCCGGTCGGATCGGGCGCCGCCGCGATGACGCCGACGGCGACGACCAGGCTGATCAGCAGCCGGACGATGCGCCGGGGCGCGGCCGGTGGTGCGTGGCTCGATGTCATGGCATCCCCCTCCCGTTCGAGCCGGTCACGGCGCGACGGGCGACGGTGCCCCGGGTCCGGTTACGTGGTGTAGGTGGACCACATCGCTCCGTGACCTGGCCGCACTGTGAACGCTGGGCTACACAGTGTCAAGCGTCACATCGTCCAGCGCCGGCGGGTGGGATCCCGGGGCGCCTGTGAACCGAATGCTCCCCGGGCCGGGGTGCGCGCCACGCCCCGCCCGCACCGCTCCGGAGGTCGACACATGCGCCGTCCCGCCCACCGCGGCCCCCGCCGCCGAGCCGCCCTGCTGGCCGCGATCCTCCTCGCCGGTGCCGCCGTGGCCTGCACCGGCGACGACGGCGGTGGCGAGGCCGCCGGCGACGTGGTGGGCGAGGGCGACACGTACCGCGCCACCATCCGCCGCACCGAGGGCGGCGTGCCCCACATCAGCGGCGGCTCGCTGGCCGACGTGGCGTTCGGCCAGGGCTGGGCCAGCGGCGAGGACCGCGCCTGCGACCTGGCCGACCAGGTGCTGAAGGTCAGCGGGCAGCGGGCGCGGTGGCTGGGCCCGGGCGAGGACGACGTCCATGTCGAGTCGGATGTCGCCTGGCGGGGGATCGGCATCGCGGAGGCGGCGGCGGACGAGTGGGACGACGCGCCCGACGACGTGGTCGAGCTGTTCACGGCGTTCGCCGCCGGGTGGAACGCCCACCTCGACGAGGTGGGCGTCGACGGCCTGGCCGGCTGGTGCGCGGGGCAGGCCTGGGTGCGGCCGGTCGAGCCGGTCGAGGTGTACACGTACGCCCGCGCCATCTCGTTGCAGGCCTCGAGCGGCGCGCTGGCCGGCTTCATCGCGTCGGCCGCTCCGCCCGGCTCGTCCGGAGACGGCGACGGCGCCGGCGAGGCCGGCGGCGACCGGGACGACGATGCCGACACCGCCGCCCCCGCCGGGCCCGCGGCCCTGGTGCGCCCGGCCGCGGCGTCGAACGGGTGGGCCATCGGCGAGGCCCGCTCGGCCGAGGGCGGCGGCATGCTCGTCGCCAACCCCCACTTCCCGTGGGAGGGCGAGCTGCGCTTCTGGGAGGTGCACCTCACCGTCCCCGGCGAGGTCGACGTCTACGGCGCCCAGCTCTCGGGCCTCCCCGGCATCGGCATCGGGTTCACCGACTCGTTCGCCTGGACGCACACGGTCTCGGCCGGCAACCGCTTCACGGCCTACCGGCTCGACCTGGTGCCCGGCTCGCCGACCACCTACCGCTACGGCGACGAGACCCGCGAGATGACGCCGACCGAGCACACGATCGAGGTGCTCGGCGACGACGGCGAGGTCACCTCCACGACCCGCACCACGTGGGCGAGCCACTACGGGCCGATCATCGACTTCCCCGGCTTCGGTTGGACCGACGAGGCGACGATCACCTTCCGCGACGCCAACATCGACAACGACGAGTTCGCCGCCCAGTACCTCGGGATGCTGACCGCCGACGACCTCGACGAGCTGATCGAGGTCCACACCGAGGTGAACGGCGTCCCGCTGTTCAACACCATCGCCACCTCGGACGACGGGCGGGCGTGGTACGCCGACACGTCGGCGACCCCGAACCTGTCCGACGAGGCGCTGGCCGCCTACGAGGCGGCGCTCGAGTCCGACCCGATCGTGCAGATCGCGGCCGACAACGGCGCTGTCCTGCTCGACGGGTCCGACCCGATGTTCGAGTGGGTCGACGTGGAGGGCGCTCGCGACCCCGGGCTGGTACCCGCCGACGACCAGCCCCAGGTCGAGCAGCGCGACTACCTCTTCAACGCCAACGACTCGTTCTGGGTGCCCCACGCCACGGCCCTGCTGCAAGGCGACTACTCGCCGCTGCACGGCCGCCAGGAGACCCCCCGCTCGCCCCGCACCCGCGAGAACGCCGTCGTGCTCGACGACATGTCCGCCACCGGCCCGTCCGGGGACGATGGCATGTTCACCCTCGACGAGCTGGCCGACGCCGCACTGGCCAACCGGGGCTTCACCGCCCGCGAGCTGCTCGACGACGTGGTCGACCGGTGCGAGGCGGCGGCGGGCGCGCCCGTCGAGCTGGCGCCGCTCGAACCGCCGGCGCCCGGGCCGGGCACGTCGGCGGGCGGCACCACGACCGTGCCGCCGCCCGCCCTACCGGCCGCCAGCATCGAGCTCGGCCCGGCGTGCGAGGTGCTCGCCGGCTGGGACGGCGTGTACGACCTCGATCGCGCCGGGCCGCCGCTGTGGCGCGAGATGATCGGCCGGTTCGAGTCGGGGGACCTGCGCGACGCCGGGCCGCTGTGGGCGACGCCCTTCGACCCCACCCAGCCGATCACCACCCCGCAGGGCCTGGCGCCCGCCCCCGACGGCGGCCCGGCGGCCGATCCGGTGGTCCAGAACCTGGCCCGGGCCGTGCAGGTGCTCGAGACCGCCGGCATCCCCGTCGACGCCCCGCTGGGCGACGTGCAGTTCGCCTGGCGCAACGGCGAGCGCATCCCGATCCACGGCGGCAACGCGGCCGACGGCACCACCAACATCGTCGGGTTCGGCCGGAGCTGGTCGATCGCCGACCCGGCGCTGACCGGCATGACCCGCGAGATGGTGGCCGCGGGGTCGGTGCTGTCCCGCGTCGAGGGCGAGGTGGGCTATCCCGTCAACAACGGCACGTCGTTCCTCATGGTGGTGGGGTACACCGACGACGGCCCCCGGGCCCGCACGTTCCTCACCTACAGCGGCACCGAGGACCGCACCGACCCCGACTACACCGAGGCCACGCAGCGGTTCTCCAACAAGGAGTGGCGCGACGTCGCCTTTGCCGACGACGAGGTCGAGGAGGCGGCGATCGAGACGGTCACCGTGCAGGGCTGATCGGCCGCCGTCGGGCATTGCCGTATTGACACTTGAGGTTAAAGTGTCAACCGTGAGCGACGTCCGCCAGCGCATCCTCCAGGCCGCGGTCGAGGCCGCCGCCGTGCACGGCGTGCGGCGGTTGTCGGTGGCCGACGTGGCCAAGCGGGCCGGCCTGTCCCGTCCCACGCTCTACAAGCACTTCCCGTCCAAGGACGCCCTGGTGGTGGCGACCGTGCAGCGCGAGGCCGACCTCATCCTCGACGCCGTGCGTGCTGCGGTCGACGCCACCGACGACCCCCGGGCCGCGCTCGAGGTCGGGGTGCTCACCGCCCTGCGGCTGCTGCGCGACCACCCGCTGCTCGACCGGGTGGTGCGCACCGAGCCCGAGGTGCTCGTGCCCCTGCTCACCACCGACGACGCCCGGGTGCTCGCCGCGGTGCGGGTGCCGGTCGAGCAGATGATCGCCCGCCGGTTCCCGCGGCTCGGTGCCGTCGCCACCCGACGCACCGCCGACCTGCTCACCCGGATGCTGATCAGCTACGCGCTGAGCGCGCCCGACGACCCGCCCGAGGTCGTCGCCGCATTGCTCGCCGGGCTGGTCTTCGACGGCGCCCGCTCGCTTCCCGCTGCGCTCGCCCACGTCGCCGAGGAGGCGTGATGACCGAGACGACCGAGCCGAGCCCGCCGACCGGGACGACCACCGGCTCGACCTCCGCCACGGTGCCGCGTGCCACCGTCGCCGCCACCGACCGTGGTGCCGCCGACCGTGGTGCCGCCGACCCCGGCGCCGCCGACCCCGGCGCCGCGACCGGGGCCGCCACCGTGTGGCGCGACCCCAAGCGCTACCTGTGGGCGCTGGGCCTCGTCGTGCCGTTGCTGCCCTTCGGCGCCCGCCGGATGGTCGAGGCGACGGGCTCGGACGTGTTCTGGTGGATGGGCCCCATCTGGATCCTGGTGCTGGTGCCCGTGCTCGACACGCTCGTCGGCACCGACCCGTCCAACCCGCCCGAGTGGGCGGTGCCCCAGCTCGAGGCCGACCGCTGGTACCGCTGGCTCACCTACCTGTACCTGCCGCTCCAGTACCTGGGCTTCGCCTGGGCGGCGTGGACGGCGGTGCACGGCGGGCTGTCGGACTGGTCGCAGCTCGGGCTCGCCCTCACGGTCGGCACCGTCGCCGGGGTGGGGATCAACACCGCGCACGAGCTGGGGCACAAGCGCGACCGGCTCGAGCGGCGCCTGTCCAAGGTGGCGCTGGCCCAGACCGCGTACGGCCACTTCTACGTCGAGCACAACCGGGGCCACCACAGCCGGGTGTCCACACCGGAGGACCCGGCCAGCGCCCGGCTGGGCGAGTCGTTCTGGCGCTTCCTGCCCCGCACCGTGATCGGCAGCCTGCGCTCGGCCTGGGACATCGCCGCGGCCGCGCAGCGGCGCCGGGGCCAGCGGGTCTGGTCGTGGCGCAACGACGTGCTGAACGCGTGGGCGCTGTCGGTCGTGCTGTTCGGCGCCACCGTGGCGTGGCTGGGCGTCGCGGTGATCCCGTTCCTCGTCGTGCAGGCGGTGTTCGGGTTCGCCCTGCTCGAGGTCGTGAACTACATCGAGCACTACGGGCTGCTGCGCCGGCGGGTGGCCAACGGGCGCTACGAGCGCTGCCGACCCACGCACAGCTGGAACAGCAACAACCTGGCGTCGAACCTGGTGCTCTACCACCTCGAGCGCCACTCCGATCACCACGCCAACCCCACCCGGCGCTACCAGTCGCTGCGCCACGTCGACGACGCGCCCCAGCTGCCGTCGGGCTACGCGCTGATGATCTGCCTCGCCGTCGTGCCGCCGCTGTGGCGCCGGGTCATGGACCGCCGGGTGGTGGCCCACTACGGCGGCGACGTGGCGTCGGCCAACATCGCGCCCCACCGCCGGGCACGGGTGCTGGCGCGCTACGGCGCAGGGTGAGGACGGGACGGGCCGGCCGGCGCGGCGACCGCGGACGGGACCGTCAGCCGGCGGCCGGCTCGAGCACCACCACCGGGATCTCCCGCTCGGTGCCGGCCTGGTAGTCGTCGTAGGAAGGCCACACCTCGACGGCGCGGGCCCACCAGCGCGCCTTCTCGTCGCCGGTGACCTCGCGGGCCCGCACCTCGCGCACGTCCGGCCCGTCCTGGACGGTGACCTCGTCCGGGTGGGCCAACAGGTTGAAGTACCAGACGGGATGCTTCGGGGCACCGCCGAGCGACGCCACCACCGCATAGCTGCCCTCGTGCTCGACCCGCATCAGCGGGGTCTTGCGCAACCTGCCCGTGCGGCGCCCGCGGGTGGTGAGGATGACGCAGGGCTGGCCCTCGAGGGTCGTCCCCTCGGTGCCCCCGCTCTGCTCGTACCGGCGCACCTGGTCGGCGACCGGTTCCCACGGGCTCGGCTCGTACTCTCCCTGCAGCGGCATGGCGGGGGAGGCTACCGGTGGCCGCGTCGTTCCGGCACCGGATGCCTGGTCGCCCTGCCCGACCTGTCAGGGCTGCGCTGCCGCCGGCATGTGGTGGGCGAAGTACTCGAGCGCGGTGCGAGTCTTCGTCTGCTGCTCGCCGGTCACGTCCACCCCGCGCTCGTGCAGGAACAGCCTCGTCTCGACGGCGACCGCCAGCATGTCGGCGGGGGCGCACTTGGTCGAGAGCTCGAGGATGCGAGACCCGTCGGGGTACGACCACATCTCGGCCACCAGCTTGCGGTCGTAGCCCTCGGGACGGAAGTTCAGCTTCAGCACGAGGATCGGTCCCAGGATCGCCAGGTCGTCCAGCGCCAGTCCCTCCGGCGCGTGCGCGGCGTAGAACGCCCGCTGCTCCTTGGAGAACAGCCTGCGAACGGCCCGCTGCCCAGCGGCCACCCGTTTGACGTCGGTCGCGCCCAGCGCGCCCTTGAGCGACCCCGAACACACCCAGCCGCCCGGCATGGCATCGACCTCGACGACCATGCTCGGCAACCGTCGCAGGCGGTCGGGGAGCTCGTCGGGTACGACGGGGCGGAGCTTCACGACCGAGTCGTCGCCGCGACCCTGCACACGACGGGCGCGCACGACGATCCCCTCCCGATCGAGCGCCAGGTCGGGGGTGTCGAAGAAGAAGACCTGCCGGATCTGCGCCGCCAACGGGTCCATGCCCAGGGCGGCGACGGTCGACCGATGGTGCGCCTCCGGCACGGTCAGCTTGAGCTCGACGCTGTCCGATCCCTTCACCAGACGCACGAGCTCCGCCAGGTCTTCGTCGGACAGTGCGATGACCTTCTTCGCGGTGGGCATCCGGCGTCTCGACCTCCTCGCGACCTGTCACCGGCGCACAGCATCCGCGCCGGGATGCCGCAGCCGTAGGAGCCTGATCGACGGTAGGCGCGTCGAGGGCGGGCGGCATCACCCGCTGGGGATGAAGGGTGGCGTCGTGCCGGCGACCTGATGGCCCCCGTCCGGTGGCTGGGCCGGCTGTGCGCACGCGCAGCCCGGCTCCACCGCGGGCGCACCGTGCGGTAGAACCCCGACGTGTTCTTCGTCGTGCTCCGCCGCACCGGCCCGCAGTGGGACCCGTCGCTGCCGTTGGAGCAGCAAGCTGGGTGGACGGAGCACGCGGCGTTCATGGACGGGCTGGTGGACGCGGGATTCGTCGTGCTCGGCGGGCCGCTCGCCGACGAGGTGCGCGTCGTGCTCGCCGTCGAGGCCGAGTCGGACGAGGCGGTACGGGAGACGCTGGCGCGCGACCCCTGGAGCGGCACCCACCTGGTGGTCGACACGATCGACCCGTGGACCATCCGGCTCGACGGACGGCGGTCCTAGCGGGCGGGCCCACCCCTCGCAGGCGTCCGCGTCGCCGGACGTCACTCGTAGGCTGCGGTGACCACTTCGAGGAGGAGGCACCCTTGGACCCCCGCACCCGGTTCCTGCTCGGCCGTGCCGCCGGCGCGGCGGTGACCGCCACGGCCCTGCGGCCCGTGGCCCGGTACACGAGACTCGGCGGGCTCGAGTTCGCCGTCGGCCTGCCCACCTCCGAGCTGCCGCTGCAGGCCGCGGCGTTCCAGGGCGCCCTCGCGCTGGCCGGCACCCGGCG
>DASTFE010000004.1:0-29293 GCA_035708905.1 Acidimicrobiales bacterium | reverse complement strand
CGGAGGCGGCCGCCGGCGGAGGCGCACCAGCGGGTCTCGCCTAGCATCCTCGCACCGCAACGACCCACGGGAGCGCGCCATGTCATCGCCGGAGCCGGCCACCTACGAGATCGCCGGTCAGACGGTCACCATGCCGTGCGTGGTACGCGACGCATCGGCCGGCACCGCCATGTTCACCGTGAACGCCGGTGCCGCCCGCGCCCTGGTGCCGTCACAGTTCGACGTCGTCGAGACCGAGCCAGGGCGCTGCCAGGTGGTGCTGGCCGTCATCGACTACCGCGACAACGACCTGGGCGACTACCTCGAGGTCGGCATCACGTTCTTCGTCGCGCCCGACGGCGCCGGCGCCGACCAGGCGGGCACGTACATCAGCCGGCTGCCGGTCGACCAGCAGTTCACCTGCGAGGCCGGGCGCACGATCTGGGGCTTCCCCAAGTCGGTCGAGGACATCGCCCTCGACCGCGCCGACGGCTCGGCGACGTGCACGCTGCGCATGGACGGCCAGCTCGTCCTGCGCCTCACCCTGCCCCGGGGCGGCAGCGACGAGATGCCGCCGCTGCCGATGACCACCTACACGATCATCGACGGGGTCCCGCACCGCACCGCCTTCACCCAGGGCGGCACCGGGGGGCAGGTGCTCGCCACGGGCGAGGGCGTCACCCTCGAGCTGGGCGACCATCCCGTGGCCAAGGAGCTCGCGGGCCTGGGCCTGCCGGCGCCGGCGGACATGTCCACCTGGACCGAGCACATGCAGGGCACCTTCGCGGCGCCCGAACCGGTCGCCGCCCGCTGAGCGGGCCTACGTCCGCGGCGCCGGGCGCTCGGGCAGTGACCAGTCGATCGGCTCGCGGCCGGCCTCGACCAGCGCGGCGTTGGCCCGCGAGAACGGCCGGCTGCCGAAGAACCCGTTGGACGCCGACAGCGGCGACGGGTGCGACGACTCGATGATGACGTGCCGGCTGGTGTCGATCAGTGCCTTCTTCTTGCGGGCCGAGGCACCCCACAGGATGAACACCACCCGCTCGGGCTTGGTGTTCACCGCTCGCAGCACCTCGTCGGTGAAGACCTCCCACCCCTTGCCCTGGTGCGATGCCGCCTTGCCGGCCCGCACGGTCAGCGACGCGTTGAGCAGCAGCACCCCCTGGCGGGCCCACGAGTCGAGGCAGCCGTGCGACGGCGGCGGGATGCCGAGGTCGGCCTCGAGCTCCTTGAAGATGTTCTGCAGCGACGGCGGCGGCGGCACCCCGGGACGCACGGAGAAGCACAGGCCGTGGGCCTGGTTGGGGCCGTGGTACGGGTCCTGGCCCAGGATCACCGCCTTGACCGCCGCGAACGGCGTCAGGTGCAGGGCCGCGAACACCTCGTCGTGCGCCGGGTACACCGTCGCCCGACCCCGCTCGGTGGCCACGAACTGCTGCAGCTCGCTCCAGTACGGCTTGGCGAACTCGCCGCGGAGGACCGGGTTCCAGTCGGTCTTCATCGCCGCCCATGGTGCCAGGTGACAAACGTCCAAGCGCGCCACGGGCCGGCGAAGGCACACTCACCGGATGGACGGTGATCGACCCGAGCTGCACCGGGTGCGCGAGATCTGCCTGGCGCTGCCCGAGGTGAGCGAGCGGCTGAGCCACGGCTCGCCCGCCTGGTTCATCCGGGGGAAGAAGACGCTGGCCATGTACCTCGACGACCACCACGGCGACGGCCGGCTGGCCATCTGGTGCCCGGCGGCGCCCGGCGTCCAGGAGGCCATGGTCGACGAGGAGCCCGAGCGCTTCTTCCGCCCGCCGTACGTGGGGCCCAGCGGGTGGCTCGGCGTGCGCCTCGACGTCGACCCGGACTGGGACGAGATCACCGGCATCGTCGAGGACGCCTACCGCAAGGTCGCCCCCAAGAAGCTGGTCGCCCTGCTCGACCCGCCGGCGGACTGACCCACGCCCCCCGCCGTGGGGGTTGGCGTCGGCCCGGCGCCCGGGAAGGATGGCCGCATGCCTGCCCAGCTCAACCACACCATCGTCGCCTCCCGCGACAAGCGGGAGTCGGCGACGTTCCTCAGCGAGATGCTCGGCCTGCCGGGGCCGGAGCCGTACGGGCCGTTCCTGGTGGTCGAGGCGGCGAACGGCGTCTCGCTCGACTTCGCCGACCACCACGGCGACATCCCATCCCAGCACTACGC
This sequence comes from Acidimicrobiales bacterium, assembly GCA_035708905.1. Taxonomy (GTDB): domain Bacteria; phylum Actinomycetota; class Acidimicrobiia; order Acidimicrobiales; family VFJN01; genus ZC4RG19. The sequence continues at coordinate 27,123 of DASTFE010000004.1, read as the reverse complement.
GTTCCTGGTCAGCGAGGACGAGTTCGACGAGATCTTCGGTCGCATCCGGGATCGGGGCCTCACCTACTACGCCGACCCCGGCGCCCGGCGGCCCGGGGAGATCAACACCCACGACGGCGGCCGCGGCGTCTACTGGTCCGACCCCAGCGGCCACTGGCTCGAGATCATCACCCGCCCCTACGGCAGCGGCGGCTGACGCCGACCGCCGGCCCGACCGACACCCGAGCGACCCCACCGCCGGCCCGACCGACACTCGAGCGACCGCACCGCCGGCCGGACCGACACCCGGGCGACCGAGGAGAGCCCGTGACCCCGTCCGGCCTCGACCTGCTGATCGACCGTGGCGCCGACGCCACCGACCACCCGGGCGGGACGCTCGGCGCCCACCTGCGGCGTGTCGGCGAGCGGCTGGCCGACCACGGCGCCGACCGCGACACCCAGGTCGCCGGCTCCTGCCACGCCGCCTACGGCACCGCGGGGTTCGACGTCGTGCTGCTCGGGTCGCACGAGCGCCACCTGCTGCGCCGCGCGATCGGCGCGACCGCCGAGGCGCACGTGCACCTGTACGCGAGCTGCGACCGCGCCCTCACCTACCCGCGACTCGGCGACCCCGTCGTCGACTTCCACGACCGCTTCACCGGCACCTCCCGACCGCTGCCCCGCCACGAGATGCGGGCGTTCGCGGCCATCACCGCCGCCAACGAGCTGGACATCGTCGACCACGCCGACCTCGGCCCGGACGAGCGCGGCAGCATCCGGGGCCTGCTGGTGCTGCTCGACGACCTGCTCACCGACGCCGCCCGGGCGGACGTCCGGAGAACCCTCGGCTGAGCAGCCGGCCGCATCTCGCCCCGGAGCGTCGGGGCCGCGAGCCTCCACCGGTGGTCGGAGCCGGCGTCGAGACCGCGGGGCGATGTGCGGGCCGCCACCACAGCGGATGATGCCGCCATGACCGATACACCACCACCCGAAGACGCATCGACCCCGCGCTCGGCAACGGCCGACGGGTCGTGGATGGCCTGGACAGCCGCGGGGATCGGCGGGATCTGGGTCGCCGTGGGCCTGATCAGCGTTCTGTCCCCGGACATGGTCACGGGCAGCGAGCAGCAACACATGCCCATCGCCGCCGCCACCTCGTGGCTGTGGGGCCTCGTCTCGACCATCGCCTTCCTGTGGGCGATGAGCAGCCTGCGCGGCCGCGCCGCGCGCCGACCCATCTGGATCGGCCTGGCGACGGCCACGCTCGTGCTGTGGCTGGTCGCCACGATCCTGAGCGCCACGTTGCCGGTGGTCGAGACGGGGACGGACCCCACCCGCCTACCCATCGGTGCCCTGGTCGCACCCCTGGCGGCAGCCGTGCTCACCGTGCTGGCCGGCACCACCGCCGGCGTGTTCGCCCGCTCACCGGACCCTTCGTGAGGGGCGCCAAACGCCCGGTCACCCAGCCCCGGCGACCCATCGCGATGGCCTGTGACCTGGGTCTAGCGGATGCTCGATGGCTCGGGGGGGAGGACTCGAACCCCCAATGACTGGACCAGAACCAGCAGTGTTGCCAATTACACCACCCCCGAAGGTGGACCCGGAACCCTACCCGGCCGCGACCTCGGATCGCACGTCCGATGGCAGTGCGTCGGAGGTCCCGACAGGCCGGGACCGCTCGATCTGATCGTCGATGTCGACCAGCCGGTCGAAGCCGATGACGCGCCCCACGGCCACGGCCACCGTCTCCTTGACCAGCTCGCCCGGCGAGCCGCCCCGCTGGCTGGGTGACACCGAGGCGTCGAGGCCGAGCTGGTCGGCGATGGCCTGAACCCGCAGGGCGTGGTAGCCGTCGGTGACCAGCACGACGCGGGTGAGGCCCCGGTCGCGCAGGATGTGGCTGGTGGCCGCCAGCGACTGCCACGAGCTGCGACCCTGCACCTCGAGCAGCAGGTCGTCGTCGGGCACACCCGCCGCCCGCAGGTAGTCGGCGCTGGACTGCGCCTCGGTACAGCGGTCGCCGTCGCGCTTGCCGCCGGTGACGACGATCGTGCCGGCGACTCCGTCGGTGTACAGGGCGCGGGCGTGGTCGAGGCGCTGGACCAGCACCGGCGACGGCCGGCAGTCGTACTGCGCCGCCCCCAGCACGACGATGGCGTCGGCGGACTGGGCGGCGTCGCGCCGGCTGGCCAGCCACACCTGCACGAACGTCACCAGGATGTAGAGCACCAGGACCAGCGCCGCCGCCAGGACGAGGCGCCACAGCCACCGCCACAGCGGCGACCTCGCCGGCGCTCGGCGGGCGCGCGCCGGCGGCTGGTGCAGGGTCGACGTCACAGCCTGGCGCGGGTGGCCCGCAATCGGTCGAGGGTGCGCTCGCGCCCCAGCACCACCAGCGACTCGTACAACGGCGGCCCGATGCCCCGACCGGTCACGGCCACCCGCACGGGGCCCTGCGCCTTGGACATCTGCGGGCGGCCCTCGGCGTTGACGAAGCCGGCCGCCACAGCGGCGTCGAGCAGCGCCGCCTCGATGGCAGCGGCCTGCCACTCGCACTCGGCCAGGCGGGCGACCGCGGCGTCGAGCATGGCGCCCGCCCGGTCGCCGTGCTTGGCCACGTGCTTCTGCCACGAGGCGTCGTCGTGCACGACGCTGTCGTCGCGCAGGAAGTCGACCATCGGCTCGACCTCGGTCAGCAGCCGCACCCGGTCGCGCACCAGCTCGGCGATGGGCTGGACCACGGCGGCGGTGGCGTCGCCGTGGGCGAAGAACGGGCGCGCCTGCTCGACGAAGCTGTCGGCGTCGAGCGCCCGGATGTACTCGGCGTTGAAGTGCTGCAGCTTCTTCGTGTCGAAGAACGCCGGCGAGGGCGTGACGTCGTCGAGCCGGAACTGCTCGACGATCTCGTCGAGCGGGCGGATCTCGACACCGTCGCGCGGCCCCCACCCCAGCAGCGCGAGGTAGTTGACCATGGCCTCGGGCAGGTAGCCCGCCTCGCGGAACTCGGCCACCGACACCGAGTCGCGCCGCTTGGACAGCTTCTTGCGCTGCTCGTTGACGAGCACGGGCAGGTGGGCGAACACAGGCCGGTGGTCGAGGTGCAGCGCATCGCCGATGAGCAGGTACTTGGGGGTGCCGTTCACGTGCTCTTCGCCCCGGACCACGTGGGTGATGCCCATGTCGGCGTCGTCGACGAGGTTGGCCAGCAGGAACGTGGGGATGCCGCTGGACCGCAGCAGCACGAAGTCTTCGAGCTTGCGGTGCTCGAACGTGACCGTGCCCCGCACCAGGTCGTCGAACGCGGTGGACCCCTCGTCGGGCACGCGGAACCGCAGCGCGGTGCCGGGGCCGCGCTCGAGCCCCCGGTCGCGACAGTTGCCGTCGTAGCCCGGCGGGCCGCCCCGCTGGGCCGCCCGCTGCTGCACCTGCTCGGTGGTGCAGTCGCACCAGTAGGCGCGGCCCTCGGCGAGCAGCTGGTCGGCCGCCTTGGCGTAGAGGTGCAGCCGCTCGCTCTGGTGGGTCGGCTCGCCGTCCCACTCGAGCCCCAGCCACCGGATCTGCTCGAGGATGTCGTCGGTGAGCTCGGGCCGGTTGCGCTCGGTGTCGGTGTCTTCGATGCGCAGCAGCATCTCGCCGCCCTGCTGCCGCGCCACGAGCCAGTTGAACAGCACGGTGCGGGCGCCGCCGACATGCAGGTAGCCCGTCGGCGACGGCGCGAAGCGGAGGCGAGGGGGGCCGGCCATCGGGGTCAGGCTATCCGCGGGGTGTGACAGGCCCGGGCGCGCCCGACCGCCTGGTCAGCCGCGGGGAGGCCGACACCCGGCGGTCCTCGCGGGCCGCCGGCACGTGCAACCGGCCTGGGCGGGCCTGATCAGCCGCGGGAGGCGGGCACCCGGCGGTCGTCGCCGCGACCGCCGCTGGCGGCGGCACCACGGCCCTCGGGACCGCCGCCCCCGGAGTCGGCGGACCCCGCATCACCGCCAGCAGCATCGCGGCCAGCAGCATCAGTGTCCGCAGCGTCGTCGCCGGCAGCGTCATCCGCCGCGGCGTCATCCGCCGCCGCGTCAGCGCCCTCGGTGGGCGCGGCGACCGCCTCGTCCGCCGCGACCCCGGCGGTGGGTGCGGGCAGGCCGAGCTCGTCGCGCAGCTCGTCGAGGATGGCGTCGGCGCCGTCGAGGTCGACCTCGCTCTCGAGGTCGTCCTCGGCGACGGGCACCACCGCAGAGGCGGCGGCCTCGTCGTCGAGCGCGGCGCGGGCGGCCTCGACGCCCCGCGCCAGCAGGTCGGACGTCGGCGCGCTGAGGGCGGCCACGGCCTCGTCGACGGCGTGCTGGGCGCGCGCCGCCTTGCGGCCGGACAGCACCGGCAGCCGGGCGGCGGCGACCGCCTTGAGCCGGCCGAGGTTCTCGCTGAGCGCGGTGTGCATCTGCTGCATCCGCTGCGTGGCGGCCGCCGCCTGCTGCTCGAGCGACGCCGCCTGCCCGCGGGCGTCGCGCATGCGCAGGGCGAACACCCGTGCCGCACCGGTCAGCCTGGCGGCGTCGGCCCGCTGGCCCGACCGGGCCGCGTCGTTGGCCTGCCGCAGGGCACGCTCGGCGAGCGAGCGGGACTCGCCGGCCTCGGCCGAGGCGGCCGCCAGCGTGTCGACGGCCCTGGTGCGGGCGGCCGAGGCGGCCACGATCGCGGCCCGCAGGTCGCGGTCGTGCCGGCGCGCCTGGTCGATCGCGTCCTCGATCTCGTGCCGGGCGTCGGCGGACCGGACAGGTGCTCCGTTCGGCGGACCTGTGGGTGGGCTCCACGATGTCTCTGACACTCGTCACCCTCCAAACCTCTGGCGTGCGGGCTCGCCGGCACGCCTGTGACACAGGGTGACCGCAAGTCTACGTTGAGCGACCCACGCAGCCCACGAACCACCGCAACGTTCTCGTCACAGTCTGGCGCGCGGGTCGCTGAAGTCCCCCGATCCCGACCGGAGAAGGAGTGATCACGTCAGACGTCGAGCAGCTTGCGCCAGTCGACCCGGTGGGCGTCGGTCACCTGCTGGGGGGTCATGCGCAGCACGTCCTCGGGCACCAGGTCGACGATGTGGCGCAGCTCGGGGTAGTGGTGCGGGTTCGCCACCTCGGCGAACAGCGGCTGCCGGTAGGCGATCAGGTCGGGCGGCGCGTCGCCCAGGAACCCCCACACCCGCAGGGCCACCGTCAGGTCGTGCAGCACCGGCGCCCGGCCGAACAGCGACGCCCGCTTCAGGGCCACGGCGGCCGCGCCCGCCAGCGCGTCCTCCTCGCGCTCGTCGGTGGCGAGCTGCAGCTGCCCGGAGAACCGCCGGGCCAGCACGTACACGTAGCCCTGGTCGGGCCCGGGGGCGCCGAAGCGGTCGCCCAGGTCGAACCCCGTCGGCGAGTCGCCGGGGCGGTCGGGCACCCACGACTCGGGCCGGCGCGGCGGCGACTCGTAGGCGCGGGCGCGCGAGATCGCCGGCTGGGGGACGTACTCGGGGGCAGCCACGGCCAGAGGTTACGCGGCGCGCCCGACAGCCGACGAACCACCGCAGACCGGTGGGCCCGCCGCGTCAGGCCGGGTCGCCGGCGTGCAGCAGGCCGTAGACCAGCGAGTCGACGAGCGCCCGCCAGGAGGCCTCGATGACGTTGCTGTCGACCCCGACGGTCGACCACGTGCGGTCGCCGTCGGTCGAGTCGATGAGGACGCGCACCACCGCACCCGTGGCCGCCGCCCCCTCGAGCACCCGCACCCGGTAGTCGGTGAGGTGGATGCGGGCGAGCTGGGGGTAGCGCTGGGTCAGCACCGACCGCAGGGCGGCGTCGAGCGCGTTCACCGGGCCGTTGCCCTCGCCGATGGCGACGAGGCGCTCGTCGTCGGCCCACACCTTGACCGAAGCCTCGGTGTCGACGATCGACTCGCCGTCCGCGATCGGGGCGCCGCCCCGCATGGCGTTGCGGTGGTAGGTCGTGACCCGGTAGCCCTCGAGGCGGAAGTAGGGCTGCGTCCAACCGCCGGCCTCGCGCATCAGCAGCTCGAGCGAGGCGTCGGCGGCCTCGAACTGGTAGCCGTCCGCCTCGAGGTGCTTGAGCCGCTCGGACAGCTCGGCCGCGGCGCGGTCGTCGAGGTCGACGCCGAACTCCTTGGCCTTGAGCGACATGCCGGCCCGGCCGCCCAGGTCGGACACCAGCACCCGCGTGTGGTTGCCGACGACCTCGGGGTCGATGTGCTCGTAGCTGGCGCCGCCCATCCGGCCGAGGGCCGAGGTGTGCAGCCCGCCCTTGTGGGCGAACGCGGACGAGCCGACGTAGGGATCGGCCGCGTGCGGCGGCAGGTTGACCAGCTCGGCAACGTGGCGGCTGACCGCCGTCAGCCGGCCGATGCGCCCCTCGGGCAGGCACGTGATGCCCATCTTCAGCTGCAGGTTGGGGATGCAGGTCATCAGGTTGGCGTTGCCCGTGCGCTCGCCGTAGCCGTTGACCGTGCCCTGCAGGTGGCTGGCCCCGGCCACCACCGCGGCCACCGAGTTGGCCACCGCGCAGCCGCTGTCGTTCTGGGTGTGGATGCCGATCTGCTGGTCGGCGCCGAAGTAGTCGACGACCTCGCCGACGATGCGCTGCACCTCGTGGGGCAGCGAGCCGCCGTTGGTGTCGCACAGCACCAGCACCTCGGCCCCCTGGGTCGCCGCCGCCTCGAGCACCCGCAGGGCGAACTCGGGGTTGGCCTTGTAGCCGTCGAAGAAGTGCTCGGCGTCGAAGAACACCCGCTGCCCCTCGGACCGCAGGAACCGCACCGAGTCGCCGACCATGGCGACGCCCTCGTCGAGCGTGGTGCGCAGCGCCTCGGTGACGTGGAAGTCCCAGCTCTTGCCGACGATGCACGACGTCGACACGCCCGAGGCCACCAGGGCCGCCAGCGTGGGGTCGACGTCGACCTTGCCGAGCGGCTTGCGGGTCGAGCCGAAGGCCACGAGCTCGGCGGTGGCCAGCGTCAGCTCGCTGGTGGCCCGGCGGAAGAACTCGGCGTCGCGGGGGTTGGCCTGGGGGTAGCCGCCCTCGATCCAGCGGACGCCCAGCCAGTCGAGCTGCTCGGCGACGCGCAGCTTGTCCTCGACGGTCAGCGAGATGCCCTCGAACTGCGCCCCGTCGCGCAGCGTGGTGTCGAAGACGTCGACGCCCGTCGGCGTCCTCGGACCCGCCTCCACGGCCTCACCCGACATGCTCGACCCACTCCTTGTACCTGTCGACCTCGCCCCGGACGACCCTGTGGTACTCCTCGCCGATGGCGAGGGTCATCGGCCCCGGGCACGGGATCGGGCGGTCGTCGACCGACGACACCGACGACACCTCGGCGGCGGTGCCGCACACGAACATCTCCTCGGCGACGTAGAGGTCGCTGCGGGACAGCTCGCCCAGCTCGGCCTCGAGGTCGAGGTCGCGGGCGATGGCCATGACGGTGCTCTGGGTGATGCCCTCGAGCGCGCCGGCCGACAGCGGCGGGCTGATCAGCTTGCCGCGGCGGGCGACGAAGACGTTCTCGCCGGTGCACTCGGCCACCATGCCGGCCCGGTTGAGCAGGATCGCCTCGTCGTAGCCGGCCTTGAGCGCCTCGATCTTGGCCAGCGAGCTGTTCACGTAGTTGCCGGTGGTCTTGGCGGCCGGGGGCATGATGTTGTGGTCGTGGCGGGCCCACGACGAGATCTTCATGCGCACGCCCTTGGTGAGGGCGTCGTCGCCGAGGTAGGCACCCCAGGGCCAGCAGGCCACGGCCACGTCGACGGTGCACGGCAGCGTGTTGAGCCCCATCTCGCCGTAGCCGTAGTAGGCGATCGGCCGGATGTAGCACGAGTCGAGCCCGGTCGACCGCACGGTGTCCTTGACCGCCTGCACCATCTCGTCGACCGAGTAGGGCAGGTCCATCATCAGGATGCGGGCCGAGTCCTCGAACCGCTTCATGTGGTCGGTCAGGCGGAACACGGCCGGTCCGTCGTCGGTGGCGTAGGCCCGGATGCCCTCGAACACGCCCATCCCGTAGTGCAGCGAGTGCGTCAGGATGTGGATCTTGGCGTCGTCCCACGGGATCAGCTCGCCGTTGAACCAGATCTTCGGGGTGGGCGTGATGGCCATGTCGGTCGGGTCCCCTCGTGTGGTGGGTCAGACCCGAGCGGCGAGCGCGTCGCCGATCTCGGGGGTGGAGCCGGCCTGGGCCGACGGGTCGGCGCAGGCCTTGCGGACGCGGGCGGCGGCGTCGGCCTCGCCCAGGAAGTCGAGCATCATCGCCGCGGACAGCACCGCGGCGGTGGGGTTGGCCTTGGCCTGGCCGGCGATGTCGGGAGCGGAGCCGTGCACCGGCTCGAACATCGACGGCCCGGTGCGGGCCGGGTTGAGGTTGCCGGAGGCGGCGAACCCGATGCCGCCGGACACCGCGCCGCCCAGGTCGGTCAGGATGTCGCCGAACAGGTTGTCGGTGACGATGACGTCGTAGCGCTGCGGGTCGGACACGAAGTAGATGCAGGCGGCGTCGACGTGGTTGTAGGCCGTGCCGACGTCGGGGTGCTCGGCGGCCACCTCGTCGAACGTGCGCTGCCACAGGTCGCCCGCGAACGTGAGCACGTTGGTCTTGTGCACCAGGGTGAGGTGCTTGCGGCTGCGGGTCTCGGCCAGCGCGAAGGCGTAGCGGGCGCACCGCTCGACCCCCATGCGGGTGTTGACCGACCCCTGGGTGGCGACCTCGTGCGGGGTGCCCCGGCGCAGCACGCCGCCCTCGCCCACGTAGGGCCCTTCGGTGTTCTCGCGGATCACCACCATGTCGATGCCCGCCTCGGCGTCGAGGAAGGGCCGCTGGTTGATGTAGAGGTCGAGGTCGAACCGCATCTTCAGCAGCAGCCCCCGCTCGATGACGCCCGGGGGCACGTCGGGCGTGCCGACCGCGCCGAGCAGCAGCGCGTCGAGCCCCCGCCACTCGTCGAGCACGCTGTCGGGCAGGATCGTGCCGTCGCGCAGGTAGCGGGCGCCGCCCAGGTCGTAGTCGACCGTCTCGATCTCGACGCCCGTGGCCCGCACCACCTTGAGGGCCTCGGCGATGACCTCGGGGCCGATGCCGTCGCCGCCGATGACTCCGATCGTGTGGGTGCTGCTCACTGCGTCTCCGTGTGGATGTGGATGTGGATCTGGACGGGGATGGGAGGCGGGGCTGCCCGGGCGGTGCCACCTGGCCGATAAACGACAAACCGCCCACCGAGGTGGACGGTCAGCAGCGGACGTCGAGGTGCCGACGTCCGCTAGCGAATGATGATTACCGAGGTGGAAGGGCAGACCATCGCCGGCAAGTGTCCACCTTCGCCGTCGACCGCGTCAACCGGGCAACCGCGCCGTGCCGGCATCCCCGGCCCTGCCGGCACCACCCCGCCGCCGGACGCCGCCGGGCCGTCGGCGCGTGCGGCCTCCGGCACTAACCTCGTAGGTCTATGGCACAGACCCACCACCTCTCGCAGGCGGCGTTCGACCGGCTCGAGGCCGAGCACGACGACCTGACGACGCGCGGCCGGGTCGAGATCGCCCGCAAGATCGAGGCCGCCCGCGAGCTGGGCGACCTGTCCGAGAACGGCGACTACCACGCGGCCAAGGAAGAGCAGGGCAAGATGGAGGGCCGCATCGCCCACCTCGCCCAGATGCTCGAGAACGCCGAGATCGTCGAGAACGGCGACAGCGACGTCGTGTCTCCGGGCTCGGTGGTCGGCATCCGCTACGAGGGCGACGACGAGGTCGAGCAGTACCTCGTCGGGTCCATCGAAGAGCGGCACGACGACCTCGACGTCATCAGCCCCAAGTCGCCGCTGGGCGAGGCGCTGCTCGGCTCGGCCCCCGGCGACGCCGTCAGCTTCACCGCCCCGACCGGCGCCCAGCTCACCGTCGAGGTCGTCTCCGTCGGCTGACCGGGCGAGGGCGGCCCGGGCTGGCCGGCGACGCTCGCCGCCCCGTGCCGCTCCCCCGGAGTCAGCGCGACCCGAAGTACTCGCCGGGTGTCGTGCCGACCTCGCGGCGGAACGCAGCGACGAACGCGCTGGGCGAGGCGTAGCCGACGCGGCGGGCCACGGCCGCCGTGCCCGTGCCGGCGGCCAGCAGCGGCAGGGCCGCGGCCAAGCGGGCGCTCGTCCGCCACCGCCCGAACGTCATGCCGGTGCCGGTGACGAACAGGCGGGCGAGCGTACGGGCGCTCGCGCCGACCTCGCGCCCCCACCCGGCCAGTGTCCGCTGGTCACCGGGATCGGCGGTCAGCGCCTCGGCCACGCGGCGGGCGCGGTCGTCGGTGGGCACCGGCACCGAGATGGCGGCCACCGGCAGTGGGGTCATGAGATCCCAGAGCACGGCCTCGGCCCGGCGCCGCTTCCCGGCCGCCAGGTCGCGGCGACCGAGGTGCACCACGAGCTCGCCCAGCAGGCCGCCGGCGTCGACCACGGTCGGCCCGGCGAAGCGGAGCGGGCAGCGCCCCGGCTCGACGTAGAGACTGACCATGGTGGTGTCGACGCTGGCCGTGACCGCGTGGCGCACGCCCGCCGGGATCCACAGCGCCCGCGAGCGCGGCAGCACCCACGCCCTGTCGGCCACGGCCATGACCAGCACGCCGCGGGCGGCCAGGGCGAGCTGGTGGTGGTCGTGCTCGTGCCAGGCGAAGCCGTCGCTGGCGTCCAGGTCGACCGCCAGCGCCGGCGGCATCGGGCGAACGGGCGCCAGCTGTCCGTCTGGCGACATCGGACGTCAGGCTACGCGGTTCCCGCCACGGCGCCGGTGTGCCACGTTCCTCCCCATGAACCCCGAGCACTTGGAGATCTGCGCCAGCGAGGGCTGGCGCGACGTGCTGCGTGACCTGGTCCTGCCCTACGCGCTGGCGGGTGCCCGCCTCGGCGACGACGTGCTCGAGGTCGGCCCCGGGCCCGGCATGACCACCGACCTGCTGCGGGCCGAGGTGCCCCGGCTGACGGCGATCGAGATCGACGACGAACTCGCCGCCGACCTGGCCGCCCGGCTGGCCGGCACCAACGTCGAGGTGGTGCAGGGCGACGCCACGGCCATGCCGTTCGAGGACGGGCGCTTCACCGGAGCGGTGTCGTTCACGATGCTGCACCACGTACCGACCGCCGACCTGCAGGACCGCCTGTTCGCCGAGGTGGCCCGGGTGCTCCGCCCGGGCGCGGTGTTCGTGGCGTCGGACAGCGTGGCCAGCGACGAGCTGGCCGCGCTGCACGTCGGTGACACGTACAACCCGGTCGACCCCGGCGGCGTCGAGGCCCGCCTGCACGCCGCCGGCTTCGGCGCCGTCGAGGTGCGCGCCAACGAGTTCGGCTGGGCGGCGCACGCCACCCGCTGACGGAGCGACCGCCCGGTTCTCGGGTGGGCGGTGCTGCCGGGCGGGTCAGCCCGTGTAGGTGGGCGTGGCCCGGACCGGCGTGGCCGCCGGCGCCGGGGTGTGTGCGGGGGGCGGGTCGGAGTCGCCTGGGTCCGTGCCGGGCGGGGGCTCGTGGCCCGGATCGGTCGGGTCGGGATGCGGGTCGCCGTGCGGCGGTTCCTCGTTGGGGGGATCGGTCGGATCGGGGTGCCCGTGGCTCACGTCGCAGTCGAGGCCACCGACGCCGACGCCGCCGAAGCGGTGGCCGCAGCCGGGGTCGACGAGCCACACGTGCATCATCGGCGGCATCTCCGACGGCGACCCGGTCGTGCAGGTACCGTCGGAGCCCACCAGCCCGGCGAACCGGCCGTCGGGGGTCACGCACAGCTCGGGGTGCGTGTGCCAGCCCGGCAGCCAGGCCAGGTCGTCGGGGATGTTGGACAGGTCGTGGCCGCTGGGAAGGAAGAACATGGCGGCCACGAGCTCGTAGCTGCCGTCCGGCTGCCACCGGAACACCAGCGACTCGGGGTGCTGGGGATCGATGACGTGCTCGTCGTCGATCCAGTCGAGGTTGATCCAGTGGTCGTAGCCGCCGGGCGCGGTCACCCCGAAGTCGAAGAACCCGAGCGATTCGAGCGTGCTGGCGTCGCCGAAGGCCGGCAGCTCGGCCTCGGTGCGCTCGATCAGGTCGAGAAGGAAGGCCTCCTGCTCGGCGGTCCAGTCGCCGGGCGGCAGCAGGCCCATGTCGTGCGACTGGCCCGACGCGGCGGGCGCGAGCGTCATGGCCGCGCTGGCCATGACACCCGCCGTTACGGCGCCGGCGAGGGCGCGCCACGTCCGTGCCCTGCGGGCTGGTGTCCCCATGCCAACTCCCCCGAGTCGATGTGGTGTGCCTGGGCGGGCGCCGCCGGTGGCGCCCGGCACGTCGCCGGCCACAGTAGGGGTTGGGACGCGGCGATGCTGCGCCGCGCCGGTTGCGTCTGATCCGACCATGCCAGGCTGACGCCCGGCCCCGGCGTTCGGTTCACCGGCCCGGATGACGATCCGGTGTCGATCCGCCGGTCGGGCGCGACGCCCGTTGCTCAGGCGGGTCCCGGGGCGGCGAGCCGGTAGAGGACGTGGCGGCGCAGCCGGTGTCCGGGCGGCAGCCTGGGGTGGTCGAAGTCGTCGGCGGGGTCGCGGGTCATGCCCAGCCGCGCCATGACCCGCTGCGAGCGCCGGTTGACCACCGCGGTGAACGACACGATCTCGGCCGGCGCGAGGCGGGCGAAGCCGTCGGCGAGCGCCGCCCGGGCCCCCTCGGTGGCGTAGCCCCGGCCCCAGTGCGAGCGGGCCAGCCGCCATCCCACCTCGACGGCGGGCGTGAAGTGGGCGTCGAAGCTGGTGGGCCAGAGGCCGACGAACCCGGCGAAGGTGCCCGCCGCCGGCCCGGTCTCCGCCGTGTCGGCCACCCCGGCCCCTTCGGCCGCCTCGGCCACCTCGACCGCCCACAGGCCGAAGCCCCGCTCGTCGAACGTCGCCTCGATGCGGGCCACCATCGCGTCGCTCTCGGCCCTGGTCAGCGGGGCGGGCAGGAACTCCATCACGACGGGGTCCGCGTTGAGCGCGGCGAACGGTGCCAGGTCGGCCTCGCGCCAGCGGCGCAGCACGAGGCGCTCGGTGCGCAGCTCGGTCGGCGTCACGTCCGGGCCCGCGGCGTCAGGCCAGGCCGTCCTCGGCGAGCACGATCTTCGCCAAGGACTTCGGCGCGACCAGCGTGTACGAGGTGCGGACCCACTCCTCGACCTGCTGCCATCGGCCCTCGTCGGCATCGTCGCCCACCGGCAGCGACACCCATCCGTGGCGGCCCAACCCGTAGCCGGTCGGCTCGGCGCCGGTCTCGGTGGCCACGACCGCGGCCGCCTCCTCCTTCGGGAGCTTCACGGTCAGCCCGCTGGCGGCCCGGTCGGTGAACACGAAGTTCTTCCCCCGCACCCGGAAGGTGGGCTCGCCGTCCCAGGCCTCGATGTCGACGCGCTCGGCCTCGGGCAGCCGGCCGACGATCTGCTCGAGGCGCGTCATGTTGTCCACGCCTGAGATCATGCCGCAGCCCGCAAGGCCGTGGACGTTGACATGCAAGTAGCCACTTGCCTATGGTGCCGCCGTGGGCGACGTGTTCAAGGCGCTCGCCGACCCGACGAGACGCACGATCCTCGACGAGCTGACCGAGCGCGACGGCCAGACCCTCTTCGAGATCTGCTCTCGGTTGACGATGAAGCACGGCCTGTCCTCGTCGCGCCAGGCCATCTCGCAACACCTCGCCGTGCTCGAGGAGGCGGGGCTCGTGAGGACGCGGCGCGAGGGTCGCTACAAGTTCCACCACCTCGACACCACCCCACTCCGGGCCATCGCCGACCGGTGGCCCCTCGACCCGTGAGGAAGGCCATGCCCCGCATCTACGTCACCAGCGTCCTCGTCGACGACCAGGAGAAGGCCCTGCGCTTCTACACCGACGTGCTCGGCTTCGTGAAGAAGACCGACCTGCCCGCGGGCGAGGCCCGGTGGCTGACCGTCGTGTCACCCAGCGACCCCGACGGCCCCGAGCTGCTGCTCGAGCCCGACGGGCACCCGGCGGCCCGCCCGTTCAAGGACGCCCTGGTCGACGACGGCATCCCGTTCACGTCGTTCGCGGTGGACGACGTGAACGCCGAGTACGAGCGCCTCCGCGGCCTGGGCGTCACCTTCACCCAGGGACCGGTCGACATGGGCCCCGTGACCACGGCCGTGCTCGACGACACGTGCGGCAACCTGATCCAGATCGCCACCCTCCGGTAGAGGGAGCCTGTGCCGCCGCCAGCCCGCCACCGGCGTCGTGGCGGGGCCGGCGCACGGCCGTCAACGGCCGGGGTCGCCGATGGCGGCGACGACCTCGGCGAGCGCGGCGACCGAGTGGCCGCTCACGAACGCGTCGACGTACGGCAGCGCCGCCGCCATGCCCGCGACCAGCGGCTGGTAGTCGCGACCGGCGCTGCGGGGGTTGACCCACACGATCCGGTGGGCCAGCCGCGCCAGGCGGGCCATCTGCTCGCCGAGCACGGCCGCGTCGCCGGTCTCCCAGCCGTCGGACACGATCACGATCACCGCCCCTCGGGCCATGCCCCGCCGACCGTGGACGTCCACGAAGGTCTTGAGCGCCTCGCCGATGCGGGTGCCGCCCGACCAGTCCGGCGCCGCCGCGGTCGCCCGCCGCAGGGCCAGGTCGGGGTTCGACGTGGCCAGCGCCCGCGTGAGCCACGTCAAGCGGGTGGCGAACACGAACGCGTCGGCCCGCGCCGCCCGGACGGCGCCGTGCAGCAGGTGCTGGTAGGCGCGTGCGTACGGCTCCATCGACCCGGACACGTCGGCGATCAGCACCAGGCGGCGCGGCCGGTCGGTGCGGTAGCGGTAGGACCGGCGCACCGGGTCGCCGCCGGTCGTGCGGGCCCGGCGCAGCGTGGCCCGCAGGTCGAGCAACCGGCCCCGCGGGTGGCGGGCCGTGCGGCGGCTCGCCCGCCGGGGCGCGGCCCACCGCAGCGACGCCATGACGTCGCGCAGGGCGGCCAGCTCGTCCTCGGTCAGGTCGGCCAGGTCGGTGTGGCCCAGCCGCTCGTCCGCGCTGGCGGCAGCCAGCAGGTCGGCACCGTCGGGACCGGGCTCGCCCGTGCCGGGCGGCGCGGGCGGGGTCACCCGGGGGGCAGGCGCGGTGCGCGCCCCCGCCCGGGCGCCGTCGTCCGGCCGCTCCTCCGCCGACCGGGCCCGGCCCGACCGGGGCGGTGGCGCGGTCGCGGGCGGCGCCTGGCCCCGCCAGTCGGCCACGTCGACCATCCCCCGGAACACCTGGTCGAAGACCCGGTCGTAGGCGGCGACCTGGTCGGCACCGCTCAGCAGCGTGACCCGCCCGGCCCAGTAGATCTCGTCGAGCGTCGCCGGGCGGGCCAGCGCGAGGGTCGACGCGAACCGGCCGCTGCGCTCGGGCGTGACCGGCACGCCCGCGGTGTGCAGCAGGTCACCGAAGGCCGCCACCACCGCGGCGAGGTCGACGGAGGCCGGCGCACGTCCGCCCCGACCCGGCGCACCCTCGCGCCTGGCCGGCGCGTCGCCGCCGGGCCCGGTCAGGGCGTGCCCGCCACCCACGCCATGCCGCGCTCGCGGGCCAGGTCGAGGTCCTCGCGGTACTTGAGCACGGTGCCCAGTGTGGACCCCGCCGCCTCGCCGTCCAACCGGTCGAGACCGAGCAGGTCGAGGGTCGCCACCCAGTTGATGGCCTCGGCCAGCCCGGGCGGCTTCTGCACGTCGAGCGACCGGAGCCGCTGCACCGCGCCCGCCACCTGCTCGGCGACGGTCGTGGACGCGGCCGGCACCCGGCGCCGGATCACCGACACGGCCCGAGCGAGGTCGGGGTAGTCGATCCAGTGGTAGAGGCAACGCCGCTTGAGGGCGTCGTGCAGGTCGCGGGTGCGGTTCGAGGTGAGGACGACCACCGGCGGCAGCGAGGCCCGCACGGTGCCGAGCTCGGGGATGGTCACGGCCGACTCGGCCAGCATCTCGAGCAGGAACGCCTCGAACTCGTCGTCGGCCCGGTCGATCTCGTCGACGAGCAGCACGACGGGGCGGGGGCCCCGGTGGCGGATCGCCCGCAGCAGCGGCCGCTCGACCAGGTAGTCGGGGCCGAACAGGTCGTGCTCGGTGACCTCGCGGTGGGTCGCCTCGGCCAGCCGGATGCCGAGCAGCTGGCGCGGGTAGTTCCACTCGTAGAGGGCCTCGGCGGCGTCGATGCCCTCGTAGCACTGGAGCCGCACCAGCGGCGTGTCGAGCACCAACGCGAGCGCCTTGGCCGCCTCGGTCTTGCCGACGCCCGCCTCGCCCTCGAGCAGCAGCGGCTGGGGCAGGCGCACCGCGCAGAACAGCGCGGTGGCCAACCCGAGGTCGGCCAGGTAGTCGGCGTCGTCGAGCAGCCGGCGCAGGGTCTCGACGTCGCCGATGTCGGCCGGGTCGGTCACGTGTCGGACGGGCCCGGCCCGCTCTCGGCGTCCGTGACGTAGGCGCCCGGGTCGGCGGCGAAGGCCCGCAGGCAGCCGCTGCCGCAGAACCAGTACCGCTCGCCTCCGTGGTCGAGGTGGAGGGCATCGTCGCCGGTGACGACCGACATGCCGCACACCAGGTCGGTCGCCACCGCCGGCCGCTCGCCCAGCGCGACCGGGCCCGGCCCCGCGCCCGCGGTCGCGTCGCCGGTGGCACCCTCGGCCCCGGCCGCGCCCTCGGTGCTGGCGGCGTCCGCGGTCGGGGGCGACGACGGCGCGGCCCCCGACGGCCGCGGCCGCAGGGACACGATCTCGGCCAGGATCGACAGCGCCACCTCGTGCGGCGTGCGGGCCCCGATGTCGAGTCCCGCCGGCGTGTGGATCGACGCCCGCTCGGCCTCGTCGAGGTCGAGCCCGGCCAGCACCGCCTCGCCCCGCTTGCGGCTGGCCACCAGGCCGACGTAGGGCACCCCGCCGTGCACCGCCGCCTCGAGCACGTGCTCCTCGCCCCGGCCGTGCGACGCCACCACCACGGCGGCCGGTGTCTCGGCCGTGTCACCATCGGACGCAAGCGCCCGCTCGCCGCCCTCGACCGCCCGGAAGCCGACGCCGCCAGCGAGGGCGACCAGCGCCACCGCGATGGGCGACTCACCGTGCACGGCGAGGAGGGGCGCCGGCACCACCGGCTCGAGGAAGATCTCCAGCGTTCCTCCCGACAGGCAGTGGTTGACGACCGACAGCGTGCCGGGAGCGTCGCCGGCCCCGGCGCCGCCGTCCTCGCCCTCGTCGGGCGAGATGCGCAGCAGCAGCGGCTCGCCGGAGTCGAGCAGCGACAGGCTCTGCGCCCGCACCGTCGACTCGGCGCACGCCCCGCCGACGAACCCCTCGATCGAGCCGTCGGGCAGCACGACGGCCTGGTCGCCCGGCTTGGCCGAGGTGGGCCGCTCGGCCCGCACGACCCGTGCGTGCACGAACGGCACCCTCGCCTCGCGCAGCTCGGCCGCCCGCGACTCGATCTCGGGGTTCACCGGCGCTCCGTCACGTCACCGCCAGGTCGGTGCGCATCGGCCGGCCCTGCATCGCCCGCCACACCTGGGCGGGGGTCAGCGGCATGTCGGCGTGGCGCACGCCGAAGGGCTCGAGCGCGTCGACGACCGCGTTGACCACGGCCGCCGGCGACCCCACGGTCGCCGACTCGCCCACGCCCTTGGCGCCGATCGGGTGGTGGGGCGACGGCGTCACCGTCTCGCCCAGCTGCCACGACGGGCACTCGAGCGAGGTGGGCAGCAGGTAGTCCATGAACGAGCCGCCGAGGCAGTTGCCGTCCTCGTCGAACGCGATGGCCTGCATGAGCGCCATCCCCACCCCGTCGGCGAGGCCACCGTGGATCTGGCCCTCGACGATCATCGGGTTGATGCGCGGCCCGCAGTCGTCGACCGCCACGAACTTGCGCACCTTCACCTGGCCCGTGCCGGGATCGACGTCGACCACGCACAGGTAGGCCCCGAACGGGTAGGTCAGGTTCGGCGGGTTGTAGACGGCACTGGCGTCGAGGTGGCCCTCGACCCCCTCGGGCAGCTCGAGGCTGCTGTGGGCCAGCAGGGCGATCTCCTGGATCGTCTTGCCCTGCGACGGGTCGCCCTTCACGAACCAGCGGCCGTGCTCCCACTCGAGGTCGTCGGGGGAGCACTCGAGCGCCGCGGCGGCCACGATGCGGGCCTTGTCGCGCACCCGCTGGGCCACCACCGCGGCTGCCGCCCCCGACACCGGCGTCGACCGGGACCCGTAGGTGCCGAGGCCGAAGGGCGTCTGGTCGGTGTCGCCGTGCACGACCTCGACGTCCTCGGGCGGGATGCCGAGCTGGCTCGACACGATCTGGGCGAAGGTCGTCTCGTGACCCTGGCCCTGGGTCTGCACGCTCAGCCGCACCACCGCCTTGCCCGTCGGGTGCACCCGCAGCTCGCAGCCGTCGGCCATGCCGAGGCCGAGGATGTCCATGTGCTTGCGGGGCCCGGCGCCCACGCCCTCGGTGAAGAAGCTGAGGCCGATGCCCATCAGCTCGCCCCGGGCCCGCTTCTCGGCCTGCTCACGGCGCAGCTCCGGGTAACCGGCCATGTCGAGGGTGAGCCGCAGCGCCCGGGGGTACTCACCCGAGTCGTACTCCCAGCCCGTCTTGGTGGTGTACGGGAACTGCTCGGGGCGCAACAGGTTGCGCATGCGCAGCTCGGCCGGGTCCATGCCGAGCTCGTCGGCCAGCACGTCGACGATCCGCTCGACCAGGTACACGGCCTCGGTGATGCGGAACGAGCAGGCGTAGGCCACGCCGCCCGGCGCCTTGTTGCTGTAGACGCCGGTGACCTTGCAGTGCGCGGCCTGCAGGTCGTAGCTGCCCGTGAAGATGTTGAAGAACCCGGCCGGGTACTTCGTGGGGTTGGCGCTGGCGTTGAACGCGCCGTGGTCGGCGATCACGTTCACCCGCAGCCCGAGGATCGTGCCGTCGCGGGTGGCCGCGATCTCGCCGTGCATGTGGTAGTCGCGGGCGAACCCGGTGGACATCAGGTTCTCGGACCGGTCCTCGACCCACTTGACGGGCTTGCCCGTGACGATCGAGCCGACCACCACCAGCACGTAGCCGGGGTAGATCGGCACCTTGTTGCCGAAGCCGCCGCCGATGTCGGGCGAGATCACCTGGATCTTGTGCTCGGGCAGCCCGGCCACCAGGGCGTACACGGTACGGTGGGCGTGGGGCGCCTGGCTGGTGATCCAGGCGACCAGCTTGCCCGTCACCTTGTCCATGTGGGCGATCGACCCGCACGTCTCGAGCGGGGCCGGGTGCGAGCGCGGGTAGAGCATGTCCTGCTCGACGACGACGTCGGCCTTGGCGAAGACCTCGTCGCACAGGGCGGCGTCGCCCGACTCCCAGTCGAATATGTGGTTGTCGGCCTTGCCCTCGATGTCGGTGCGGATCACCGGCGCGTCCTCGTCGAGCGCCTTGCGGGCGTCGACCACCGGGTCGAGCGGCTCGTAGTCGACCTCGATCAGCTCGAGCGCGTCGCGGGCCGCGTAGCGGTCCTCGGCGATGACGAACGCCACCTCTTGCCCCTGGAAGCGCACCTTGTCGGTGGCGAGCACGGCCTGCGTGTCCTGCGACAGGGTCGGCATCCAGGCGAGGCCCAGCGTCTCGAGCGTGGCGCCCGTGATGACCGCCTTGACCTTGGGATGGGCCTCGGCCGCGGACGTGTCGATCGAGTTGATCGTGGCGTGGGCCAGGGGGCTGCGGAGGATGGCGCCGTGCAGCATCCCGGGCAGCTGGATGTCGTCGAGGTAGTGGCCCTGACCCCGCAGGAACCGGGCGTCCTCCTTGCGGAGCATCCGCCCGAAGCCGATCGGGTTGCCGGCCTCGCTGAGGGGGGCGGTGGCCTCGGCCTCGATGTCGGCGGCGGTCATGCGGACACCTCCTTGTCGGTCTCGGCGTCGACGTCGGGCGCCGACCGCTCCATGGCGTCGGCGTCGGGCTCGGCCGCGCCGTTGGGGTGCTCGGCCGCCCAGCGGACAGCCGCCACGATGTTCTCGTAGCCGGTGCAGCGGCAGATCTGCCCCGAGATCGCCTCGCGGATCTCGCTCTCGCCGGGGTCGGGCACCCGGTCGAGCAGGTGGCGCGTGGTCATCAGCATGCCCGGGGTGCAGAACCCGCACTGCAGGCCGTGGCACTGCATGAAGCCCTGCTGCACCGGGTCGAGCTCGCCGCCGCGGTCGAGGTCCTCGACCGTGCGGACCGTGCGGCCGTCGGCCATGGCCGTCAGCACCGTGCAGCTCTTGACGGGCTCGCCGTCCATCCACACGACGCAGGCGCCGCAGTTGGAGGTGTCGCAGCCCCAGTGCGTGCCGGTGAGGCCGATGTGGTCGCGCAGGAAGTGGACGAGGAGGAGCCGCGGCTCGATCTCGCGGGTCACCTCGTCGCCGTTGACGGTGATCGTCACCTGCATGTCAGGATCCCTCTCCTCGGGCCCGGGCCACCGAGCGCCGCAGGGCGCGCAGCGTGAGCTCCTGGGCCAGGTGGCGCTTGTAGTCGGCCGGGCCGCGCTGGTCGGTCGCCGGGTTGGTGGCCGCGGCGGCTGCCTCGGCGGCGGCCGCCAGGTTGTCGTCGGTGGCGGGCCGGCCCCGCAGGACGTCCTCGCCGGCCGGCGCGGCGAAGTGGTCGGCGCCGACGGCCGTCAGGCCGATGCCGACGTCGCTGACCGTGTCACCGTCGAGCGTCACGAACGCGCCGGCGGCGGCGATGGCCCAGTCGCCGGCCCGGCGCTCGACCTTCTCGTAGGCGCTGCCCGCCCCGGGGCGCACCGGCACCCGGATCTCGGTGAGGATCTCGGCGTCGCCCACCGCGGTCTCGTACGGGCCGGTGTGGAACTCGCGGGCCGGCACGGTGCGGGTGCCGGAGGCCGACCGGACGACCAGGTCGGCCCGCAGCGCCGCGCCCACCGCGGCCAGATCCTCGGACGGGTCGGCCTGGCAGAACGAGCCGCCGATCGTGCCCCGGTTGCGCACGATCGGGTCGGCGATCACCCGCTCGGCGTCTCGGAAGATGGCGTAGTGCTCGCCCAGCAGGGGCGAGTCGAGCAGCTCGGCGTGGCGGGTCATCGCCCCGATGGCGATGGCGCTGCCGTCGAGCCGGATGTACGACAGGTCGGTCAGGTCGTTGATGTCGATCAGCACCTCGGGCCTGGCCAGGCGCAGCTTCATCATCGGCAGCAGGCTGTGCCCGCCGGCGACGAGCCGGGCCTCTGGTCCATGGCGTTCGAGGAGCGCGAGCGCATCGTCGACCGAACCGGCGCGCTCGTACTCGAACGGCGCGGGTGTCTGCACGTTCAACCCCCTGGTGGTGGCGGCGGGTGGGCCGGGCGGATCAGGCCACGCTCCGAGTCTGCACCCCCGGCGCGGGGCCGTCCACGGGCGCGTAAGCGATCGGTTGATTGGGACTACGGTGCGGAGTGTGACGCTCACCCAGCTCGAAGCTTTCGTCCTCGTGGCCCGGCTGGGCTCCGTGAGAGCGGCGGCCCGAGCGCTCGGCGTGACCGATGCGGCCGTTTCGGGCGCCCTCGGGGCCCTTCGCCGCCACCTCGACGACCCGCTCGTCGTGCGCACGAGCGACGGGATGGAGCTCACGCGCGGTGGTCAGCGGCTGCTGCCCATCGCGTCGCAGATGGTCGACCTGGCGACCGAGGCCCGCGCCGCGACCGGCGGCGGCAAGGAGGGGCCCGAGGTGCTGCGGGTCGTCGCCACCAGCACCGTCGCCGAGTACGTCGCCCGCCCGCTGCTCACGGCGTTCACCACCCGCAACGCCCAGCTCGAGGCCACCCTCGGCGTGGCCACGGCCACCGAGATGGCCGGCCTGCTCGGCGAGCGCCTCGCCGACATCGGGCTCGGCCCCCGGCTGCCGACGCTCGAGAGCACGCCGATGATGCGCTACCGGCTCGTCGTGGTCGCCGGACGCCGCCACCGCCTCGCCCGGGCGGCCCACGTCAACCCGGCGGCGCTCGCCGGCCAGGACTGGCTGGTCGACCCCGGTGGCGCCGACCGGGCCAGCGAGGTGGGCGCGCTGCTGTGCCGGCTGCGGGTGCCCGACGCCCGCATCCGGGTGTTCCCGTCGCTGGCCGCCGCCTGGAGCGCGGCGGCCGACGGCCACGGCGTCGCCCCGGGCGTCGCCCACCTGGTCGCCCACGAAGTGGTGCGTGGTCGCCTCGCCGTGCTTCCCGTCGACGGCACGCCGGTCGACCTGCTCTGGCACGTCACCTCCCTCGGGGCCGACCGCCGCTCGGCCGTGGCCACCAAGCTCCGCCGGTTCCTCGAGACGACCGAGGCCATGCACGCCATCCACCGGGCCGATGGCAGCATGCCGGTGTCGCGGTTCCGCCCACCGGTCCACGTGACGCTCTGGAGCTGATGTGGGAATGTCGCGGGTCACACGCAGGCCGGGGCCCCGGCACCGCAGGAGGAGGACCGGAGCATGCGCGTTCCGCTGACGATCGCCGACCACCTGGAGCGCGCTGCGCTGGTCTACCCCGAGCGGGTCGGCATCGTCGACGAGCCCGATCAGCCGGCGGCCGGGTGGGGCGAGCTGACCTACGCCCGGGTGGCCGACCTGGCCAGGGGCCAGGCCGCGGCGCTCGACGCCCTCGGCGTGGGGCGGGGCGAGCGGGTGGCGATCGTGTCGCAGAACGCCGCCCGCCTGCTGGTCTCGTTCTTCGGCGTCAGCGCCTGGGGCCGGGTGCTCGTCCCGGTCAACTTCCGCCTCGCCGCCGACGAGGTGCGCTACATCGTCGAGCACTCCGGGGCCTCGGTGCTGCTGGTCGACCCCGAGCTCGACGAGGCGCTCGCCGGGGTCGGGGCCAAGCACCGGTTCGTGCTGGGCGCCGAGACCGACGGCGAGCTGTGGCCCACCGGGACCGGAACCCCCGAACCCGAACCGTGGGCCGAGCCCGACGAGGACGCCACGGCCACCATCAACTACACGAGCGGCACCACCGCCCGCCCCAAGGGCGTGCAGCTCACCCACCGCAACCTGTGGCTCAACGCGGCCACGTTCGGCTGGCACGCGGGCGTCGGCGACCGCGACGTGTACCTGCACACGCTGCCGATGTTCCACTGCAACGGCTGGGGCATGCCGTACGCCCTGGCGGGCATGGGCGCGCGCCAGGTGGTGCTGCGCAAGGTCGACGGGGCCGAGATCCTGCGGCGGGTCGAGCGCCACGGCGTCACGCTGCTGTGCGGCGCCCCCGCCGTGGTGGCAGCCATCCTCGACGCCGCCGAGCGGTGGGACGGGCCGATCCCCGGCCGCGACCGCGTGCGGATGGTGGTCGCCGGCGCGCCGCCGCCCACCCGGGTGATCGAGCGGATGGAGACCGAGCTCGGCTGGGAGTTCATCCAGATCTACGGCCTGACCGAGACCGCGCCGCTGCTCACGATGAACCGGCGCCGGGCCGAGTGGGACGACCTCTCCCCCGCCGACCGGGCCACCCGGCTGGTGCGGGCCGGCGCCCCGGCGCTGGGCGTGCGGCTGCAGGTGAGCGACGTGGGTGAGGTGCTGGCCCGGTCGAACGTCGTGCTGGACGGCTACTGGCAGCAGCCCGACGCCACGGCCGACACGCTCGAGGGCGGCTGGTTCCACACCGGCGACGGCGGCACCCTCGACGGCGGGTACCTCACCATCTCCGACCGCAAGAAGGACGTCATCATCTCGGGCGGCGAGAACGTCTCGTCGATCGAGGTCGAGGACGTGCTGCACTCGCACCCCGCCGTCGCCGAGGTGGCGGTGATCGGCGTGCCCGACGAGCGCTGGGGCGAGACGGTCAAGGCGCTGGTGGTGCTCGCACCGGGAGCCGACGCCGCTGAGCGCGAGCTGATCGACCACTGCCGCGACCGGCTGGCACACTACAAGTGCCCGACCTCGGTCGAGGTCCGCGGCACCCTCCCCCGCACGGCCACGGGCAAGCTGCAGAAGTTCAAGCTCCGCGAGCCGTATTGGGAAGGGCGCGACCGCCAGGTGAACTGACCGTCGCCCCCGGGCCGTACCACCGCCGCACGAGTGAAGGAGAGCCATGCCTCTGTTCCTGGTCGAGCGGAACTTCGCCGAGGAGCTCGAGCTCAGCGCCGACGACGTGCACGGCATCACGGCCGTCAACGACGACGTCGGCGTGCGCTGGGTGTACTCGTTCCTCAGTGCCGACAAGCGGAAGACGTACTGCCTCTACGAGGCGCCCAGCGAGGAGGCCATCCGCGAGGCGGCCCGGCGCAACGGGATCCCGGCCGACGCCATCATCGCGGTCGGTGAGATCCACCCCGAGGCGATCGCCGCCGGCGAGCCCATGCCCTGACGCCCGCGCCGCTCACCCGGCGACCAGACCGCGCCGCAGCGCCCACGACGCCGCCTCGGTGCGGTTGGCGCACCCGGTCTTGAGCAGGATCGACCGCACGTGGTTGGCGGCCGTGTGCCGGCTGATGTTCAGCCGCGCCCCGATCTCGCGGTTGCTGTGCCCGTCGACGAGCAGCCGCAGCACGCCCAGCTCGCGGTCGGTCAGCCCTGCGGACGTCGCAGCGCCGCCGGCACCGGCCCCGGCGCTCCGGCCCGGCACGCGGGCCGCCGGCGTCGCCGGCGCCATCGGCCCGACCTCGGCGAGCGCCGCATCCGCCGCGTCGGCGACGCGGGCCATGCCGAACGAGCGCGCGGCCTCGGCCGCGGCGGCGAGCAGTCCGGACGCCCGCTCGCGGTCGCCGGCACGCCCGCGGCGGGCCAGGAACCGGCCGTACGCGAGCCGGCTGTGGGCGGCCCACACCGGCATGCGGGCCCGCTCGTCGAGCCGCAGGGCCGCCTCGAAGTGTGACTCGGCGTCGCGGACCCGGCCGCAGAGGGCCGACAGCTCGCCCAGGTACCGGTCGGCGGCGCCGTGGGCCGCCAGGTGGTTGCCGACCTGCACGACCAGGTGCCGGTAGGGCGACAGCGCCCTGTACAGAACGGCGGCGGCCTCGCTGTCCCCCACGGCGACGGCCGTATCGGCGAGGTAGCTGAGCGACCCGACGTAGAGGGCGTCGCTGGGCACGGCCCGCAGGTCGTCGGCCATCAGGTGGCGCAGCTCGCGCCCGGCGTCGTCGAGGCGCCCGAGCTCTGCGTAGAGCACGGCCAGCGCCGGCCGCCACGTCGAGCCCTCCTGACCGAGGCGGGCGACGGCCTCGACGAGCGGCCGCGCCTCGTCGAGGCGGCCCTGCTCGCGGCGCAGCGAAAAGACCTGCACGCCGTAGCCGCCCTCGGCGTCGGTGCCCGAGAGGAACGTCGACAGCACGTTGGCCCGATCGGCCAGGCTCTCGGCGTCGGCGAACCGGCCCTCGCCCGTGGCCAGCAACGCGCGCGCCTGGAGGGAGAGCACGCCGAACAACGGTTGCCCCAGCCGCTCGGTGTGCTCGGCCAAGCGCCGGGCCACGACCCGGGCCTCGTCGAGCTCGCCCAGCAGCAGCAGGCCGTAGAGCAGACGGTCGAGCGCGCCGGTCTGCCACTCGAGGTCGCCCTCCGCACCTGCTCGCTCGAGCAGCTCGTGCGCGATCGCCATCTGGTGGTCGATCGTGTCGGCCGTCCAGGGCGCCAGCAGGATCGACGACATCGCCACCCGGATGGCGCCGCTCTCCCCGATGTCGCGCGCGGCCGCAAGTGCCTGGTCGCCGAGCGTGCGGGCCTCGTCGGCGCGGTCGGTGAACGCCAGCGCCCGGCTGAGGGCCGCCTGCACCCGCACCTCGGTGGCCACGTCGGGCGCCAGCGGCAGTGCCGCGCGCAGGAGCTGCTCGGCCACGCCGCCGTGCACCCCGACCCGCCAGTTGGCGTCGTCGTAGGCGAGCGCGGCCTCGACGACGAGCGCGGGCTGACCGACCTCGGCGGCCAGCGTGCCGCACTCGACACAGCGGTCGAGGGCGTCGGCCACGTCGCCGGCGCGCATGCGGGCGTCGGCGAGCTCGAGCAGCAGCTCGCAGCGCTGCCTGCCGCGGTCGACCAGCGGCAGCACCGCCTCGAGGTGGCCGGCGGCCGTGTCGTAGGCGACCACGGCGGTGGCCTCCGCGGCCGCACGGCGTGCGACCTCGACGACGTCCTCCACCGCCACGAGCGGCACGGCCGAGGCCAGGTGGTGGGCGATCTCGCTGGCGGACGCGCCCCCGCGGCGCTCGATCGCTCGCGCCAGGTCGAGGTGGTGGCCTCGCCGGGCCGCAGGGCCGAGGTTGTCGACGACCGACCGGCGCACCAGCGCGTGGGCGAAGCGGTGCTCGTCCCGCCCGGCCTCCTGGACCAACCCCGCCCTCACCGCAGGGTCGAGGGCATCGAGGACGTGGCGCTGGTCCTCGCCGAGCGCATCGGCCATCACGGCCGTGGAGAACTCGGTGCCGGCGACCGCGGCGACCTCCAGCAACCTGCGGGTGGCGGCCGGCAGGGCCCGCAGGCGCACCGCCACCACCTCGCGCACGCCTTCCGGGCTCGTCACGTCGTCGAGCGGGCGGGCGATCCGCCAGCCGGACCGCCCCTCGACGAGGTGCCCCGCGCCGACGAGGTGGCGCCACAGCTCGCCCATCAGGAACGGGTTGCCGCCTGTCTGCGACGACATGAGGTCGACCACCGTGTCGAGGACCCCGTCGCTCGCACCGGCCGCGACCCCGGCGACGAAGCGGCGCACGTCGCCCGGCTCGAACTCGGCCACGGCCAGGCGCGCGACGCCGGGCTGGCGCCGCAGGTCGGGCAGCGCCTCGCGGAGGGCGTCGCCGACCTCGTCGGGCTGGGACCGGTAGACCGCCACGATCACGACCCGGCCCAGCGAACCCGACCGGATGACGTGGTCGAGCATCCTGATCGTGTTCCGCCCCGCCCACTGGAGGTCGTCGAGCGCGAGCAGGACCGGGCGACGGGCGGACACGGACCCGAGCACCTCGGCCACGGCACCGAAGAGGCGGTAGCGCACGGCGTCGGGGTCGTCGGCGACCGGTGGCGGCGAGCCCAGCAGGCCGGACAGCCCGGGAGCCAGGCGGGACAGCTCGGCCAGGTGGGTGACGGCGAGGTCGGGCAACCGGACGGGGCCGAGCGAACGCACGAGGTGCTCGGTCGCCTCGGCGAACGGCTGGTAGGGCGCCGCCAGCCGGTCGGAGCACCCGCCGTAGAGCACGACGCCGCCGCGGGCGTGGACGTCGCGAGCGA
>DASTFE010000003.1:0-3984 GCA_035708905.1 Acidimicrobiales bacterium | reverse complement strand
GGGCCCGTGAGGCCCAGGCGCGCGCCGACGCGGCGGAGAGCCGGCTCGTCGACCTGCAGCACGAGATCGAGGAGCTCCGCCGCCGCCCGCAGGCCGCCGCTCCGGTCCCCGAGGTGTCCGAGACCGACGAGACGCTGCGGCGCACGCTCGTGCTGGCGCAGCGCACGGCCGACGCCACCATCAAGGAGGCCAAGGAAGAGGCCAACCGGGTGCTGGCCGAGGCGCGCGAAGAGGCGGCCCGCACCCGGGCCGAGGCCGAGGCCCAGGCCCGCCGGGGCGCCGACTCGGCGCGCGTGTCCGCGCAGCAGGAGGTCGAGACGCTGCTCGCCGACCGCGACAAGCTCAAGGGCGACCTCGACCTGCTGCGCCAGCGCATCGACGAGCAGCGCCAGCGGCTCCGGTCCGGCATCAGCGAGATGCAGCGCCTCCTCGACGACCCGGCCGCGCTCGAGCCGCTGCCGCCCGTGACGCTGGCCGACGTCGAGCGCCCCGCGCCGCTCGACGCGTTCGAGCCGCCCCCTGCGTTCGAGCCGCCCCCGGCGTTCGAGCCGCCCCCCGAGCCCGCGGCCGAGTCGCCGGCCGGCGACGGCGCCAACGGCCGAGCGCCCAGCGAGACGGGTACACCGCCCTTCGCGCCCGGTGCCCAGGTGGCGGCCCTGCAGGAGCCGCCGACCCCGCCCGCCGACTCGGGGCCGCCGACGCAGCCCATCCCCTTCGCCATCACCGGCGACGGCCAGGCGCCGTGGTTGCCGTCCGAGCTGCGGTCGCCGGCCGACGAGCCGCTCGGCCCGCCGCCCGCGCCCGAGCCGCCGAGCGGGGTCGCCAACGGCGCGCCCGCGGTGGTGGCCGAGCCCAACAGCCGGCCCAGCGAGTGGGGCAAGGCGGTGTTCGACCCCGAGGCCGCCGAGGGCGAGGCCAACCGCTTCGGTCGCCGCCGCTGATCAGCGGGTCAGCGGCGGTGCACGCTCACCCGCACCAGGTGGCCGTCGACCGTGATCTGGTGGGGGCCGCCCTCGCCCAGCGTCAGCTCGACGGCCAGCACCTCCGCGGCCACGTAGTCGCGGTGCCGGCCGACCGCCTCGGCGACGGGCCCACCGGCCTCGAGCGTGACCGCCACCCGGTCGGCGACCTCGAGGCCGACCTCCTTGCGCAGGTCGTTGAGGCTGCGGACGATCTCGCGGGCCAGCCCCTCGAGCCGCAGGTCGTCGTCGAGCTCGAGGTCGAGCGCCACCGCCCAGCCGCCCTCCTCGGCCAGCGCGAACGCCTCGTGGTGGGCGGCGCGCACCTCGACGTCGTCGGCTGACAGGCGCTCGCCGGCCACCTCGATGAAGCCGTCGGTCTCGAGCCGGCGCTGCAGCGCCGAGCCGTCGGCCTCGGCCAGCGCCGCCTTCACGTCCTTGACCCGGGGCCCGAGGCGGGGTCCGAGCGCCCGGAAGTTGGGCACGACGGTCCACGAGATGAGCCCCGACAGCGTGTCGACGTCGTCGACCGCCTTGACGTTGAGCTCGGTGGCTACCTCGCCCATCACGTCGTCGGGCAGCGAGATGCCCGGATGCAGCACCATGGCCCGGCGCAGCGGCTGGCGCACCTTGACCTTCGCGTCGGTGCGTGCGGCCCGGCCGAGGGCCACCAGCCGGCGGGCGGCGTCCATCTGGGCGGACAGGGCCGGGTCGTGCGGCCCCGACGGCACCGGCCAGTCGGACAGGTGGACCGACGCCTCGTCGGTCAGCGTCACGTACAGCTCGTCGGCCAGGAACGGACAGAAGGGGGCCAGCAGCTGGGCGGTGACCACGAGCGCGTGGTGCAGCGTGGCGTGCGCCTGCGGGTCGCTCGCCTTCCAGAACCGGGGGCGGCTGCGGCGCACGTACCAGTTGGACAAATCGTCGACGAAGCGGGCCAGCCGGGCCGCGCCCCGCAGCGCGTCGAAGTCGTCGAGCGCCTCGCTGACCTCGGCCACCGTGGCGTCGAGCTCGCCCAGCACCCACCGGTCGAGCACGTGGGTCGGCTGCGGCGCCACGGGGCCGCTCGGCGCGGCGCCGGGCCGCCAGCCGTCGAGGTCCGCGTAGGTGACGAAGAAGCTGAAGACGTTCCACAGGGTCAGCAGCGTCTGGCGGGTCGACTCGCGGATGCCCTCCTCGAACACCCGGCGCTGCCCCCAGGGCTGGCCGGCCGAGAAGAAGTACCACCGCAGCGCGTCGGCCCCGAACGTCGAGAACAGGTACCAGGGGTCGATCACGTTGCCCCTGGACTTGGACATCTTCTGGCCGTCCTCGTCGACGATGTGTCCCAGGACCACGACGTTGCGGTACGGCGTCTCGCCGAACACCAGGGTGTTGACGGCCAGCAGCGAGTAGAACCAGCCCCGCGTCTGGTCGATGGCCTCGCAGATGAAGTCGGCGGGGAAGCTGGCCGCGAAGCGGTCGTCGTCGGCGAAGGGGTGGTGGAACTGGGCCGACGGCATCGACCCGGAGTCGAACCAGGCGTCGAGCACGGGGGGCAGGCGCCGCACCGTGCCGTTGCAGCCGCCGGCGCGGCAGGTCCAGGTGACGTCGTCGACGAAGGGCCGGTGCAGGTCGAGGCCGGACAGGTCGCGCCCGGCCAGGTCGGACAGCTCGGCGACCGAACCGACGCAGGTGTCGCCCCCGCACGCCTGGCAGCGCCAGATGGGCAGGGGAGAGCCCCAGTAGCGGTCGCGTGACAGCGCCCAGTCGATGTTGCCCTCGAGCCACCGGCCGAAGCGGCCGTGCTTGATGTGGTCGGGGTACCAGTTGATGACCTCGTTCTGGGCCAGCAGGTCGCCCCGCCGCTCGCGCGTGCGCACGAACCACGAGGTCTTGGCCCAGTGGATGAGGGGGGTGCCGCAGCGCCAGCAGTGGGGGTAGCTGTGCTCGTAGGGTTGCTCGGCCACCAGCAGGCCCCGCGCACGCAAGTCGGCGATGATCTCGGGGTCAGCGTCCTTGACGAACCGGCCGGTCCACGGCGGCACCCGGTGGTCGAAGGTGGCGTCCGCGTCGACCGGGTTGAGCACCGGCAGGTTCTCGTCGCGCCCCACCTGGGCGTCGTCCTCGCCGAAGGCCGGGGCGATGTGCACGATGCCCGAGCCGTCGTCGTCGCTCACGTAGTCGGCCGTGACCACCCGCCAGCCGTCCCTGCCCGCGACGGGGTCGAGGAAGTCGAAGGGCCGCTGGTAGCGCCACCCGGCCATGGCCCTGCCGGTCCAGCGGTCGCGGACCTCGGCCTCGGGGTACAGGCGGGCGGCGGCGTGCTCGCCGAGGATCAGGTCGCGCCCGCCGGCGGGGTCGGCGACCTGCACGTAGGCCGAGGCCGGCCCGACGGCGGCGGCGACGTTGGAGATGAGCGTCCACGGGGTGGTGGTCCACACCAGCAGGTCGGCGTCGGGGGCGCCGCCGCCGGTGAGGGGGAAGCGCACGTAGATCGACGGGTCCACCACGTCGCTGTAGCCCTGCGCGACCTCGTGCGAGCTGAGCGCGGTGCCGCACCGCCCGCAGTAGGGCGTGACCCGGTGGCCCTCGTAGAGCAGCCCGTCGTCCCAGAGCCGGCGGACGATCCACCACACCGACTCGATGTAGTCGTTGTTCATCGTCCAGTAGGCGTCGGCCGTGTCGATCCACACGCCGCTGCGGCTGGTGAGCGACGACCAGTCCTCGACGTAGCGGCGGACCGAGTCGCGGCAGCGCTCGTTGAACGCCTCGATGCCGTAGGCCTCGATCTCGGGCTTGCTCGACAGGCCCAGCTCCTTCTCGACCTCGAGCTCGACGGGCAGGCCGTGGCAGTCCCAGCCGCCCTTGCGGGGCACCGCCCGGCCGCGCATGGTCTGGAAGCGGGGGTACAGGTCCTTGAACACCCGGGCCCAGACGTGGTGGAGGCCGGGCCGCCCGTTCGCCGTCGGCGGGCCCTCGTAGAAGATCCACGGCTCGCCGTCCTTGCGCAGGGCGCGGACCTGCTCGACCACGTCGTCCTCTC
>DASTFE010000002.1:0-4502 GCA_035708905.1 Acidimicrobiales bacterium | reverse complement strand
CCTCGCCCCGCCGCTCACCATCACCGACGACGAGCTCGACCACGGCCTGACCGTGCTCTGCGACGCCATCCGCGCGACCACCTGATCTCACAGCCGCGTTCCTGCCGCGGGATCCGGTGCTCCAGCCCCCGATCCCGCGGCGAGAACGCGCGATCAGAAGGCCAGCAGGTCGCGCAGAGCCGGGCCCAGGCGGGACTCGGCCGACCACACCGCCTCGAGCGGCGGGGCGAAGGGGATCGGCGTGTCGAGCCCGCCCACCCGGGCCACCGGCGCGTCCAGCCACATGAAGGCCTCGCTGCCGATGACGGCGGCGATCTCGGCACCGAAGCCACCGGTCAGCGGCGCCTCGTGAGCCACCAACGCCCGCGACGTGCGCTTCACCGAGTCGAGCACCGTGTCGCGGTCCCACGGGCGCAGCGACCGCAGATCGACCACCTCGACCTCGGCCACCCCCTCGGCCGCCAGCTCGTCGGCCGCAGCCAGCGCCCAGCCGACGCCGGCGCCGTAGGTCACCACCGTGGCGTCGCGGCCGGGGCGGGCGACACGGGCGCGGCCGATCGGCTCGACGTGGTGGCCGGGGGGCACCGGCCCCCGGGCGGTGCGGTAGAGGCGCTTGTGCTCGAGCACCAGCACCGGGTTGCCGTCGTCGAGCGCGGCGAGCAGCAGGCCCTTGGCGTCGGCCGGCGTGGCAGGTGCCACCACCTTGAGGCCCGCCACGTGGCAGAACCAGGCCTCGACGTTCTGCGAGTGGAACGGCCCCGCCCCGAGGCCACCCCCGACCGGCAGGCGCACGACCAGCGGCACGGCCGCGCCCCAGCGGTAGCGGGTGGTGGCGACGTTGTTGACCAGCTGGTTGAACCCGCAGGACACGAAGTCGCCGAACTGCATCTCGACCACCGGCCGCAGCCCGTCGAGCGCCAGGCCCAGCGCGGCGCCGATGGCCGCCGACTCGATGATCGGGGTGTTGCGCACCCGATCGGGACCGAACTCGTCGACCAGGCCCTCGGTGGCCTTGAACACCCCGCCGTAGGCGCCGATGTCCTGGCCGAGCAGCACCACCCGGGGGTCGGCCGCCAGCGCCGTGCGCAGGCCGTCGCGCACGGCGTCGAGGTAGCGCCCCTCCGGCTGGTGGCCCGGCACGCCCGCAGGCGAGCCCGGCGCCCGCCGCAGCGGCGCCGCCGGGGCGTGCACGCGGGCGACCTCGGCGTCGGGCGTGGAGGCCGGCAAGGCGTCGTCGAGCGCCTCGGCCACCAGGCGGCCCACGTTCGCCTCGATCTCGGCTCGCAGCGCGGCCCGGGCGGTGGCGTCGAGCGTGCCGTCGGCGTCGAGGCGAGCTTCGAACCGGGCCAGGGGGTCGCGCGCCGCCCAGGCGGCGACCTGGTCGGCGGGCACGTAGTCGGTACCCGAGGCCTCCTCGTGGCCCCGCATGCGGAAGGTCTTGCACTCGACCAGGGCCGGCCCGCCGCCACCGCGCGCCCGCGCCGCCGCCCGGCCGAGCACGTCGCGCACCGCCACCACGTCGTTGCCGTCGACGACCTCGCCCGGCATGCCGTAGCCGACGGCCCGGTCGGCCAGGTCGGCGCAGGCGTACTGCTCGCTCGCCGGCGTGGACAGGCCCCACTGGTTGTTCTCGATCACGAACAGCACCGGCAGCCGCCACACGGCTGCCAGGTTCATGGCCTCGTGGACGTCGCCCTCACTGGTGGCGCCGTCGCCCACCAGCACCGCGGCCACCCGGGCGTCGCCACGGAGTCGGGCGCCCAGGGCCAGGCCGTCGGCCACCGGCGCCATGGCCCCGAGGTGGCTGATCATGCCGACCACGTGGTGGTCGAGGACCCCGAAGTGGAAGCTGCGGTCGCGACCGCCCGTGTACCCGCCGGCCCGGCCGAGGAGCTGGCGGAACAGCGTGGCGGGGTCGAGAGCCCGGCCGGTGAACACCGGCAGGTTGCGGTGTGCCGGCAGGATCCAGTCGTCGTCGTGCAGCGCGGCCACCAGGCCGACCGACACGGCCTCCTGCCCGATGCCCGAGAACCACTTGCTGAGCTGCCCCCGGCGCAGCAGGTTGAGCATCCTCTCCTCGATGACCCGGGCGACCAGCAGGTCGCGGTAGAGGGCCCGGGCGTCGCCGGGCGTCACGCTGGCAGGGTGCGGGTCGGTCGCGGTCACGTCACCCACTGGCCCCTCTCCTCCAGCACCGCCTTCAGCACGTCGGTCCGGTCGGTCATGATGCCGTCGACGCCCATGTCGAGCAGGCGGCGCATCTCGTCGCCGTCGTTCACGGTCCACACGTGGACCTGCAGGTCGCGGGCGTGGGCGGCCGCCACGAACCGGGGCGTGACGAGCGGCACCGGGCCCCGCCGGACGGGGACCTGGGCGCAGGCGGCGCTGAAGCTGCCGCCCGGCAGGCCCCGGGAGGCGGCCAGCAGGCGGGCCACCTGACGCGGGCCCATCGACGTGCAGACCCGGGGGCCGAGCGCCTCGCGCACGCGGGTGAGGCGCCGGTCCGAGAACGCCCCGATGCAGACGCGGTCGACCGCGCCGGTGCGCCGGATCAGCTCGACGAGCGGCTCGACCGCGGCGTCGTGCTTGGGGTCGATGTTGACCCGCACGTCCGGCCACGCGGTGAGCACCTCCTCGAGCAGGGGTATCTCGTCGCGCTCGCGCACCAGGGCGGCCTTGACCTCGGCGTAGGGCAGGTCCCCGATGACGCCGCGCCGGTCGGTGAGCCGGTCGAGGTCGTCGTCGTGGAACGCGACCAGCACGCCGTCGGCGGTGGCGTGGGCGTCGGTCTCGAGGTACCGGTACCCCTGGGCGACCGCCGCCTCGAAGGCCGCCATGGTGTTCTCTCCGGGGCCGCCGGGGGTGTGCGCGCCCGCGTGGGCGAACGCCAGCGGCCCGGGCCAGTCGAGGAAGGCGTGTGGCACCCGCCGGACGGTAGCCGTCGCGGCCGCGGGTGATGCAGGGCGCCCGGCCGGGTAGACCGGTGGGCAGAGCTCGAGACGCATCCGGCCCGGGAGGGTGGCATGAGCGAGCGCCAGGTCAGCAGCACGAGTGCGGCGGGCGGGGCACGGTGAGGGCGGTCCCGATCGGCGCCGAGCGGGTGACGACCGCCGACGCGATGGTCGTCCGCTCGCCCTACGACGGCAGCGAGGTGGGCGCGGTCCCGGCCTGCGGCGCCGCCGAGGTCGACGAGGCCGTCGCCGCGGCGCGTGCCCGGCTCGACGAGGCGGCGAGCGGAGCGACCCCGTTCCCCGCCCACGAGCGGGCGGCCGTGCTCGACCGGGCCGCCGTGGTGCTGGCCGAGCGCACCGAGCAGTTCGCCCGCACGATCGCGGCCGAGGCCGCCAAGCCGCTGCGCACCGCCCGGGTCGAGGCCCAGCGGGCGGTCGACACCTTCCGGTTCAGCGCCGCGGAGGCACGCACGCTGGCGGGCGACGTGGTGCCGCTCGACGCCAGCGCGGCGGGCGCCGGCAAGCTGGGCCTGACCCTGCGCGTGCCCATCGGGGTGGTGGGCGCGATCAGCCCCTTCAACTTCCCCCTCAACCTGGTCGCCCACAAGGTGGCCCCGGCCATCGCCGCGGGCTGCCCGGTCGTGCTCAAGCCGGCGAGCCAGACGCCGCTCTCCGCGCTGACCCTCGCCGAGGTGCTGCTGGACGAGTGCGGGCTGCCGCCCGGCTGGCTCAGCGTGGTCACCGGGCCGGGCCGCGACGTCGGCGACCCCCTGGTCGACCACGAGGGCGTCGCCATGATCACCTTCACCGGGTCGCCCGACGTGGGCTGGTCGATCCGGGCCCGCGCCCCTCGCAAGAAGGTCAGCCTCGAGCTGGGCAACAACACGCCGGTCATCATCGAGGGCGACGGCGACTGGCGCACGGCGGCGGCCAAGATCAAGGTGGCCGGCTTCTCGCACGCCGGCCAGTCGTGCATCTCGACCCAGCGCATCCTCGTCCACCGGTCGATCCACGACGACTTCGTGGCCGCGCTGGTCGACGAGGTGTCGACCCTGGTGGTCGGGCCGCCGCTCGACGAGGCGACCGACGTGTCGTCGCTCATCTCGGCCGGCGACACCGAGCGGGTCGAGGGCTGGGTCCGCGAGGCGGTGGCCGCCGGGGCCAAGGTGGCCACCGGTGGCGACGTGGACGGCGGCGTGATGCGCCCCACCGTGCTGACCGGCACGACCCCCGACATGAAGGTGTGCGCGGCCGAGGTGTTCGGGCCCGTCGTGGCCGTCGCCGCCTACGACGACCTCGACGACGCCATCGCCCTGGCCAACGACACCCGCTACGGCCTGCAGGCCGGCATCTTCACCGCCCGGCTCGACAGCGCGCTCGCCGCGGCCCGCCGGCTCGACTTCGGCGGCGTGGTGGTCAACGAGGTGCCGACGTGGCGGGCCGACCAGCAGCCCTACGGCGGAGTCCGCGACAGCGGCAACACCCGCGAGGGCCCGCACTACGCCGTGCGCGAGATGACCGAGCCCCGGCTGGTGGTGCTGCAGCCCTAGC
>DASTFE010000001.1:0-3805 GCA_035708905.1 Acidimicrobiales bacterium | reverse complement strand
CGGGGGAGGGCGGCGGATGAGCGGGGTCAGCGTCCCCGTGTCGATCGGCGTGAAGCGCACCCCGGCGACCCGGCCGATCGCCGGCGCGTTCGGCGACAGCATCTTCGTGATCGACCAGAGCCGCTGCATCGGCTGCGAGGCGTGCGTCCAGGCGTGCGAGGAGTGCGGCACCCACCGCGGGCGGTCGATGATCCACCTCGACGAGATCGACCGTTTCGCCACCACGCAGACCGCGCCGATGGTGTGCATGCACTGCGAGGATCCCACCTGCGCCGAGGTGTGCCCGGCCGACGCCATCAAGCAGAACGAGGACGGCGTCGTGCAGTCGTCGCTCAAGCCCCGCTGCATCGGCTGCTCGAACTGCGTGCTCGCGTGCCCCTTCGGGGTGCCCAAGTACGTGGCCGCCTACGACCAGATGATGAAGTGCGACATGTGCTACGACCGCACGTCGGTGGGGCAGAAGCCGATGTGCGCGTCGGTGTGCCCCAGCGAGGCGCTGTGGTTCGGCACGCCCGAGGAGTTCGCCGCCGGTCGCACCGGCACGCTGGTCAACGAGTGGTCGTTCGGCAACCAGCGGGTCGCCACCAAGGTCCGCGCGGTCGCGGACCAGCCGGGCACCATCGACGTCATGGCCGCCGCCGGGGCGCGGCCGTGGCAGGACGACCCGTTCGGCCTCGACGAGCCCGGGGCAGCGCCGTGACCGGCCGCATCCACCCGGCCGGCGAGCCGGACGCCGCCGCAGCGCACAGCCGCGGGCCCGCCGCCGACCCCGTCTGGCGGCAGGACTTCCCCCTGACCTCCGCCGGCGAGGACGAGGTCACCCGGCGGGAGTTCGTGCGCTACCTGGTGCTCGCCTCGGGCGGGTTCGCCGCCGGCAACGTCGGGGTCGCCCTGTGGTCGTCGCTGCGGTCGGTCGACCCGGGCGAGCCGCGGCCGATCGTCGACCTGGCCGACGTGCCCGAGGGCTCGGCCCACCTGTTCCGGTTCCCGAGCGACGCCGACCCGGCCATCCTGGTGCACCTGCCGGGCGGCGAGCTGCGGGCCTTCAGCCAGAAGTGCACCCACCTGGGGTGCGTCGTCTTCTACCCCGCCGGCGGTGACGAGCTGGAGTGCCCGTGCCACGAGGGCTTCTTCGACGCCGCCACCGGCGAGGTGCGGGCCGGCCCGCCCCAGCGCCCCCTCGGCCGCATCGAGGTCGAGGTGCGGGACGGCACCGTGTGGGCGGTGGAGCACCTGGGCGAGGGTGCAGGGGAGCCGGCGTGACCGTCGACGACCGGGGGATGCCGCCCCAGGAGATGCCGCCGCACCGCACGGGGCCCCGGCGGGCGCGGGCGCACCGCGAGGTCCCCGCCGCGCTCGGCGTGTTCGTGCTCGTCCTGCTGTCGCTGCAGGTCTTCCTGCTCACCGTGGGCGTCGATGCGCTGCTCGCCGACGACGACGGGCTGGCGTGGGTGACGGCCGGGCTCTCGGTCCTGCTCGCGGCCGGCGCGGCGGCCTTCTACCGCTACCTTCGGTGAGCGACCGGGCGAGCGAACCGATGGGCGACGATCCGAGCGACCGGGCGAGTGATCCGGTGCGCCACCCGATGGGCGACGATCCGAGCAACCCGGTGGGAAACCCGGTGGGCAACCCGGCGAGCGATCCGGTAAGCGACCACGTCGACCGGCCGCTACGGCCCGGGCCGATCGGCGGTGACATGGCGGCGGTCGTGCTCGGCCTGGCCCGCCGGATGCGCGTGCCGGCCCTGCAGCAGCGCCACAGCTCGACCTTCGTGCTCGGCCTGTTCGCGTTCGTGAACGGCCTGATCGCCATCGGTGCCATGGCGCTGGTGGCGTTGGTGACCGGCGAGCCGTTCGTGTTCCCGTCCCTGGGCCCGACCGCGTTCCTGCTCTTCTACACGCCCCTGTTGCCGGCGGCGTCGCCGCGCAACACCCTGGGCGGGCACCTCATCGGCGCAGCCGCCGGGTACCTGGCGCTCGTCGTGTTCGGCCTGACCGACGACGCGCCGGCGCTGGCCACCAGCGTGACCGGGGCGCGTGTCGGCGCCGCCGCGCTGTCGCTGGGCCTGACCAGCGGAGCCATGGTGTGGGCCCGGGTGCCGCACCCGCCGGCGGGCGCCACCACGCTGATCGTCTCGCTCGGCATCCTGCGCGAGCCCGAGCAGCTCGCGGTGCTGATGGTCGCCGTCGCCCTGCTGGTCGTGCAGGGCCTGGTGATCAACCGTCTGGCCGGGATCCCCTACCCGGTCTGGCGGCCGGCCCCTCCCTCGTGAGGCCCCGGCGTCGCGGGCCCACCTGCAGCGCCCCACGCGCCCGGTGGATCGACAGGTAGCGCGCGCCCTCGGCGCCGGCCCGGACCGCCCGCGCCGCGCCGCGGGGGACGACACCCGCC
Source organism: Acidimicrobiales bacterium (assembly GCA_035708905.1). GTDB lineage: Bacteria > Actinomycetota > Acidimicrobiia > Acidimicrobiales > VFJN01 > ZC4RG19. Next base: position 1,414 of record DASTFE010000001.1, on the reverse strand, counting down.
GCGCCGGCGGCCATCTCGTGGGTGGCACCGTCGACCGTGACGGTCACCGCCCCGGCCAGAACGATCACCAGCACGTCGACCGCGTCGTTGCGGTGCTCGCCGATGCCCGCCCCGGGCGCGAGCACCACCAGGTTGGCGTTCAGGCCCTCGGGCGCCGACGACCAGGCGACGCCGTCACCCGAGGCGCCGGCCGCCAGCAGGTCGACCGGGGCGAAGCCGCTCACGCCGGCCGCCGCCGCAGCGCCGCGCCCCGCACCCCGGCGTCGAGCAGCCACAGCGCGATCGCGACCTGCACGACCGGCGCGCTGCCGGCGAGCAGCCCCGCACCGGCGGCGTTGACGGCACCGAAGCCGACCCACGAGCGCGTGGTCGCGAACCCGGCCGACAGCCGCTCGTGCCCGCCACCCCGCAGCACCGGGACGAGGTAGGCGAACGACGCCCACAGGATCTGGCCGTAGCCCGCCACGACGAGGACCACCAGCCACCGGCCCGTGAGGGGCACGCCGCCGCGGGCGGCTTCGGCGGCGCCGGCCCCGCAGGCGGCGAGCCACCACCCGGCGCCCACCCACAGGCCGGCGAGGCGCGGGCCCGCCCAGGCCAGCCTCCGCAGGCCGGGGCGGGGCAGCAGCGCGAGCACGAGCACGAGGCCGAGGCCGTAGGCGACGAGGCCCGCCGCCGTCGCCGCGTCGACGCCCGCCAGGGCGCCGGCGACCACGACGGCCAGCGATCCCACCTGCCAGGCGAGGGCACGGCCGTGGCGGGCGGGCGTGGCGCCGGGGGCCAGGCGAGTGCGCCCCGCGGTGGCGGCGAAGGTGGGGAGCGTCCCTGCGATCACGAGGCCGACCAGCCCGAGCAGGTTGAGCGCCACGTGTGCCGTCCGCAGGTCGCCCCACACGTGACCCGTCCCGAGGCCGACACCGAAGCCTGCGGCGGCCAGGCCCGCGGCGACCGCGGCGACGTACCAGGCCACCGCGACGTCGTAGCGCCGCTCGACCCCGCGGCGCACGGTCACCACCAGCACCGCCCCCAGCAGCGCGAGGCCGCCGGCGAAGGTGACGCCGGCGACGGCCAGCGCGGCCGCCGGCGCGACGGCCAGGCGTGCCACGGCGAGGCCGCCGGCCCCCGCCCCGACGCAGGCCCGCTGGACCGCCAGCAGCCGCCCGGGCGGCGCCGGCGCCGCCGCCCAGGTGACCGTGAACAGGACGGTGGCGCCGCTGATCGCCGCGGTGACCCCGCCGGCGAGGAACAGGTGCAGGGGCAGCCAGGTGCCGAGGTCGTGGGGCGCGACGACGGCGACGGCCGCCGCGCCCACGAACAGCGCGGCGAGCGCCAGGGCGGCCCGCGCCTGGCGCTGCGCCTCGCGCACGCGCCCCGCCGCGCCCCGGGTGGCCGTGCGCGGGGGGACGGGCCGGTC